>MNYN01000087.1 GCA_001873105.1 Flavobacteriaceae bacterium CG2_30_34_30 | reverse complement strand
ATTGTAGTCTTCTTTTTTCTATTTTACATAATATAAATTATAAATCGAATTGTCATTTAATTAAATTCAATTAATTATATAAATAATTGTTTATTCGTGTTACTTGTATATTTTTTTAATTTTTAAAAAAAATATAATCAATAATGGTGTAGTTTATCAAACCTTCATCTAAGATTTTATATACTTAAAAAGTACTTTAAATTATGTAAAAAAAAATTGTTTTAATTCCTATTTTTTTCTTTTTTAAGAAACTTCTTTTTCAAAATTAATGTAATGCATCCATGACAATTCCAATTTTCCTTCTACTTTTAACACTTTAAAACTGCTAATTAGGAATTTATCTCATTTAGTTGTTTTAAAATAAAAATTAATTTTTTAGCATCTTATAGCAATGAAAACAGCCACTGTCAACCAACTTAAAAAAGAACTAAACTACCGTTCGGAAGACGAGCTTCTGGAACTTTGCCTTCGACTGTCAAAATTTAAAAAAGAAAATAAAGAACTCCTCACTTACCTGCTTTTCGAAGCCGATAATGAAGAACAATATATTGAAAAGGTAAAACAAGAAACTGCCAATCAATTTGAGGAAATAAATACCGGAAATTATTATTGGATTCGGAAAAGTGTTCGTAAAATTCTAAAAAATATCAAAAAACACATCCGCTATTCCTTAAAACCGGAAACCGAAATAGAGCTCCTAGTCTACTTTTGTATCCAATTAAAGGATTTTACTCCCTCTATTAGTAAAGATAAATCTCTTAAAAACATACAAGACAGACAATTGGCATTTATTAAAAACAAATTAAATGCCTTGCACGAAGACTTGCAATATGATTTTCGTATGCTGATGGAAAATGAGGGTTTTTCGATCCTATAAAAAAATTAATTAAAAATAACGATAAATGTCGTTTTATATTTGACAAATGTGTATATTTGTGTTACCTAATTAAAAAAATGACCGCTTTAGATACATCTAAGTTTAATAAAGGAGGATTAACACATTATATCCTTTTTGATACTTCTTTACCCCTTGATGACACTTTGCATCGTGTTGCTGAAGTTGCTCCTGCTTATGCCACTTCCCCTTCCTTTTTATCTATTGAGGGTGTACAATCTCCTTTTCAATTAATAAAGGTTATTCGTTTAGGATTGTCTTACACTCGTTTTATTAAGGCGCAAGCATTGCTGCCTTTTTCACAACAAGAATGGGCTTTAATGCTACAAGTCTCTACCAGAACCTTAGAGCGCATCAAAAAAGAAAAGCTCACACTCACACCTTCTCAATCTGAAAAGCTTGTAGAGGTTACTTTATTGTTTGATTATGGTTTGCAGGTTTTTGGTTCTTTTGATACCTTCAGCACGTGGTTAGGTCGCCCTAATACTGCTTTGGGTGGTATTGTTCCAAAATCATTGTTCGATACTTCTCAAGGCATGAAAGCTGTTGAAGCCACTCTTGCTAGAATTTCTTATGGTGTTTTTGCATAATGAAACTTTACCGGATTTCTAATAAAAAATATGCTGAGAATCTTTTGGGTACGGGTGCGTGGCTTTATGGTGGTCGCTGGAATTCAAAAGGGATTGCTGTGGTTTATACTTCAGGCTCTATTGCTTTAGCTGTCTTGGAAAATTTAGTTTATTTTGATATGGATTTGATGCCAAAAGATTTAGTATTGACTACTCTTGAAATTCCGGAGTCTATATCTATCCAAAAAATTGCTGCAAATCAACTCCAAAAGGATTGGAATTGTTATCCTCATACCGAAGGAACACAACAATTGGGAAACCGTTTTGTAAAGGATGCTAAACACCTTTTGCTGCGAGTGCCTTCGGCTATCGTTTCACAAGAATTTAATTATATCCTAAATCCTTCTCATCCCGACTTTAAAAAAATTAAAATTTGCAAGAACGAAGTGTTTTCATTAAACGAAAGGCTTTTTAAAAATATGTAGTAAGTCATATTACTTACTAATCGTGTAAAATTACCTTTTAAACTTTTGTTTCAATTGCTCTAAAATTCCTTTTTTCTCCACACCATAGGCATACCCATATTTATTACCATAGCCAAAGTTTGCCATTTTTACATGGTTAAGTACAAATGCAACTCCTTGTAATTTTTTATTGGCAACGGCATCAACCGGAAACTCTAAAAGTTTGCGTTCGGTATAATCGGCGCGGATGACATATAAAGTTACATCGGCAAAACTACTAATCAAAAAGGTATCGGTTACTAACATTGCGGGTGCGGTATCTACTATAATGTAATCGTAGTTTTCTTTTAAGGATGCAAACATTATGGCAGCCCGATCATTCAACCATAATTCGGCCGGATTTGGTGGTATGGTTCCAGAAAATAAAAAGTCAAGATGTGGATTAAAATCTGATTTTTGAATTAAATCAGAAATGTTTAACGTTTTTGAAACTAAAAAATCGGTTACACCTTTTGTTTTTTTGGAGTGAGGCACATATCGATGCAATTGTGGATTTCGAATATCTGCGCCTACAACAACTACTTTTTTGTTTGAATTTGCTAAAGTCAGTGCTAAATTAACTGTGGCAAAGGTTTTTCCTTCTCCTTTTACAGTAGAGGTTACAAAAATTGTTTTTCCACTTTCTAGATCTTTTTTGTTAACAAAAAGGTATTGTAAATTGGTTCGCAATATGCGGAACGATTCGGCAAGTATAGATCGGTCATTTTGTTTAATAAGTACTTCTTCTTTTGCGTCTAATTTTGGTATTTCCCCAACAATAGGTATGGATCCTACTTCGCGTTCTACATCTTTTCGATTGCGCACTTTGTCATAAAGCAGTTGGTTTACATAAATTATTGAAAAAGGAATTAATAGTCCAATAAGAAATGCCGCTAATAAAATAATATTCGATTTTGGGGATACCGGACCTTCTGACGAATAGGCAGCATCCACAATTTTTGCCTTTGGAGCAGTAACAGCAAGTGATATGGAGGTTTCTTCTCTTTTTTGCAATAAAAATAAATAAAGGGCTTCTTTAATACCTTGTTGTCGTTCAATGCCCCGAAATACTTTTTCTTTTCCGGGTACTTGTGCTATTTTTGAGCCAAAAACTGCTTCTTGCGACCGGATGTCTCGCAAAGAAACTTGAAGAGAGTTTCGCACGTTATTCAAACTCGTTATTACGTTACTTCGCAACTGGTTTATTTGGTTTGTCAAATTTACTACCACGGGATTTTGTTCTGTGGAGCTTCGCAACAATCGGTTGCGCTCTATTACTAATTGGTTGTAATTGGTTATTAAACCATCTATTCCACCTTCTGAAATACCTAAATTGGCGGGTAGCAAGCTTGTTTTGTCTTCTTTATTTAAGTAGGATACCACTGAATTTACTACCTCTAATTGGGTGGCAAGGTTTACTTGTTTTTTGTTTAAATCGCTGGAGTTTTCAAGAAACAATTGGGCTTCGGCTTGGATATCGGTTAAGCGGTTTTCTTGTTTAAAATCTACTTTATTCGTTTCCACCGAGTCTAATTCCTGCGTAATAATTTGCAGCCGTTCGTCTATAAAGGCTGCGGTATTCAAAGAAACCAAGTTTCGATCCTCGGTTGCATCTTTATTATATTGGGAAACTAGTTCATCTAAAATGCGTTGTGCTTTTTCTTTTACAGGGTCGTTTAGTGTTAACTTTATGACACTTCCTCCTTTTACTACAGGACTTACTTGTATGGCATTTTGGTAATAGGTAACGATGTTATTTAAATTAGCAAATTGTACAAGAAAGGTATTGTCTTCTTTGGCATCAAAATTCTTTTGTAAGACAGCACTTGGCAAGATTGTAATATCGGCAAAAGGAAAAGAGACGCGATTGCCAAAATTTACTTCTTGTTTGGTGTTGGTTTCCGAATCTGTTATTTCTAAAGTAGTTGGCGATGTGATTTTAAAATATAGCGGATATGTTGGGTAAGGCACATCCTCTTTTTCGTTTACTATTTTTATGGAAAATGCTTTGTTTGCAAAAAATTCTGTCACTTTTATTTTACCTTCTTTGAAATACCGAATGTGCAAATCTAATTCTTTTGCCACGTTGGTCATGAGGCGTTTCGATTTTAAAATTTCGATTTCATTTTCAATACTATTAGAATTCATACCACTAATCAAGCCTATGTCTTCAAAAGCAGCTAATTCAGAGGCTGCCCCTCTTCCTTTGCTGTCTTTTATGATAATGCTTGTGCTGGTTTGATAAAAAGTGGTGGTATATCGCAAATACAAATAAGCAATTATTAAACTAATTAGAACAGTAAGGACAAACCAAGGCCAATGCCTCAAATAGGTACCTATCTGCTCTCTTAACGTGGGCTCGTTGTTTGCTACTGTTGTGGTCTTAGAGGTAAGATTTTCCATGAAATTGTTATCTGGATATAAGTACGATTATAGAAATTAAAACCGAGGCTATAGAAATATAAACACCTGAATTCCTATTATATGCTGCTGAATTTACTTGGGCATTGTTTGGCTGTACATATACCACATCATTTTGTTGCAAATAATAATAGGGAGAGTCTAAGAATTCGCTTTTGGTGAGGTCTATTTTGCTGTACGTTTTTATGCCGTTTTGTTCGCGTAAAATTAAAATATTTTCGCGTTTTCCAAAAATGGTCAAATCGCCTGCTTTTCCTAAGGCTTCCAATAAAGTTATTCGTTCGTCATCAATATAATAGGCTCCCGGTCTGGCTACTTCTCCTAAAACGGTTACTTTATAATTGGTAATGCGCACATTTAGTATTGGGTCTTTTACATAAACCGATATTCTTGTTTTTAAATCTTCTACAAGCTCTTGGCGGGTCATCCCTCCTACTTGCAGCGTTCCTAAAACAGGAAACTCAATACTGCCATCGTTATTTACTAAATAACCTTGTGCTTGTACACTTTGGTTGGTATTTTGCTCTTGGATATTTTTAGCCGGTGCCATTAAATTAAATGGTGCAGAGGCTTCCATATCATAAGAAGAAACTTGAATGGATAGTATATCATTAGGCCGTATTACAGGATTGTTTTGCAATGCATCGGTTGCTGTATGAATCCTCTCTATATCTTGTAGATATAAAATTTCTTTTTTAGACACACATGAGGTTACAAACAGAAAGATAAACAATACCGCAACAAATGGATAAATTGGGGATAAAGTAGCTCGTATTTGTGGGAATAGCATAGGTTGTTTTTTAGTAATTATGCAAAAATAATGTGATTTAACCAATATACCTTCTCTTTTATGCATATTTTATGGTTATTTGTAATTGGTGTCTTAAATTTTTTTTATAAAATTTACATCATTCAATTCTATAAGAATGAAAATTTAATGTTTTGATTATTTTAGGTTGGAAGGGATATTAGCTTACTTCAGACTTTAAGTATCGCCATAGGCAAGAATAAGGCTTTCCATGGACGTATGACCTAATAAAATTTATGTACTTCCATTACAGAAATTAGCCAATTTTCCTTTTTAGTCATACGTCATAAGTCCTGTAATCTTATGTCTTTTACCCAATTTTAGATCCAAATAGTTATATATTATTTTACATCCAATTCACAAAACTCTGAATTTTCACTTTTATACTCCACCACAATTTCTTTTAAAATGCGCACCACATCCATCTCTTGTTTTTTAAGGGCAGATTTTACAACCATTTCAAAGAGTTTTTTTAAATCATTAAAAGGCACTGGAACATCTTTAGCTACCATAATCTTGTTGTGATGGGTGGGTAAATGATTGGTTTCATCGGCAAGAAGTTCTTCGTAAAGTTTCTCCCCGGGACGCAAGCCGGTTACTTTTATCTGTATGTCTTTTTCTGGTATAAGCCCGGAAAGACGAATCATTCGTGTTGCTAAATCCATAATTCTAACGGGTTTTCCCATATCAAAAACAAAGATTTCCCCTCCTTTTCCCATAGTGCCTGCTTGCAATACCAATTGGCAGGCTTCGGGAATGGTCATAAAATAACGAATAATATCCGGATGGGTTACCGTTACCGGACCTCCTTTTGCTATTTGTCGTTTAAAATGGGGAATTACGGAACCATTAGAGCCTAACACATTGCCAAAACGGGTGGTAATAAAGAGGGTGTTTACTCCTTTTTCTTTTTGAATGGATTGTACATACATTTCAGCAGCACGTTTTGAGGCACCCATAACATTAGTAGGATTCACTGCTTTATCGGTTGAAATCATTACAAATTTGGATACATTATTAGCAATAGCTAATTTCACTAAATTCATAGTCCCCAATATATTTACATAAATTGCTTCATGGGGATTGCGTTCAATAATAGGAACATGTTTGTAGGCGGCTGCATGGTAAATCATATCAAATTGATGTTGTTCAAAAAGCATGACTAACCGATACATATTACTGATGTTTGCTAACTCAGTTACAAAATTTAATTCCGGGAAATTCTCATTAAGTTCAAGTTCTAAATTGTACAACGGGGTTTCTGCTTGGTCTAAAATAACTAATTTTCCGGGATTGAATTTTGCAATTTGCCGCACCATTTCACTTCCTATAGAACCAGCACCTCCTGTTATTAATATCACTTTGTTGTTTAAATCTTCTTCTATCAAACGATTGTCCAGAGCAATAACTTCTCTATTTAAAAGATCTTCAATTTGAATGACTTTTATTTGTTGGGTTAATTCGGTATCCGAATTCCATTGCTCCACCACCGGGACGTTAAAAATCAATAGCCCATTTTCCAAACAATTATCCACCAAGTCATTTTTTTCATCTTTGGATAAAGTATCTCCTAAAATTAAAATTCCTTGTACATTGTATTTGCTCAGATTTTCACATACCCTTTTCTTGAATAGAATCACTGGTTTTCCTAAGATTCTAATATTTTTGTATGTGGGGTTTTTCGAAAGAAATCCAACGAGCTCAAAGGGTCGTATCGAATCGGTAGCCAACGCCTCGGCAACCGAAATTGCGTGATCATCTGTACCTAAAATTACCACACGCTTTTTTACTACATCTATTTTGTTTTCTTTAAATAGATGATAGACTTGTTTTATAACCACTCTAAATAATAATAAAAACGAAAAAGAAATGATTAAATAAATGAGGAGACCCGGTAAAATATAAATCTTAGAGCCTGTTGCAAAATAAAAGATATAGTTTAATACTATCAGTACAAAACCGGTAGCAAAACTGGATAAAAGCAATTTTACTATATCGGTAAATGTAGAATGGCGAATCAAACCCGCATAGGTTTTAAAAACCATAAAAAAGAAGACGTTGATTACTAATATAGCACCATAGCGCTCCACCCAAGTAAAGGTTGGGTAAAAAGAAATTTGCAAACTTTGCAAGATTAGATTAGCAGCTATAATGGACAAGACTAAAAGAGAGGTGTCTATACAGATAACTATCCATCTTGGCAAATAACGAATACTGGTTATTCCTAACTTATTATCACCTTTGAGAAGTATTCTTCTAAACTTATTTAGTAAACTTTCATACATAGCACTGTTTTTTACTTTCTAAAAGTGGTTTAATAATACCAACTTTCCGATTCTGATTTTTTTTGGGGAGAATTATTTTATTTTAAAAAAAACAATCAATTATTAAAACAATGCCTAATCGTTTTTTCTATTCGGTGCAAATCAGCAGAGGTGAGGTTAGATGCTGACGGCAAACACAATCCATTATGAAATAAATTTTCTGCTACCCTACTCCCATAATAAGGAGCATCCTTAAAAATAGGCTGCAAGTGCATGGGTTTCCATAAGGGTCTACTTTCAATATTTTCTTTTTCTAATGCCAAACGTACTTCTGTTGGTCCTATACCATTAGACATTTTTTTATCTATTACAATACAACTTAGCCAATGGTTAGAAACATAGGTCTTGTTTGGTTCCATAAATATACGCACACTATTTATATTTTTAAACAATTGGGTATAAAAAAAATTATTTTTTCTTCGTAATGCTACGTGGGCATCCAGCACTTGCATTTGTCCTCTTCCTATTCCTGCACATACATTGCTCATACGGTAGTTATACCCAATTTCACTATGCTCATAATGTGGTGCTTGGTCTCTTGCCTGTGTCGCTAAAAAAACAGCTTTGTCTTTTTCTGCCTTGGTTTTAGTAATCAAGGCACCTCCGCCTGAAGTGGTGATGATTTTATTGCCGTTAAACGAAAGGATGGACAAATCACCAAAAGTGCCACATTTTTGTCCTTTGTAGGTACTTCCAAGTGCTTCGGCACTGTCTTCAACTAGTGCAATTTCATATTTTTTTGCAATGGCCACAATCTTTTCTACTTGGAAGGGCATACCATATAAATGTACACCAATGATGGCTTTTGGCTTTTTGCCTTTGGCTATTCTATCTACTATGGCAGCTTCCAAATGTATCGGACACATATTCCAGGTTTCTTCTTCACTGTCAATAAAAACAGGCGTCGCACCTACATATACTATTGGATTTGCCGATGCCGAAAAGGTCAAGCTTTGACAAATCACTTCATCACCGGGTTGTACATCTAGTAATATCAATGCCAAATGTAAAGCGGCAGTACCAGAGCTTAATGCTGCTACTTCTATTTCTTGTTGTGGTGCATTGAAATCGGTGTTTTTTTGGAGGTACTTTTTTATATCTTCTTCAAACCCGGTTACATTTGGACCTAAAGGGGCTATCCAATTGGTAGCAAATGCTTCATTTACAAACTCCTGCTCGCTTCCACCCATATGTGGAGAAGATAAATAAATTTTAGAGGTACTCATAGTGATAAAAAGGGCTTTATAAAGCATAGATAAAGCTTTCACAAAATTACAAAAGTTATTATTGGCAAGGGTCTCTATTGGGAAAATTTTTGTTTAATTTTTCCTAAAAAAGGGTAATTAAAATATTTCTTGGGTGGACGAGCCTACCGGACAGACAGGCTCACCCACCCAATCACAAACTCAATAAACCCTCCTCCTCCAAAAACAATTCAAAATCCAAAATTTAAAATTCAAACCGTCATTGCGAATTTATCTACCGTAGGTAGGCGTTTTTGCCAAAGGCAAAAAAGCGAAGCAATCCTGCCTACCGGACAGGCAAGCTCATCCAACCAAGAACAAGCAAAATTAACCCTCGCCCTACCATCGATTTATTGTATAAAAACTTTGTATTCGTATCTCGGTTAAAATTATTCTTCCAATAAAGGCATGGCTGCGTAAATTTTAAATAAGGCAATGGTTTCAAGTCGCAATTTTGTTTTTACAAATTTTTTTAGATCCTCATCCAACATTTCACCAAGACCTTGAAGTATATTTTTATTGGACATTTTTTCCAGATAGCCAATACAATCCTGTAAATAATCTGCTAAAGGTCTTTTCATCCGTTCTTCCACAATTTGCTTATTTATTGGCGTTTGCTTCTCCATAAAAAACCAACAGTCGAACAAATCTCGATTGGTAAAAGTGGCCCGATCTAAAAGTGCACAAACTTTATGGGCAAACATATCTGGCATGGTCATCACCTTCATGCTGATTCCCAATAAATTTTTTATTTCATAATGATTGTCAAACTGTCGGGTTGAAATCTCTACTTTCAATTTTCGTTCTCCAGAACCATAATCCAGCACAATAACAAGTCCGTAATGTTTAATCGCTTCATCATCTATTTTACCATACTTTAATACAATGGAACGGATTTTTTCAAAAACCAAAACCCGTTTGTCTGGTTTAATGAGATGAAAATCTAAATCAACAGAAAATCGTGGCAATTGCTCAAAAAACAGCAATGCCGTTCCTCCCTTAAAACCAAGTAGGTTACCAAGTTCTACATCGCTATAAATATCTTTTAAAATCCGTATCAAATAGGATTTATGTTTGGTGATGTTCATATTTTCAATATTTTTTTTACGCGTTTTTCAAGGACGTTAGACGCATACATAGGAAGCAAGTTTAGCACCTTATTTTTATTTAATGTATTTATTGCATCAAAGTACATGTTCCCGTTGAGATAAAGCATATCTAAAAAAGCCCTTTCTTTGGTTGCTATATGGATGCCATTCTCATTGGAAATAATTCCGTTTGTATTTAACAAAACCGCATCCTTGATCTTTCTGTACTTTATTTGCCAGCCTTCAATTTCCAAAGCGCGACTCAAATAACTGACTGCTGTAATGGCACTGTCATATTGAAAAATAATTCCTTCCTTTTGAAGTACATAATCTAATGATACATAAGTGGGTGTATATAAGGTGCAGGCCAGAGCTGCAGGGTCGTAGTTTGGTTTTGCATACAATCCTTTGCGCGGATTTTTTAAATTCCCCTTGCCTATCTGGTAATGCAATTTCTTAGTTAAAGAAATAGGGTTTGACTCACCGGTAAGCAATGCAATATCCGCCAAGCCAAATACAGAACGAGGGCTTTGATAAACCTGTAGTAACCAGTCTCTATTTTGATTAGATGAACCCATTATACGAATATATAGTATATTTAGTTCACAAAGATATAAAAAGTTTTGTAGAAAACATAAAATGGAAATGGTATTACAGAACCGAAAGTGAGGAGGAAATAAATTAACGATTGCTTACCTAGTAAATTTGCTTAGAGATAGTTTGATTGCATCCGCCTGCGGCGAAGAAGGTTAGGGCTTTTTTGTTAGGAATTTTAATTAACATATTTCTTGGGTGGACGAGCCTACCGGACAGGCAGACTCATCCCCCCAAGAAAAAGCCTGACAAACTATCCTTTTACTTTTTCCTCTTCAATTTCTTAATGCCATACCACGCTCCGGCTACCAAACCCAAACCTATAAAGCCATCAATCGGTGCGGTTGGTATTTCATCATCGGTGTCATCCGGGAAGTCTATCTGTGCTTGTGCGGTTTCTATGCCTAGTGCTAATAAACAAAAAAGCAATAGCATTCGTACTTTTTTTAGGGACGTTATTTTATATATTTTCATAGCGAAGTCTATTTATTTTTTAATCCATTTGGTGGTGAAACGTGCGCCTTCTTCATTGGTAAGGGTTACTACATATATGCCTTTGCTTAATGCCGGTGGCGCAATACTTACCTGCCCATTCCCTCCTACTTCATAGGTTTTTTGAAACACTTCTTGTCCTAAAACATTGCTTATTTGCACCGTTACTTCTTGCCCATTTAAGTTTTTAGTACCAATAGCAAATTGTATGGCACTCGGATTGGGATACAACACAAATCCAGCTCCAAACCCTTGGTCGTTAGTGCCTAAAACAACTTCTTCAAAAACGACTTCAAAGCGGTCGGGGGCGATGCTGTTTGCATCATTCTGATCAATAGTAAAACTGTAAAGCGTAGTATCATTGTTTGTCAATTCGGTATTCTCGCCGGTAAACACATCTCGAAGGTATGCCGTTACGCCTTGCAATTCTTCTAGGTGCATTTCCAAAACATACTCGGTGTGGCGGTATTGGTTGGTAAACAACGGCAACACCTCTCCTACTTGTGGTAAGGCTCTGCTTTCTATGCTTAACTTTTTGCCATCGTTCTGTATGGCTAAATTTTCATCTTGGTTAAAAAACTTAGCAGCATCTAGTGCGGTAATGGCATTGTCGCCGGTTTCTGCAAACTGCAATCGCAACCCGTCTGAGGCGGTATTACCGGTGGCAAAGGCGGTGGCTTCATACAAACGGATATCTAATTGTGCATCGGTAATAAATACTGCGGTTAGCGGTTGGTTTACGGCTTTTTGTGTTTCCTGAAAAGTAATCGATGCCGCACCATTTGCCAAGGTGGTTACAAATGCCGCTTGGCCGGGTTGTAGGTATTGGTTGGCTGCTGAACTGCTTGCGTTTGTTCCGGCAGGTAATGCCACTGTTACATAGGCTCCTCGTCCTCCGGGGGTTCCGGGATTTGGTACTCCTCCTAAAGTGGGATCCCAAACATAATAAAAATTGGGGTTGATGTTTGTAGAAGCTCCTACTACGGCATTCATATCTACCGCAGCGGGATACGGATTTCCAAAGAAATTAAACTCGCCGGCCACCGTGCTAAAATTGGTATCGGTTTTTGTGCCGGTAAATAGCGTGCCTGTTGCTTGCAGTGTTGTGTTTGTAGGTGCCGAGCTATTACTGTTTACATTAATACTTCGGTCACCGCGCACTAAAATGCGGTAGGGCGTTCCTGCGGTGAGGGTGTTCACATCGGTATTGGCTATTGCTTGCCAAGCTTGCGCTGTATTGTTTAAGGTAAACATCGATGGGTTGCCGCTAGGTGTAGCATCAAATCCATTGGCTCCTGTGGTGGAGCCGGTTATGTGCGTGCCAAAACCGGGATTGGGATTGTCTGCTGCGTTTATCGCACCTTCTTGCCAGTTGGCATGTATGCTGCCACTAGTAGTTACCGAAGAAGATAAAAACCGAAAGGCACGACGGGCGGGAATGTAGCGTTGGATGGTGACAGGACCGGTAAGAACAGAGGTGGGTGCGACTGCATCTAGCTGCCCTGTGCGTGTGGCATCACTACTAAAAACAAAGGCTCCTTGATTGTTGACATCTCCAAATAATTTTACAACATAGCCCGTACTTAAATTAGCACCGGGATTTATAGCAATGTCGTAAACGTTAATATTTCCATTTAATATTGCTGTACCATTAATAACTGTCAAATCATGGTTTGAAGTGATAACACCTACTGGATTTTGAGGAGTCCAAGATCCGTTTTCATAAATAAATTCTGGGCGTTTTACTACCACCGTATAATCTTCCACCTCACCAAAAGGAAAGTTTTCACAAGAGGTGGGTATTCCAGTATTACTCATAGAAACCCGCATACGAGTGGTTACCTCATTTATGCCCATAGGAACAGTAAATTGTCCGGTGGCTACTATACCTGCTGTACTATCTAAAGTAAAAACTTGCTCTCCGGGATCGTTAAAACTTTCATTGACATTATAATCTATCCACACTGAGTGTCTTGCAAAAAATGAAGGGTTAGTGTTTCCTACAGTTATAGTAATTTGGTAGGTTTGTCCCTGCTCCAAGGTGGTGCTTATTCCTGTGTAATCAGTGTAAGCACTAAAAGAAGAAATATTGTTAATGGTGTTTAGCGACACATTGCTTATATACAAATCGATTGAGGGATTTTGTGAGGACGAATTACAATAGGTTAAGCCAATTGTTGTAAAATTGACCGATGCCGAAAATACCGAAGGTGAACCTGCCGGACATTTGCTGCGCACTTGTAGTTCATAATTGGTGGTTGGGCTTAAGCCTGTCATAAGATAATTAGGGTTCGTTAGGTTTTCTACTAAAATCCAACTGGGTGCGCCTATCTCTCTGTACTGTATATCATACGAAGCTCCTGCAACCGTTTGCCAAGATACTCCTGCTGTGGTACCGGTAATGCCGTTTACCATGATGTTTTGTGGTACTGTAGCCGCGGAACATACCACTAAAAGACCGCTAACTAACAAACTAAAATTCTGACTTCCCCCAGTTAACGAACCTTTGTGGGTAACAGTAATGGTGTACGATCCGGAAGCTCCGGCTATATCTACGCGCTCAAAAGGATCTACATTATTATCTCCTCCATTACTATTGGTGGTTAATCCGGTTAATCGCCATGGATAAAAAGTTGTTGCGCCTTGCGTAACCCGTATGTCTAAATCATTGACTAAGGCGGGTGTGGATGAATTTGTACCTGTATTTATGGTGCCTGCCGGGTCGGTCCAAGAAATGCTTGCCAATAAATCATTAATACCATCGGCATCTACATTGATGGTATAGGTTTGCCCCGGAAAAAGAGTTAACTCTTGCATTAGTGTGGAAGTACCGTTATTTGTAATCGCCTCTGCGGCACGCTTGGCATTGAGCAATCCCCAACCCCATACGGCATCGGGTCCTGTTGGTCCGGCATCGTCGGCGGTGTGCAAGGCTAGACCTTTTAAGGTAGCGGCTCGCATAAAATTGCCATTTACTTGGTTTGCATGTTGTTGCAATAACAGCAAGGAGCCGGTTACATTGGGTGAAGACATGGAGGTACCGGAGATAGTGCCATAATCGAAATCTGTGCCATCATAACTAGAGGTTAATCCTACCCCATTTCCGGTAATATCGGGTTTTATTCTAAAATCATCGGTTGGACCTTGGCTGCTAAAACTGGCGATGGATACCGAAACTAAATTGCCATTTGCATCAATGTTTGCGTCATTTGCCGCAGCTATTACTAAATTGTTTTTGGCGGTAGAAATACCATTCAATTTATCATAATTCGGGTTTCCTAAAAGAGGGAAAGCGTTAGAAGTATTGTCTGTTCCGTCATTTCCGGCTGAATTTACCATCAAATAAAACGGGGCATTATACATAATGACATCCCAGTTTCTGGCATCCGTTTGGTAAGCTCCAAACCATTGATCAGAAATTGTTGTTGCATCCCACCCATAAGAATGGTTAGAAAGTAGCATGCCATTGGCTGCTGCGGTGGTAGCTTCAGATTCATCATTATTCCACATATACCCACGCACTTTTGCTTGAGGTGCCATTCCCTTAGCTGCCGGAAGAAAACCGGAGGCAGCGATGGTCCCCGTAACGTGTGCTGCATGAAAATTAAGTTGTGTTCCTCCTTCTGCGGCTACATCTTGTATCGTTACTCTATTGTTTCCTCCCGGTCCGTCATATTCTTGATGGGTAACACGCGGATGGCCACCATCCCACACGTAGGCTATCATATTCTGACCATCTAAATTGAAACCTGTAGTGCCACCTATATTAATATGGTTTACCCGAGTAGATTTTGCCGCGTTTACATTATTGGTTTGATAGTAAATAAGGGTGCCGTCGGGCAATACGCGCTGCAATTCGGCAAAACTTCCATTTTCCAAAGTTTTGGTTATTGGAAGGTTATAGGCTTTTGCATACGCCACTGCACTTGCCTTTTCGCTTTGCGACCTCTCTAAAAAGTCTGCCGACAGTTGGTTTAAATAATTAATGTTGTAATGGGAAGTAATTTTACTGACTTGTTCCGGAGTTTGTGCAAGAAGCAGAAAAGGACAGGTTACAGCAAATAGGATTGCTATTGCAATTGGTTTTATTGAAAAACTCATAATTAGATTAGGGATTAATTAGAATTTAAAAAATTGATTTATTACTTTTTTTTCTATAGTTTTTATTTTGGATAAAAGTATATTTATTAATTGAATAAAACCATCTTTTTTATATATAATATATGGAAAACCGTATGTTAAAAAAACCCATTAATTACCATGCAGCTCTGCTTATTAATTTCCCACAAACTTCACGCTAAAACTTACTATATTAGCAGTTAACAAATCACTACGGGTGTACCTATTATAACGCAAATCGATATTTTTTAAACCAAATGATCCTATTTTAAATGTGGTAAACAGATCGGTATAGGAAATGCTACCTCCTATTTGACTGCTATGGAATGCCGACAAATCATAATCGGAAGTATAGTAGATTTCTGTAGAAACATGCTGGTTGTAAGGCGCAAAATAGGTGGCTTGGGTTTGGGTGTAAAAACGATACATCGGTGCAATGGTAAAACTTCGGTTTAGTTTTACAGGCAATTCAAAATTTACGGTTTGTGAGGTTATCCCCCAATCGTCTGAATAATAGCGATAAAAAGTCCTAAGCGTAAAGGATGCATTCATATAATAGTTTAGTCGCACTCCCACCGGTATTTTAAATCGGGTATTGGGTAGTCGCTCTACATCATCGGCTAAACGGAATACATCTTTGTTTTGCGGACTGGCATAATTGGCTATCGAACTAGCGTTACCTATAAAATATTGCGGTTTATCGGCAAAGTAAATTCGGTGGTATGGCGTGGAAAGCAATCCATTTTGTGTTAAAATATCGGCAGATAATGCTATTTGCAGTTTTTTTAATACTATTTGCGAAAACCCTAAGGTCAAGGCATAGGAATTTCTATTTACTTGTTGGTAGCTACTAAATTGAGTTGGTAAATAAGCACCGCTTGCATTACCGCTTTGATCTAAAACCGTTACACCACTAAAGAACCCTTGATTCAAAAAATTGCTACCATAGCTTTCAAATTCGTGCAATTCGGTAGGATATATAGGTCGCCATGTATCGAGATAGGCACTAGCAGAAAGCGATATTTCTGTATTTTTTTTATTAAATAGTTTGGAGATACCTGCTCCTAAACCCAAAGAGGTATAATCATATTCGTTTGAAACTGCCGCATGCGCATTCCAAATAAAATTTCTGCTTTTTGAACTGTGGCTGTAAGAACCGTTTATATAAATAAGTTCGTCGGTTTTTGATGCTCCTGATGACGCTTGCCAAGGGGTTCCGGTAGGTGGAGTGGCTTTACCGCCGTGTCCTTCATCTCCTCTGTCATCATCATCATCCTCCTCCTCACCACCTCCCTGTGATGCTCCGGTACTACTAAATGGATTGGTATTGCTGGAAGATGCCGAAGAGTAAGCTGAAATGCCCACATCCATAGTAAGAACCGCATCATCACCTAAAGGAGTAGAAAGAATAATAGAAGCAGTTTCATCATTTAATTTTTCTGTTCCTATACCTCCTCCAATTACGGAATGAGTGCCATCTTGTGTATAATAACTGCTAAGAAACTCCATTTCAGAGCTTTCTAAAACCTTTTTCTTATAATCAGAATTTTCATTTTGGGCAAGTAAGGTTAGCGAAAAGCAAAACAATACCAACGATAGTTTATTACGCATAAAAAAGGATTTAGAAAAAAGATTGTTAATTACAGCCACAGCCACCTCCAGTTTTGCCTCCGTTGCCTCCTACCGCTGCTTCGCGATACACTTGAAAAGCATTCTCAAAGCGCTCACTAGATCTGGCGGTAAGAACCATATCCGGATCATTGACATACACTTTTTCATATTCCTCTACCACGGCACAGGATTGTAAACTAGATAAAACAAGGATGCTTCCTAAAACAATTTTTTTCATTGGTCGGTTTTTAATTTGTGTAATGCTTGGATATAAAGAGAGATAGTTAAACCTACTTAAACTTAAAAAATATACTTTTGTCCTACTTCTTACCTGTTGTTTTACTTGAAAAAAGGATATTTTCTTTTTTAAAATCAAAGTAAGCCACAAAAAATAAAGAAATAGAATTAGCATAATGTAGGTGTATTTTTAATGTAAAACATGAACTACTTTAAATACCCTACTTTGTGTAGTGCTTTTTTTTCATTTTAATTAAAATATTTCTTGGGGGCATGAGCCTGCCTGTCCGGTAGGCACGCTCATGCCCCCAAGAAAAAGCCTGACAAACTATCCTTTTACTTTTTCCTCTTCAATTTCTTAATGCCATACCACGCTCCAGCTACCAAACCCAAACCTATAAAGCCATCAATCGGTGCGGTTGGTATTTCATCATCGGTGTCATCCGGGAAGTCTATCTGTG
>MNYN01000081.1 GCA_001873105.1 Flavobacteriaceae bacterium CG2_30_34_30 | reverse complement strand
GCATTGCTCTTGAACTTTTGGGCAAAAACAAAACGCAAATTAAAGTGTATCGCAATATTCTGGAACAAAAAAAATTCCGCTTTCAATACCACACCCATTTTCATGTAAACAGTAAAGGCAAAATGTTTCACTACATCTACGACATTGCCTGGATGGAATTCTCTGACGACGAAATTCTTCTTATTAAAAAACGGTAAGGCAGCTTTGCTTTCACCAAATCATCAACTAACCCTCTTTTGCTAAAAAAGATTACTCTAAATTAATTGAAAGGGAAAGCAATAAAAAGTAGTATATTATTTGTTTCTATCTTGGTTTTCTTTTAAGAAAAAAGTAATCTGCACAATTTCAAAAGCCAAAAATAAAAAATAGGGAATAAAAAAATTGAAAACTTCCAGTGTAGCATTATCGTTTGGTTTTAAAAGAATAGGAAGTAAAAAAACGATGGTTAAAATCATTTTTATCAGTGTTGCTCCCATAAATAAAATAAAAACATTTTTGTTGCCTTCAGATTCTTTAAAATTAATAATAGAATAAACAAGAAACACCGTAATAAAATGAAATCCATAAATACTCCAAAGTGGAAGTACAAGGGTAATGTCACTATAAAAATGAAACAAGATATACCAGTGTACTACAAAAAGCAATAACGTAAACATTAAAAGCCATACCAAAAACTGTATTTCTCTCTTTATAAAAATGGGGTTCATTTTGATTTTTTATGGGAATTGGAAAGCAATTGTCTTATCACTACAAAAATGGCTGCAAGGACAGATAATAAGGAAAATCCTGCAGTAAAAAGGGGTTTATCCGTTTTATAATGAACATCTAGCCGATAGCCTATAAAAGTGCCAACACCAATGATGGCTGCCATTTGAAATACCAATCCAGAGTAATGTGCATAGGCACCAAACGGATTATTGAGCTGTTTCTTGGGTTTGTCTTTCAGCTCTTTCAAAGGAGTGATTTTGCGATTTTATAGTACTTTCCTCTTCCTCTATTCTTTTAGCCATTGTTTTTACCGCTCCTTTCATCACACAGGTTGCATTAAAAGTAGCACCGGGCTCAATGGCAAGCTTGCCGGCAACAACATCGCCATCTACTTGCGCTGTGGCTCTTAGGGTTAGTGTGCCTGAAATGGTCATGTTTCCCGAAAATTTGCCTTCTATATCGGCGTTTTCGCATTCTAAGGTTCCTTTTATAGATCCTGTTTCTCCTAAAACTACTTTAGAGGGTGTCGATACGTTTCCAAGTATATTTCCGTCAATGCGCATCCCTGACTTTGCCAAAATATCGCCGGTAATGCTTGTACCTTCAGTAATACGGTTTTGTTGGTTGCCTATTACTATTGGGGATTTTGTTTTGTTGCTTGTAAACATGATTATTCGATTTTGTCGTTATACAATTCCAAATTTTTATGCACTTGTACTACAGCATAATTTGGTGAAGAAATCTCGAAATAGGGCCTGGTAACTTTATATTTTTTGTTTGTTTTTAAAATCTCAGCAAATCCTTTTGAACCTTCTCTACTGTACAATCCATGAACTACCACAAAAATTTTATTAGTGGTGTAATAATCCAACGAAGTGGTTAAATACGTATATTTTAACTCTTCTATAGCCTTGTTTAGCTTTTCTTGAAATGCTAGAGCATCCGCTCCGGAAGCAGCATCAAATTCATATACTAACTTCCACCTTTCAGAAGATTCATTTTGTACAAAATCAAACTTTTCTATGAGGGGAAGGGTGCCGGAATATATTTGCTGCGCCCTTTTTCCTTCGTCACTGTTTGGATAATTTAACGCCACAAAATTTAATGCTTTTTTATAGGCATCAAATCCATCTCTTCTGCCGATGGCTGTAGCTTTTAATAATTCAAATTTTGGTACTATTTCATCTCCGGTAAACCCAGTGATATACACATCGGCTAAGGCAATTACTTCATCGTATTTTTGTGATTCAAAAAGTTGATATAGTTCAAAATACTTAAACTCCGGGCTAGATTCATCTGTCGATAAAATAGCGTCCGGATTGTTTATTATTGCCGCATATCGCGATTCCGGATGGTTAGTTACTATGTCATCTTTATAGCGTTGTACCATGGCATTGTTTCCTAAAATTTCATACGTTTTATACAAATGGTATTTTGTCGGTGCTATTAAACGCTCTTCCGGTGGAAAGGTGAGTAATTTTTCCAAACGAGTGATTGCCAAGTTATATTCTTTAAATTTTTCCTTGTAAATAAGCCCTAATTGGTAGTATGCAAAATCTCTTTCCTTTGAAATACTGTCAATTTGCTTTTCATCACTTGGAATTTTGGCAAGATAGGTCTCCGGTAAAAACATATCCCCGCTAGTGCCCCCCGTGGTAATAGCTTGTAAATCCTTACTTTTAGGATTTAAATCCATTTGTACATTTTTATTAAATCGGCGCCAATTGTCTTCTAGTTTTCTATCGCCCCATTGTTTTCTGAATTCTTGTTTTCCAAAAGCCACCGCAGTCTGGTTATAAAAATAGAATGTACCGCCTGTGGTGCTTTCGTCTCCTTTTTTGTTGCCTTTAAAAAATTCGTCTGAGCGGAAACTTTCTTTTTGTTTTACCGCAGCTAGGGAATCTGAAATTGCTGATGCCCTCAATTTAGTAGTGTATTCTGTAAAATAAGCAAGTCGTTGTTCTTCTGTCATTGCAACTAAATCCAATATACTGTCGTTGGTTTTTGCTATATCTTCATAGCGAATAACCTCTTCCAGATTGTCTCTTTTCTTTTTAATTTGTCGGTACTCTTTGGTGTTTATTGTTAGGTGTTTTAAGGTGCTATCATAATAATTACCGGCTTTTTTGTATTCGGAATTGTCAAAATATATGTCGCCCAAAGAGGCATAATTTAATGCCTGAAGGGTATTGTTTTGCCTAAATTCTTTAATCGATTTGTTGTAGTACCCAATAGAGGTGTTTATGCTATCTTTTTCTCGGAAAAATACTCCTGTTTGGTGGTAAATTATATCTAGAAAAGGCCTGTTTTCTCTGTCTTCTGCTAGCTTTTCTAGTTCTTCTTGAAGTGCTATTTTATTGCCTTTATCATAATCAAAATTCTTTGCTTTTTCCATTTTGGCGTTAATCATATATGCACGTGGTGACTTTCTGTTTAACGCTATAACCTCATCAAAAGCAAGATTGGCACTGTCTTTTTCACCTAACAAATTATAGAGTTGCCCTTTTATATAAAGTAATCTGCCTTTATTTTCATTGTCTTTGGTAAAATTAGCTGCATTTTTAATATGAACAAGAGCGCTATCTGTAGCTTCTAAATTAATATAGGCTTGCGCCATCATCGCTGAAGCATCTGCAAATTCTTCGTCTTCCAGTTTTGCTTTTTCAAATAACTCTTTTAGATTTTTTATGGCTAAATCTTCATTGTTCAACCGAATGTTTGTTTTTTCTCTCCAAATTTTTGCCGTATTTATACTATTGCTTGTGGGATATCTGAAGAGTATAAAATTAAAGGCTTCTAATGCAGGTATAAAACGAGAATCAAAATAACGTGCTTTTCCTAGCATCATATAGGCTTCGTCTATTTGTGGGTTGTGCTCTTTGCCGTCAAAATAAATGGCATGTTTTTGAATGGCTTTCACCGATTTTTCTTCGGCACGCTCAAAGTCGGTGTTTTTTGAGGCTCCTGGAAGTTGTATTTCTTCTTTTACGGTGATGCGTTCTACAGGTAAAATTTGAAAAAAATCTTCCGGCGTGTTTTGTGCTAAACTTTTCTTGCCTTGCTCTAAGGCTAATTCTCCATTATACAGCACGTTAAATTCCGTGTTAACGGCTCTGAAATTTCTTGTCATAAAGGTGCTTTTTTTTCTGGAGCAGGAGGAAGCTACCAAGATGATGACAAGGATGCAAATCGAAGTTGTATAAATGCTTTTCAATTGGATTCTGTTTATATAATAACTAACTAAAAACCTTCGCTTTTAGTATTTAAAAAATAGATGCGAGGTGTAAAAATACGTTTCTTTTTCAAAATATAAGGCAACTGCAATTAAAATTTAAAATTGCCGCATGTAAATACGTCCATCTTCCTTATAAAAAATAATTTTTGAATCTTTTTTAAAGGCCTCGCAAGTTTAAAATCTAGGTTGTATTTTTGCAAAAAAAATATGGCCAAATTCCACTCCCTTTCTGTAAAAGAAATTCGACGAGAAACCCCAAGTGCCGTTTCTTTACATTTTCAGGTTCCGGAAGCATTAAAAGCTCTTTACGCGTTTCAGGCAGGGCAATATATTACTTTAGAATCCACTATAAACGAGAAACCGGTGCGAAGAGCCTACTCGCTGTTTTCTACTCCGCAAAGTGGCGAATTAGCTGTTGTGGTAAAAGAAGTCCCCGGTGGTGCTTTTTCGGTATATGCCAATAAAAATTTGCAGGTAAATCAAACTCTAAATGTCTTTCTGCCGGAGGGAAAATTCCTTTTCACTCCAAACAAAAATGCTGCAAATAATTATGCCGCTTTTGCTGCAGGAAGCGGAATTACTCCCATAATGTCTATCCTACAAACTGTGTTAGAACAGGAGCCTAAAAGTACTTTTTTATTAGTGTATGGCAATAAATCTCCTGAAGAAACTATTTTTCTAAAAGCGTTGACAGCGTTGCAAACACGCTTTCCGGAGCGATTTTTCTTAGAATTTGTTTTTAGCAGAACGCAACAAATTAATGCACAATTTGGTAGAATTTCAACTGCTATTGCCAATTATTTTGTAAAAAATAAATACAAACATCTTTCCATTCATTCCTACTATTTATGCGGACCTGAGGAAATGATAAATGAACTGAAAACAGTTTTAGCAGCAAATGGTGCAACTCAAGAAAACATTCATTTTGAGCTATTTACCACCTCAGAAATGGTGCCGATTTCTGAAACGTTAGATGGAAAAACAACGCTAACGGTAACTCTTGATGACGAAACTACTAGGTTTGTAATGCCAAAAAATAAATCGGTTTTAGAATCGGTGTTGGGTCAGAATTTAGATGCGCCTTATTCTTGTCAAGGTGGAATTTGCAGCACTTGCATTGCTCGTTTAAAAGAAGGAAAAGTAGTGATGCGAAAAAACCAAATTCTTACCGATAGTGAAATTGCCGAAGGATTAATCCTAACGTGCCAATCTCATCCTACAACCTCTGTGGTGGTTGTAGATTATGACGATGTATAACTTCCTCAAAGCACAGCTATTGCTGTTTTAATTCTTTTCTAAAATAGAAACCATTTTTTTAATAACCTCTTGTGGGGTTATGGTTTGTATGGCTTTTTCATAGCCTTTGGGAAATCGATTGCCATAAATGGATGTGGGTATTAGTGGAAATTTGCTTCGGTCTGCCAACAAAGCGTTTTCTTCCGGTTGCCCAAAAGGGTAAAACCCGGCATACGGATGCGTAACTCCCCAAAGGGTGATGGTGGGTATGTTATAAATTGCTGCTAAATGTGCATTGCCACTGTCCATAGCAAGCATAATATCTAAATTTGAAATTAAGGATAACTCTTCTTTAAAACATAAAATGCCTGACATATTGATTACAGAAGGAAATTTTTCAGCCAAAAGTTGTAGCTTTTCCGTTTCCTGTTTGCCACCACCAAAAAGAAAAATTTGTGTTTCTTTAGTAGCATCAAACCATTGAATTACTTCTTCCATTAATGCTAACGGATACATTTTCCCTTCAAAAGCTGCAAAAGGGGCAATACCAATATGATTTTTATAGGCACTATCTATAAACGGCGAAAGACTTGGTAAAAGTTCTTTGCGTTTAGGAAATTGATGTTGGTGCAAATCTACCGGAAATCCAAGCGTTTCAAATACTTTTGCATAACGCTCTATCGTAGTGGAAAGTGGCACAAAGTGTTTGTTGTTTTTTCGTGTTAAGGCTCTCTTTTCTGCCCTACCTTTATCGATTTCTGCCGTTGGGATGTTATTTACCCGAAAATAGGTTTTTATTAGTTTTGATCGCAACACATTATGCAAATCGGCTACTCCATCTATTCCTTCTTTGTCTAATTCTCTTGCTAATTTTAATACCCCTTTTATTCCCTTGTGCTTTTCATTTACTTCTGCCGAAAAAAAATGCACATTGGGCAATTCGGTAAAAAGAGGTTTAAAAAAAGCTTTTGAAACAACCGTAATTTTCACAAGTGGGTAGGTAGCAGAAAAAACACGCAAAACCGGCAACGTCATCGCTACGTCTCCCATTGCAGAAAGACGAATTACCAGAATGTGAGTGGGTTTTGGCATGGTTATTTTTTTCGCAATACGGGGTTTAATTCCTCATCATTGTACATTTTCATTTGTTTGTACACTTTCATATACTTTTCTCCATTAGCTATGTCTTCTAACAGTTGGTCAATGGCTTTAGAAAGATCGATGCGTTGTTCTAAAAGCACATCTAGCTTTTCTTTGCATTTTAGGCGATGTTCTTTGGTGGCATCTTCTCTTGTGGTTTCTTCCTCCATATGAAACACTTTTAATGCTAAAATGGAAAGCCTGTCTATACCCCAGGCAGGACTTTCGGTATTGATTTTTGCAGTTCTTTTAACTTTGGTGTTTTTATATTTCTCTAGAAAATAACTGTCAATATATTCCACCATATCGGTTCTGTCCTGATTGGAAGCGTCTATTTTACGTTTTAATTGTAATGCCGCTACTGGATCAATATTCGGGTCGCGAATTATATCTTCATAATGCCATTGCACGGTGTCTATCCAACATTTTCGGTATAATAGATGCTCAATGCGCTGTGCGTTTTTGTCGTATGGGTTTTCAAATGCTTGATCTACCGTATTTAGAATATGGTATGTATGGATAGCTTCTTGAAAAATTATATTTGCTTTTTTAGTAAACATCATTTATCGTTTTTCTAATAGATGTAAAAATTCATTGGTAAAAGTTGCTTTGTGGTTTCGGCTTTCGGTTTTGTCGGCTTTAAAACGTTGGTATTTTTTTGTTTCTAAGTGATAATTTCCAAAACGTTTCATTATTTTTTCCACTTCTGTTTGCGACATCAATCCTTCGTTATTATAACTTAAATAGATGTATCGAAATTGTGCGTTTGCAAGCAAATCTGCAAATGACTTGGCCACTTCGCCTTTTTTGCAATAGTTGCTTTTTGCATATTCTCTTAAGCCGGTTTTACCACTAGGCACAAAGGTATCCATTTTTGCTATAGTATTCAACAAATGGTAATTTGCGCCATATTGTCTGGCATTGTAGGGCGGATCTAAATACAAAATATCACCACTTATTTTTTTAATTAATACATTGGCATCTTCTTGAAAAACAAGATGCCCTGTGGTGGTTTTTTCAAAAACAGCAGGTTCTAAAACGAGGGTTTTAGCGGCACTTGTTTTTATTTTTTTTAAATATGCCCCATACACCGATGCGGTATTTGCCACTTTATCGGCACTTTCTAATAAACTTGCTAACAGAAAAAAATAAGTGTCTTCATGTATTTCTTGGGCAGTTTTCCATTGTTCTATTTGAAGGCGTATGGCATCTATTTTCTGGCCGTTTTCTTTGGTAAAATACATTCTTTCAGCTTCACCATCTTCGGCATAATGAGTTGTGATAAAACCGGATTTACCTTTTAATTGATTGAGGGTTTCAAGAAGCGTATCCAGTTTTATGCTCTGGTGGTTTCCTATATAATTTCTGAGCAATGCATAGCTGTAATACTCTATATCATTAGCAATAACCTGTTTCACATCGGTTTTAAAACTTCGTGCTACGGCTCCGGTGCCTGCAAAAAGGTCACAAAAAACAGCATCTGAAAGCGGTTCTTTATAGGTTTTTAAAACACATTCTTTAATCCAAGAGGAAAGTTTATTTTTTGATCCGATGTAATTCATTTTTGTACCCAAATTATATCTGAAACTGCCTTTTCCTTATTTTTAAAAGAAAGTGTTACCAGATTGGACGTGTTAAAAGTAGCTACATAATTGGTAATAGCCGATTTTAAAAGTTGAATATCTGCTTTTAATTTCCAATGTTTTGCTTGTTCAGAATATACAATGAGAAACAATCTGTTAGCAAAATGGTTGCGTTGCTGTCGGCTTTGATTTTCATAAAGCCAGTAAAGAAGTTCTTCTTTATGGGTTTTAGCATACGCAAAAGATTGCCCAAAACCTTTTGGAAATACAGATGTTTTATGGTCAAAAGGGATTCCTTGTATGGAAAAATCCACCAATTTATCCTTGGCGTTTTTTGCTGCTTTTATGTTTTCTAAGGAACAAAAAATAGTTTCTACAGCCGTGGCGCTCCAGAAATTATACCATCGGTTTATGGCATAATAAAACACTTTTTCCTTTGGAAGTTGGTTAATTTCGGCTGTTTTTGCAATGGCTGTTACAAGTTCTTCCCAAGTGGCAATCGTATAGATAAAATTAGTATAGCCATCCCATTGGTCATTTTGCTTCCTAAACCATTTATAGGAATACTTCCAGCGCTTTTGAAGTTGTTCTTCTATAGTTGCCAAATTCGTTTGCATTAAATAAAGAATAGGATAAATGGGGTTAGAAGGAGCATCCATAACAAAACTTCCTTAAACACTTTTTCATTAGGTGCTTCTAAATAATTAGCCGTTAAAACAGAAAAAGGCATGGCCATAAAAAGTAATTCAGACCCGTTTTTTAAAGGAGTAACAAGGACGATTGTTATTGCTAAAACCAAAGCGAACAGAAGTAAGTTTGCAGTACTTTTATACTTTTTACTTCTTTTATTGGCTTGATAAAAATGGTGTGCAATGACCCATAAAATAATAGTGCTTATTAAGCTAATTGGCGCCAAAAGAGAGAAATTATTATAGGAAGTAAAATCAAAACCAAAAGTGCCTACCCAATCTAAAGGGGTGTAAAATGCGTTTTGAATAAATAGAGTATAGGTATTTGTCAAAACCAAAACGGTTGCCATGCCTACAAAAGGAATTAAATAATTCTTAAAATTATTTCCATCTAAAAAAAGAATGGAAACAAAAAGAAAGGGCATAAACAAGAATGCCCAAAAATAAAAACAAGAAGCTACTGAAATCCAAAGAGAAGCATCAAATATTTTCTTTTGTATGTCCTTTTTCGATTTTAAACTGATAATTCTTCGCAATGCAAGTAATATAAAAAAATTGGCTATTAGCACTTCCGTTTTAAGAAAAGTAACGGGAAGCATCACCAAAAAAAGTGCAAATACGAAAATCTTATATGTGTTGTTTTTTGTTAAATCGTTTTTTCTGGCAACAAAATCTACTAAAAGCATGGACATCAGAAAAAGGATAAGCATTGCTAGTTGAAAAGCAATTTCCGAAAATGTAAATACTGTTTTTGCAGTAAAAATATGATGTAACACAAAAAAAACGGTCATTAAAAAAGCGACAATTAAATAATTTACCGGTTTTGATTTGCTAAAAAAGTGGTTTAACATAATGTACAATTTCAATTATAAAGTTTCAGGGTCTTTTTAATAGTATGCCTGTTTAGAAAAAAAGATTGCTCCTAAAGTAAAAAAGAACAACTAATCCACAACAAAATTAAAAGAACTCAGGTTAATTTTATATTTTTGCGATGTAAATATAAGAACTTATGAGTTGGAAAGGATTTTTTGAAGGAATACAAGCAATAACCGAAGCAATTTTAGCCAATCCCTTGAATAGCATTCGTGCATTAGAACTAGAAAATTGGTTTTTAGCAAATGGTTTGAACTGGATTTTTTTGGTGGTAGGCTTTTCTGCTTTCCTTTACTGGATGCTACAATTAAAAAAGTATAATGATGAAGGTAAAGAAGACCGCTCGGCAACTTCACATTCTTATTTAGGATAGATTTCCATAGCCCATAAGGGTAAACGCAACGAAATTGTGACAGTTAAATTTGACCCCAGAGGGGTCAAATATTTATAGAATTTATGTTGGGGGAAGACGACACGACCCCAGAGGGGTCGAATCACATATCATGTATACATTTGGCATAAATAGGAAACCTTACCTAATTAAAAATGTCAAATAAATAGCAATCAGGCTTCTCTGCTATTTCTATAAACATTGGAACCCTCTAGGTTCAACTATATCCAGGTAGGTATCAAATTAAAAAAATATAGAAAGTGGGAATAATAATTAGCCTGAATATGAATCATTTACATCCTTAAAATCACGCATTTTCCCACAAACCTTCAGACCTCGTACGCTTAAGCGTTAACGGTGGTGCAAGAAGCGGTGTGTTCCGTTATAAATCAAACCCGATATCTTTTCGGTAGTTCATCTTTTCAAAATGAATCTTAGTTATATTTTGATAGGATTTTTTTAGTGCTTTTTTGTAATCTTCATCTAAAGAAGTAACTGCAAGAACTCTTCCGCCATTCGTCACTATTTTTCCGTCCTTTTTGGTTGTACCTGCATGAAAAACGACAGAGCCTTCTGTGTTTTCAATTCCTGTAATTTGTATTCCCTTGTCGTAAGCCTCTGGATAACCCCCTGAAACGAGCATTACAGTAGTGGCTGCTCTTGAATCTATTTCTAAAGAAATGGTGTTTAAAGTACCTTTGGCGGTAGCTTCTAACAACCGCACTATATCTGTTTTGATGCGGGGTAAGACAACTTCTGTTTCCGGATCGCCCATTCGCACGTTATATTCTATCACATAAGGCTCGTCTTCCACTTTTATCAACCCGATGAACACAAATCCTTTGTAAGTAATAGCATCCTTTTTCAAACCATTTATGGTAGGAATTATAATAGTATTTTCGATTTTTTGCATAAACGCTTCGTCAACAAATGAAACCGGAGAAACGGCCCCCATACCTCCCGTATTAAGTCCTTTATCGCCCTCGCCAATGCGTTTATAATCTTTTGCAGTGGGCAAAGTAAGGTAATTTTTACCATCGGTTAAAACAAAAACACTAAGTTCAATGCCTTTTAAAAATTGCTCAATAACAACCGTTTTACTTGCAGCACCAAACTTTTCATCCAGTAACATGCTTTTTAATTCGGTTTTTGCTTCTTCTAGATCCTCCAAAATAACAACTCCTTTTCCGGCAGCCAAACCATCGGCTTTTAAAACATAGGGTGCTTTTGCATTTTCTAAATAAGCAAGGCCATCTTGTATGGTCTCTTTGGAAAAACTTCTATAGGCTGCAGTTGGAATATCGTGCCTCTGCATAAATTTTTTAGCAAATTCCTTGCTACCTTCTAACTGTGCTCCGTGCTTTGAAGGCCCTATCAGTATCACTTCTTTTAACGCTGGATCCTTAGAAAAGAAATCGTAAATGCCTAATACCAAAGGGTCTTCAGGACCAACCACAACCATGTTAATTTTAGTGGAAACCACAAAGTGTTTTATAGCTTCAAAGTCTATTACTTGTATAGCAACATTTGTAGCTATTTGTGAAGTGCCGGCGTTTCCGGGAGCAACAAACAACGCGCTGCAAAGAGGACTTTGTGCAATTTTCCAAGCAAATGTATGTTCTCTGCCGCCGGAGCCAAGGATTAAAATGTTCATTTTATTATTTATTTTATAGAAGGATCTGTGGCTTCAAAAATAATTGTTTGTAAATTGTCCTACTAATTTTTTAGCGTTGAATTTATTTGATTTTATATTACGTATAAAAGGATTCCCTATTCAAAAGGCAAAAAACCGGCTGAAAGAAATTCATACAATCGCTGAGGAGGACTATGGTTTATATGTAAAAAAACAGCGTCAGGATATCGTTGCTTTTCATAAAAAAAATACTGCTTTTTATAAAGAATTCATAAGCGATAAACCACATATATCATGGAATGAGATCCCGGTAATGCATAAAAGGGATTTACAGCAACCCTTGAAAAATAGGCTTTCTGAGGGGTTTACTGAAAAATCCGTTTATACCAATAAAACCTCGGGCTCTAGCGGTCACCCATTTGTTTTTGCTAAAGACAAATGGTGTCACGCACTTACTTGGGCAATCATTGAAAACCGATTTAGCTGGCACGGATTAAATATTAGCCGTTCATATCAAGCTCGTTTTTATGGAATCCCCTTAGATCCTTTTGGCTATGTCAAAGAACGCCTTAAAGATAGGCTCAGCCGCCGATACCGTTTTCCGATTTTTGATCTTTCTGAAAAAAAATTAGAATCCTTTTTTCAGAAATTTACTAAAACAAAATTTGATTACCTCGATGGTTATACCAGCTCTTTAGTGCTTTTTGCAAAATATTTACGTAAAAAAAATATCATTTTAAAAGAAGTTTGTTCATCTTTGACTGTCTGTATGGTGACTTCTGAAATGCTTTTTGAAACGGATAAAAAGTTGATGGAAAAACAATTTGGAGTGCCTATAGTTAACGAATATGGAGCTTCTGAGCTGGATGTAATTGCGTTTACAAATACTAAAGGTGAATTTGTAGTGAACAGTGAAACTCTTTTTGTGGAAATTTTAGACGAAAACAACCATCCGGTATCTCACGGCACTTCCGGACGCATTGTCATTACATCGCTTTATAACAAAGCGCATCCTTTCATTAGGTACGACATAGGCGATAGTGGCGTTCTAGATGAAAAAAGCACTTTTAAGAAACCCTTATTAAAAACACTTATAGGAAGAACGAATGATATAGCAATCCTTCCAAGCGGAAAAGTTGTGCCCGGACTAACTTTTTATTATGTAACAAAAAGCATTATAGAAGAGAGTGGCAATGTAAAAGAATTTGTAATTACGCAAACCCAAAAAGACACTTTTGAAATAGAATACGTTTCTGAAAAACCATTGACCGAAAAAGAAAAAAAAGAAATAGAAAAAGCGCTAGCCACTTATCTAGAAACAAATTTAATCACTATTTTGAAACGTGTTCCTTTTTTAAACAGGCTAAACCGAGGCAAATTAAAACAATTTACCTCAAAAATACATGACTAAAGAAGTTTTAATAATAACCAACTATTTTCCTCCAGAAATCGGAGCCGCCCCTAATCGTATTTTTACTTTAGGTGAAGAGCTTCTTAAAAAGAAGGTTGCTGTTTCTGTGGTATGCCCGTTGCCTAATTATCCGTATGGCTTTGTATTTAAAGGGTATCGTGGACGTCTCCTTTCAAAAAAAATCGAGTCGAGAATTTCTGTGTATCGTTTATGGCATATTGCCAGTAATTCTACAAACAAGTTTCTCCGGCTTTTTTCTATGCTTACTTTTTGTTTTAGTTTGTCACTTTTTCTACTTTTAAAAAAAACACCAGAAAAGATTATTATACAATGTTCCCCTTTACTAATAGGCTATACCGCTGTTTTTATAGGAAAATTGAAAGGGAAAAAAATAATCCTTAATGTGTCGGATTTATGGCCGCTTGCCGGTTTAAAAATGGGTATATTAAAAAAAGGATGGTATTATAATTATCTTGAAAAACTGGAGCTTTATTGTTATAAAAATGTGCACCTAATCCTTGCGCAGTCTAAAGAAATAATTATACACATTCAGAAAATTCACCCGGATGCTAAAGTTGTTTTATATAGAAATTTTCCTATTCTTAAGAGAACATTTCTTCCTGAAAATAATCAAGAAAAAGATGGTTTTACATTGTTTTATGCTGGGTTGCTAGGGGTGGCACAGGGTATCTTACAATTAATCGATAAAATAAAGATTCCAAAAAATATGGAATTTCATATTTATGGCAATGGTCCTGAGGCAAAAAAAATAGCACACGTTACCGAAAACCATCCCTCCATATTTTACCACGGATCTATAGAAAGGCAGCTTCTACATCAAGTAATTCCTAAATTTGATATAGGGATTATTCCTCTTAAAAATCGCATTTATGGTTCTGTTCCCTCTAAAATATTTGAATATGCAGGGCTTGGTTTACCTATTATATATCTTTCCGGAGGGGAAGGAGCCACTATTGTAAAAGAAAATAATTTAGGGTTTGTTATCAACGATTTAGATTATAAAAGTTTGAATATTCTTCTTAAAAAGATATCAAAATTTTCTATCACCCTTCCGAAGAAAAAAGATATTCTTGAAGTTTCTCATCAACAATTTGATTTAGAAAATCAATTTGAAGTAGTGTTTAACGAAATAAATGCCGTTTAGTACGCTTTTTTTTCGCCTTTTACTGCATTAAAAATGGTTTGAAACACAATTTTTAAATCTAAAAGTAGTGACCAGTTTTCTAAATAAAAAATGTCAAAACGCACGCGGTTAATGATGTCTTCATCGGTTTCTACTTCGCCTCGATAGCCACTTACTTGAGCCAACCCTGTAATGCCGGGTTTAATGAAATGACGCACCATAAACTTGTCTATACGTTCGGCATACATGTGTGTATGACTGACCATATGTGGTCTTGGGCCAACAACCGACATATCGCCTTTAAGGACATTGATAAACTGTGGTAATTCATCAATACTTGTTTTTCTGATGATTTTACCCACTCTTGTAATTCGTTCATCACCTTTTGTAACCTGATACAAATCGGCTACTGGATTGGGCTTCATGGACCGAAATTTATAACAAAAAAACTCTTGATAATCTAGTCCGTTTCTTTTTTGTTTGAAGAAAACAGGTCCTTTGGATTCTAGTTTTATGATAATGGCTATGATGGGTGTTAACCAAGACAAAACGCCAACAATAATGATAAGCGACACAACTACGTCAAAAACGCGTTTTATGAATTGGTTGAATGGCTCTTGAATGGGAATTTTCCGCAAAGAGAGTATGGGCAAAAAGCCGTAATAATCGTATTCTAATTTTTTAGTATAGATTTCTTTATTGTCCGGTAAAAATTTTAAAATCTTTAAGTTGTTATCTGCAAAGTCGATGAGGGCTAGGATTTCTTTGTTGGTTAATTCGGCAACAGAGGAATAAATTTCGTCCACTTCATTTTTTTGAATATATTCAAAACAGTCTTCAAGTGCTACTTTTTCATCGCTCCTTAAATCAAACACTTTTTGCAATTGGTAGCCATAGACCGGATTTTCCTTAAAAAACTGTTCTAATTGTTCGGTTTTTTTATTCTTACCAATAATTACGGTATTTCGATAATTTCCCCCTAATAAAACACGGTATTTTTTAAGTAAATAATAAATGGTTAGTTTAAAAATAGTAATGAAAAGAAAAACGCACAACACGTATTTAAGAATCTGGTTAGGGTCTTTACTGACATGATTATAATATCCAAAAAAGGCGAAAATAATAAGCGTAAAAAGAATTAATTGCTTTAGAAGAAGGGAGAAAATTTTTACTACTTGGGTAAACCGATAAATTTCATAAAAATTAGATTTTATAGAAAGGATAATCCATGCTATAGACGTAAAAAATACGAAATTGATATACGGCATATTTTCAAAGAAAATTTCCATGGCCAAATAGTTGATTACAAACAAATCAACCAAGTATGAAAATGGTCTTAAATAGCCGGAATATCTTCCTCGTTTAAATAGCATTTTTATTTTCTTATGTGTTTAGAAAAGTCTTTGTGTTCACTTTTCCAAAGCTCTTCTGTTGAAAGTGCTTTAAAATAATCATAGGTAATTTTCATGCCTTCCTGTCTGGAAACTTTTGGCTCCCAACCAAGTATTTTTTTTGCTCTGCTAATGTCCGGTTGTCGCTGCATTGGGTCATCTTGAGGCAAGGGTTCAAATACAATTTTTTGTTTGGTGCCAGTTAGTTTGATGATTTCTTCGGCAAATTCAAGTATCGTAATTTCGTTTGGATTGCCAATATTTACAGGGTCTGAATAGTCACTTAACAACAATCGATATATGCCTTCCACTTGATCGTCCACATAACAAAAAGACCGGGTTTGATTTCCTTTTCCAAAAACGGTTAAATCTTCGCCACGCAATGCTTGTCCTATAAAAGCAGGAATAACTCTACCATCATTTAAACGCATTCTTGGGCCATAGGTATTAAATATTCTAGCAATTCTGGTTTCTACACCATGAAAACGGTGGTAAGCCATGGTGATGGATTCCTGAAATCGTTTTGCTTCATCATACACTCCTCTTGGGCCAATAGTGTTTACATTGCCATAATAGTCTTCGGTTTGCGGATGTACTAGTGGGTCGCCATACACTTCTGAGGTAGAGGCTATGAGAATTCTTGCGTTTTTTTCTTTGGCAAGACCCAATAAATTATGGGTTCCCAAGGAGCCGACTTTGAGTGTTTGAATAGGAATTTTTAAATAATCGATAGGACTTGCTGGGGAAGCAAAATGCAAAATGTAATCTAAATTACCCGGAACGTGCACAAAAGAAGTAATGTCGTGGTGGTAAAATTCAAAATTTTCAAGCTTATAGAGGTGTTCAATGTTTTTTAAATCTCCTGTGATCAGATTGTCCATGGCAATTACATGAAACCCTTCTTTTATAAATCTGTCGCACAAATGAGAGCCTAAAAACCCTGCAGCTCCAGTTATTAAAATAGTACTATGTAAGTGTTCTTCTTGTTTGATTTCTAATTTTTTCATCCTCACCCCAGCCCTCTCCACAGGAGAGGGGGTTTATTTGTATTATTGTTTATTATCGACCAATAGAGTAATAGTCAAATCCAAGTTCCTTAATTTCATTTACTTCATATAGATTTCTACCATCAAAAATAACTTGATTATTTAGTAATGACTTCATCATTTCAAAGTTTGGCGTTCTGAAAATACTCCATTCTGTACAAATTACCAATGCATCGGCATTTTCTAGTGCCTTATACATAGATGCAGCAAATTCAATTTGGTTGCCTAATTTTTTTTCTACATTAGGCATGGCTTCCGGATCAAAGGCTGAAACGGTTGCTCCTTTACGTATCAATGCTTCCATTATTTCTAAGGAAGGTGCCTCACGTATATCGTCGGTTTCGGGCTTAAATGCCAAGCCCCAAATAGCGATTTTTTTAGCTTTTAAGTTTCCTTGAAAATATGCTTCTATTTTTGGAATTAGGATGGTTTTTTGTTTTTTATTTATCTCCAACACGGCGTTTAAAATTTGAAAGTCGTGATTTTTATCTTTACCTGATTTGTGAAGCGCTTTCACATCTTTCGGAAAACAAGAGCCGCCATAACCAATGCCCGGAAATAAAAACCGTTTCCCTATTCGAGAGTCGGTTCCCATACCGATACGTACTTTATCTACATCAGCTCCTACGAGTTCACAATAGTTGGCAATCTCGTTCATAAAGGTAATTTTTGTGGCTAAAAAGGCGTTTGCCGCATATTTTGTAAGTTCTGCCGAACGCTCGTCCATAATAATAATGGGGTTTCCAGAACGCACAAAGGGGCTATATAGTTTTTTCATTAAATCAGTTGCTCTATCATTACTGGATCCCACCACAATTCTTTCGGGTTTTAAGAAATCGTCCACAGCAAATCCTTCCCTTAAAAATTCTGGATTTGACACCACATCAAATTCGCAGGTTGCATGTTTTGCAATCGTTTCTTTTACTTTATCGGAAGTGCCAACAGGAACAGTGCTTTTGTCCACAATAACTTTGTAGGATTTTATTTTTTTTCCTATTTCGTCTGCTACACCAAGCACATAGCTCAAATCGGCAGAGCCGTCCTCGTCTTCAGGGGTTGGTAATGCAAGAAATAGGATTTCACCGTGCTCCAAACCTTCATCTAAAGAGGTGGTAAAGTTAAGGCGTCCGGCTTTGATGTTGCGTTCAAAAAGCAAATCTAAATGAGGTTCGTAAATGGGAACCTCTCCGTTTTTCATGCGTTGTACTTTGTTTGCGTCAATATCAACGCAAACCACTTCGTTTCCTGTTTCTGCTAGGCATGTGCCTGTTACTAGACCTACGTAACCTGTTCCTATTACTGTAATTTTCATATTCCTATGTCCGTCCCCAAGTTTGATTGGGGCGATATCTCTTTGTTTAAATTCCCGATTATCATCAAAGTCAATTTAGTTAACTACCCGTGCTTTTAACCACAAAGGTCACAAGATTTTAACACAAAGTGCACAATGAGGTATTTAAAGTAAAATCGGAAAAAATTCGATTTTTATTTTTTGAATTTTTCTTTAAGCACCAAAAATAAGAATTTTGTGTTGCCTACGAGGTATCTTTTCCACATTCTTTTGGGTATTAAGTCTGTAATTTTTAAAAATAAATTTATTGAAAAGTTAGCTCCCATTTTACAATAAAACACGTGTTGTAAATTACAAAACAAACACGTATTTTTGAACAAAAATGAACCAATGAACACTAAGTTGACATTGACAATAGAAAAAGAGGTTATAGAAACCGCTAAAAAGTATGCCAAAGAAAAGGGGCAAAGCCTTTCTGAAATGGTTGAAAATTACTTCAAACTTATAACTGTAAACCGAAGAAAAAATATACCAAAAGAGCTTTCTCCAAAGGTTAGAAAACTTCGAGGAATTATTAAAACAGATAAAAACTTTGATTACAAACAAGTTTTAACTGAAGAATTATCAAAAAAATATGGTGTTTAAACTGTTTATAGATTCAGACGTAGTTATTGATTTTTTTACGGATAGAGCCCCTCACGCAAACTCTGCTAGCGAACTTTTTGAACTTAATGAAAAAGGAAGGGTTATCTTATATTTGTCTGCTGTTAGTATCAATAACATTTACTATATCGTAAGAAGGTTTTTAGGTCATAAAAAGACGCTTGAAGTGGTAGAAACACTTACTGAAATGACTGAAATTATCGGAACAACGAGAAAAGAAATACTACAAGCCTTAAGAAATGACTTTTCAGATTATGAAGATTCTATTCAATATTCATCAGCATTGACTGTTGGTGGATTAGATGCCATAATTACTCGAAATACAAAAGATTATAAAAACTCGAATATTGCAGTTATGACACCTTTAAATTTCTTGAAAATGAAAGAGAGAAATGAGGATTAACGTTTAAAAAAAGCGGCTTAAAAGTGACTTATAATTACCTTTTGAATTTTTCCTTAAGCACCAAAAATAAGAATTTTGTGTTGCCTACGAAGTATCTTTTTCACATTCTTTTGGTTTCTTATTCAGATGATATTTATTAAAAAGTAAGTTTCTTAATTCAATTTTAAGCTTTAATTGTTATTTTTGATTAAAAATAGAAGTGTAATGAATATTCAGGCAGAGAAAATACAATTAGCTAAAATGCTTTTGGAAACTGAAAACCCCAAAATAATTGATTCTATAAAAAAAATCTTTAAAAAAGAAAATGCAACGGATTTTTGGGATGACTTAATGCCTGAACAAAGAGAGGAAATTGAAAAAGCTTTGATGGAAATAAAAAATGGTGAAGTTATAGCCTACAAAACTTTTATTCAAAAACACAGATAATTGAAAAGAAAAGTTGTAGTCACAAAAACGGCCGAAAACAAACTGGAAAAACTTTTTGATTATCTTGTTAAAAAGTGGTCTTTAAAGGTTAAAAATGAATTTATTGAAAGGTTAAACGACTCCATTGCTGTCCTAGAAAAACAACCTGAAATATTTCCGGAATCAAAAAAAATCAAAGGTTTAAGAAAATGTGTTATTACAAAACAGACAACATTGTTTTATCGCTTTAATTCTACACGAATTTATATTGTTACTGTTTTTGACACCAGGCAACATCCAAAAAAACTAAAAAAGGATTTATAAAAAATGAAAACTTCATACCCTTAACCCCGCACCAAATTTTACTTGAGAGGTCTCTCATTATTTAAATTCCCGATTAATACCGATTGTGATTTTAAATGTCGCATAAATGCTCTTTAAAATCACAATTGGTATTATACTTTAAAGAAATACCTTAGCGGCATTAAGAAGTTAAAATGGTATAACATCAAAGACAACTGAGTTTGCAAACTGTGCTTTTAACCACAAAGGGCACAAGGTGTTTACACAAAGTGCACAATGGGATTTTTAAAGTAAAATCGGAAAAAATTCGATTTTTATTTCCTGAATTTTTCTTTAAGTACCAAAAATAAGAATTTTGTGTTGCCTACGAGGTATCTTTTCCACATTCTTTTGGGTTCTTGTAGAAAGCGGTAAAACCATTCCATCCCAATTTTTTGTATCCAGAGTGGTGCGCGTTTTGTTTTGCCGGCAAACACGTCAAAGCTGCCGCCTACGCCCATGATGAAGTTTACAGAAGAAAGTGCTGTTTTATGCTTGTGAAGAAAGTTTTCCTTTTTAGGAGAGGTGATGGCTACAAAAAGCATTTGAGCTTTAGACGTAACAATATCGGTAACAATTTCGTATTCTTGTTCTTCTGAAAAATAGCCGTTTCTATAACCCGCTATAAGGTTTGAGCTGTATTTTTCCTTATAAATAGTTACCAACTTTGAAACCACTTCTTCATTGGCCCCCAGTAAATATATTTTAAACTTCTTTTTATGAGCCAACTCCACGAGGTTTTCCATAAGGTCGATGCCTGCTACACGTTCTTTAAGAGGAACGCCTAAAAATTTTGATGCCCAAACCACAGCTTGTCCATCGGCATTGATGATATCAGCACTATTAACGCTTTCTAGTAGCTCGTTATTTTTTTGAATGGAAACCAATTTACCGGCATTTACCACCATGTGATGCACTTGCCTATTCTCAACGATGGCATTTTCTACCAACGCAAGAGTTTCCTGCATGGAAAGATTATGTATGTGTGTTTTTAATAAATCGATTTTAGGGCTCATAGCTCGCTCGCTAAATATGGTGGCAAAAGTAGGGGTAATTGGGGAGATATGAAAAGATAATTTAATTAAAGGTTTTTAATTAAAAAATAGAACAAATAAACCCTCTATTTAATAAAACATAAAATTTAAGATTATATGTTTCATTTAGTTTCTTTTAATCTATTTTTCTTAATATTACATAGGCATAGCTAGTAAAACAAGGTATCGGGTTTTTAACTAGCCATTTGGCTTTAGTTTGTTCCAAAAGGTCTAAAAAGGGGAATCTTTTTTTATAATACCCGTGACCAAAATAGCCCACATAATCAATAACCTCAAAACCAAGCGATTTAAAACGTCTAATTGATTTGGGAGAGGGGCCGCGGCTCCAACTGTAGTATGCAGGAAATTTTTCGTGTTTAAATCGATCCCGAGGGCTAAAAAGGTTTAAAAGCTTATCAGTAATTCTTTCCGGAAATAATTTATTAACCAAAAACGGAAGTGTATATAGCGTAGAAAAACAGTGTGCAGTAATACCTCCCGGTTCTAATAAATCGTAAATATTTTTATAGTAAGTTTTTCCGTCTTTGATGTGCTCGTTAACCATGCGGCTAAAAATAAGTTGGTATCTTTCCCTATGAATTTCTGCAATTTGCAGAGTGCATAAATTTGCATTCCAAGTTGAAAAAACCGAAGAAGCTTTAGCTAGTTCTTCAGCGGACAAATCATTTGTTGTGTATTTAATTTTTAAAGCAGTTACCTTTTCCGGATCTAACGTTGGATTTGCACCAGAGCCAATTTCTAAGACTTTTTGAGCGTTAAACTCTTGTATTAAGTTTAATAATAATTTAGGCGATTTGTCCCATCCCGGAAATTCTGAAACATGGTAATATTCTACTTTCATTTTGTAAAAATATGCTTATTTTTTTAAATTGAAGTTTTTAGGTGTAAATTGTGATTATAGGTTTACGATATATAAAATTTTATTTATAATTTTATATTGTTTTTATCTTGAAGGATTAGTTTCAAAACAACTAAAAACAAAGCCACAAACGAATACACAAAAAAGTTACCCGCCAAAAGCACAATAAAAGCTAAAAAGGAAATAAAAACCCAACTAGTACTATTCATTTTGAATGGTAAAAAAAGCCTAAAAAACAAATACAAATAAAGAGCCCCGCCTAAAATTCCCCAGAAGAAAAACACATCAATTAAATCCATTTGTGAGCGAAGATCAAAATCAGTGACCCCACCAATTAAGTAATTGATCCAACTCCAATTTTCTTTAATATATGGCAATGTTATTTCCCAAAACTGTTCATCTCGGTAAGACATCAACGCAGTAAAAAGACTTTCTTTTTGCCTAATGGTATTAAAAATACCAAAATGGAAAAAAAAATAATACGCTAGTAACAACTCACTCAATGATGCAACTGCTAGTAACGTTTTTTTAAATGGAATTTTTGAAATAATAATAATATAAACTATGGTAAATGCCATAGCTAGATAAACCGCTTTTGTTCCTATAAAAATGCAGGAAATAAAAATGAGAATGAATTTCCAATTTTTAATAACCTTTTCTTTGTATCTTAAAAGAAAGTACATTAGGGTAATGATGTATGCATAGCTTCCTGTTGATGCCGCATAAAAGGCTCCATTGTATCCAAATCTGCTGCCTTGATAAGTTTTAAAAAGTTTAATTGAGAGAAGGATTCCAATAAGCATTAAAACAGAATTTATCACCATTAACCATTCAAAGGTTTTAAACAACAATTCCTTGTTGTTTGATGACTCTAAATTATTATTAAAATATAAAAATATAAAAAGGGGAAATAAAAATTTTGCAAAAACGACAATAATTTCATTTTGAAATCCATTGCTAATCGTGAGTTGACCCACTAAAAATACCACAAACAATAAACCTATTAATTTGAATTGTCTTAAATACCTCAAACAAGCAGCAATAAGGAATAACAATACGACAAGTTTGATATATTTCGCTATATCTGATTTATCATAGAAATACCTATGTACTATTTTTCCGTATGCTTCAGTTAGAAAAAAAACTGTTAGTAATACCATGGCAATGGATTTGTTGATGGATTTTTGAATTTGATTTAAATACATCATTTTTTGTTTAATAAATATGAATTGGAAAACAGAAAGACTGTCCCAAAAAATGCAATAAAAGTAATCCCCACATTGTTATTGAAAAAGTTTTCTACAAAGCCTATAAATGCTATGGATATAATAAAAAATGAAGGAAGGATTTCTTTGGTTCTTAGGGCATGTTTCAAATTGAAGAAGAGAAAATACATAAATAATAATAACCCTATAACACCAAACTCCAGCATATAACTTAAATATTGATTATGGGTGTCATATTTGTTTTGAGCTGCATAAATCAAGCCGTTTTCTAAGTATGCTTCTGTTAATATTTTCTTTTCATTGCCAGCTCCATACCCAAAAAAGGGTTTGTTTAAAAATAACTGTATTCCCACATCCCATCTTGCAGCTCTTGAATCACTTTTAGTGTGCGCATTGAAATTTTCATTGACATTTTGTGTTAACTCCCAGGCAGCCTCTTTTGTAACCCTGTCATATAAGTAGGTGTTTTTAAATAACATTACCGCCATTAAAGATAGGATTAATACACCAAAGAAGAAAACTAGCCTAGCGGTTAATTTTGATTGAAAGGTATTTTTTAATTTAACCCAAAGCGCAATAAACAGCATGGATATCAGTAAAATATAAACAGCCCTGGACGCCAAAAAAACTATTGCCAATATCAGAACTAAGCCACTGGCAATTTTAAATATGTTATTTTTAATTTGATTGTAAAATGATAAAAATCCTAGTCCAAAAAGATAATAGACTCCCAAATAAGATGGGTGTATGCCAACTGTTACGGCAAATTGAAAACCGGTGTGATAAAAGTTTAATAGTTCATTGTCAAAGCCTAAAAAAGGTCGCGTTGCAAAATAGAAAATAAAATTTTTTGACAACAATAAAACCGCAGAAAGCAAACTTCCAAGAAATAAACCCTTCAAGGCAGTTTTTTTTACATCAAACAAACTGTCTTTTGAAAGAAAAAGAAATACTAGTGGAGTCAATAAATAGGTAATCCTTCTTCCCATCATATTAAATGTAACACCATAATCTTTGGTGACTATTATGCTTAAAAAGCATAATAGAAACAAAGCTATGGATGAGTATTTCAATAGGTGAATATTGTTTTTTTGAAATGTTGATTTTTTTAAAAGTACCAGCAAAGCTACAGCAAAATAAAACCCAATAAGAGCCACATTACTTAAAGCTGTGCTAAAGGGCAGTAAGAGGCCAAACAAAAATGAGGTGTATAAATGGCTATTTTGAAGCTTCATCCGGGATTTTTATATACATTAGACTAAAAAGAAATCCGATAAATACTGCAGACATTCCTGAACTAAATACATGTCCTGCTGAAGAAGAAATTGCTAAAAGAATCAACAACATTAAAAACACAAAACTTGCGTAAGGATATTTCCGGTTTCTAGCAAACCGTTTAGCTTGAGCTAATAGAAAGCCTATTAAACCTAAAAACAATAATAGTCCTATAAGTCCGTATGCAAAAAAGATGTCTAAAATGTCGATTTCAACAATTTTACCATCGTTTAAATATTCATACTTTGTCTGTCCAACTCCTATCAGTTTTTCTATTTGATTATACTCCTGCATATATACATTAAAAGCATCTGATAAATAAACATTTCTACTTGAAAATAAAAATGTCAACAAGTCGTGTTTATCATAGAAGTATACTAGCCTTACAAACATTTCAGTAGTTTTAATATACTCCCAAGCAAAGTAAAGTATAAAAGGAATTGTTATTAAAATTATAATACTGGTAATAAAGATATTCCCAAGCCTGGTTTTAAAGGAGACCGGTTTGAGTGGAATCAACAAAAATGTTATGATTATTCCAAAAAGCCCTGTTTTAGAACTAATTCCCAGCCCAACAAGAGCAGTTAAAAGAAAAAACAAAACATACAGACCTTTTTTCTTCTCTCGCCAAAGATTCATTGCTATAATAGAACTCAATATTACCAGTAAAGCCGAAATCTCATTACCGGCATAAAAATATCCCTTGCTGCCAATGTCTCCAAATTCATACATTGGATATCCAAAGCCAATGTATTTAATAAAGACGTTTCCCGCTAAAATGATATATGAGAGGAAAACTATTCTAAACAACACTTTATTCGCGTTTTGATTATTCTTTTTTAATAAAGGGACAAAAAAGAAGAAAGAAAGAACAAGCATTAAATACCTAAATATTTTAACTATGTCGCTAAACAAGTTTAGTTCAACACTGTTGTTTAATTTAGTATATTGATAAACCGTTGGAAGTATTAATAATAGAAAAAGTGTTGATGTCACAACTAAAGAGTTGGGATTAAAAAAGAAAGAACAAAAAAACAAAATGATTATAATAAATTTATATACCTGAGCAACAGAAACAGGTAAAATAATCCCTTTATTAAGCAAAATACCGTTTAGCATATCAAATGGAAGTGATAAAAACAACAAATAAACAATCAGGGTGCGAGTCAACACCAAGTATCCTGAATAAACTGTCCGTTTGTAACCCATTGATTTTGAAGCTATTTTTAATTTAAAAATTGATAATTAATTTACTTAGAGTTTTTATCTCAAGTTCAACAGTTTTTTGTATGTCAATCTGTTCCATACTAGCTCTACCATTTTTTGTAAGTTCAGAAAATATAATTTCATTATTACATGCCTCACAAATTCTATCTGCTATTTCTTTAGGTGACTTACCGAGAATTCCGTTTATTTTGTGCACTAAAAACTCTCTTTTTGAAGAGTTGTCTGTTGTTACAACCAATAATCCGGCTGATATAGCTTCCATCATAGTAATGCCCTGGGAATCCATCTTAGTTGTGGAAATAAAAATGCCATAATTTCTAAAAAGGTTTCTCATTTCTTCCTTTTCCACAAAGGTTGGAATGATTTTAACTCGATTGTCAAGCCTCTTTTTATTGATTAATTTTTGATATTTTTTTATATAAACCCCCTGCCCATAAATATCAAGGGTAAATCGTTCAGGTAGGTGCGACATGACTTCAATGGTTTTTTCAATATCATAGACTTTACTTGACAGTGATCGAATAGTGAGCAGTTTGAACCTGTATTCAGATTGGTTTTGATATGAAAAAAAACTTGTGTCAATTCCATTTGGAATAATTTCAAATCTTGAAATTTTACAGTTTAGATTTCGCTCCATCTCTTCTTTCATCCATTTTGACGGAAAGATTAAAACCTTATTACCAATTTTTGATGTTTGTCCGACAAAATACTTCATTTTTGGTATAACAAAAACATCCTTTTTAATCCATTTTAACACATCCTTTATTCTATAATTAAACTCATATATTCTGGACGTATATTTTTGAACCTCATTGCCATGAATATACATAGCAAAAGGTAAGTTGTGTTTTAAGATATACTTATAAATAACCCATCCATTTGCACTACTAAAAGGATAAATATTTAATAAATGTAAATACAAAACTTTGTCCATTGTGAAATGCTTCACAATTTCTTTTGAAGGCAACATTCTAACTTCTACCCCTTCAAAAACAAAGTTTTTGTATTGGTCAGAAGGCACAAATACTTCTAAGTTTATTCCTTGCCTCAACATTTCTACACATCGTATATGCACAAACATATGATTGTATGGGTTGTTTTCTGAGGGATATCTTGAGGTTATAACTAAGACTTTCATTTGTGTGTAATTCTTTTAAAAGCTGTTTCAGATAAAATAAGTGTCCCCACAAAAACAATAAAATAGGCAATTGCATTGATTGAGAAGGCCCCAACTAATCCATGTTGAGGAAGTAATATAAACAAAAGTACAACACTTATAACTGCTGATAATAACATAATCCAAAAACGTTGTTTTTGTTTATCTAAAGCCACTAATAACATTTCGTAATTAGAAAACACAAAGCGCATAAGGATGATAACTATGATAATGTAAAAAGAGATTAAAGCACTTTGATTCTGTTCAATACCAATATAGCTGAGTGTTATATCACGTAAAAAAAATAAGAATATACAAATAGCAATACCAGAAAGTATCGTATATTTTTGAGTAATTCTAAAAAAAGATACTAAATAATCAGGATTGTTTTTTATTGTTTTATACTTATTTAATAGAACCTGTGATATGGAAACAGTAATCATAAAAATGGGAGCTATTATAATAAATAACGCCCTATAATAGCCATAAGTAGCTTCATCGAGAAGGTAAAACAATATCAATAAACCTATTTGTGTATAAATTGCAGTAACTATTTCCTGAAAACCAAAATATTTTCTCACTTTAAAGCCGGCAAGTGAATTTTTCATTGCGTGTTTATATGTGTTCAAACTTAAAATATTTGTTTGCTTTTTAGTGATAATTAAGGTGAAAACAAAAACAAATAAATTTAATATAATTAAAAAGCTAAAAATTAATTCAATAGGCTTCGTTGTGGGGTTAAAGTACAAATAGCCAACAAAGGCCAATAGAAAAAGTGAGAAAAAGGAGTAAACAAATAATTCAATTCTAAACTTCCCCAAGCCCTTAAAATAAGAAAAAAGAACTAAATTTAATGACAGCATAAGGCTTAGCACAATACCATAAATTAAGTATGACCATCCTTTTACACTATGTAAAAAAGGGGTTAATATAAAAAAAGCAAGAATAATAATTGTTGCTAAAAACAATACTACTAAAATACTATCTTGTAAAATAGAAGCATTATTAGTTTTGTTGTAATCTTTTGAAATTAAAAATATCGAACTTCCAAAAGGGAGAACTGAAAGTAAAATATTTGAAAACGAATAAACAAAAGAATAAACAGCAAAATCCTCAATACTTAAAACTGAAATCAACACTAAATTCAATATCCACCTAGAACCAAATTGCAACCCTTGGGAAAAATTGTTAATTATTATATTTTTAATTATCAGATTTCCCATTCATAAAAATATTTATTAAATTTTAATGCTAGTTTAAAAACCCTAATGCTTGGTCTCACCTTTTCTTAAAATGTATGAAAAGTCATCTATTAAGACTGAAATTGTGTCGTTAAATTTATTATTAGCATAAAGACCCATTTTAAAGTAATTAGGCATAAAGTTATACATGTTTCTACCATATATTTTACCTTGTATATTTTCATCAACTAAATTCTCGCTATTAATCTTTGGAATCGAGTAACCCACTTTATCTTCAGTACTCCATCTAACTTTGTTTTCAAATGTATACCATATATTTGGTCGAAGTGGTGCTTTTGATTGAAACCGTCGAACTTCTTTTTTGCTTTTATCCCATAATCCATATGCGTATGATATGTAATATTCATTTCCTGGAAGCAATTGAATATATAAATGGATGGGCGGCGTTGTCTGCATATCATATTCTTTCCAAGTCATATCCTTAGGGGTCTATCGTGCCATTGATGTATCATAACCCAGTCTTGTTCTTTTTCTTTTGAAAAAAAATCGGGGAAGAATAAAAACTTAAAAGAATACTCTACTTCAAATCCAATTGTATCCCTTGTTCTCAAAAAAAATTCATTTCTTTTACCGCCAGCATTATAATCATCTGGCAGTAAACGGAACATTAGTGTATTATTCATATAATCTAAGGGATCAGTGACAATCTCAAACCTAGTATTATCAGTAGTTTCAGAGGTATTCCAATAGGGGTTTATTGTGTAAAAATTATCAGAAAATTCCTGAATTGGCTTTTCTTCATTACAAGAAGAAAAAGAAATTAGTAATATTGTGAGGATTACGGTTTTTAAAATATTTTTTAGCATTTGGATAGTTTTAAAGTTTGATGTTTTTTAATACAATCCTGTTACCTTCAACTCCTTGATATCTCTCTCGATCATACAGGAAAAAAACCAAACTGTCCATCTTCTTTATAGAATCTTTAAATCCTCCTATAATATATTTGTTGGTCCCCATTTTTTGAATTTCAGGTTTTATGTCCCAAACTAAAAAATTTTTATTTTCAGGGAGTTTTTCTTTATCTAAAAACACATGAAGTCCTAAGCTATAATAGCTAACGGTCTCATCCTTAACACTATCATCCAAAAGTAAAGCATATTGTAGTTGGTCTGCTTCCTGAAAAAAGGCAATTTTCTGAACTTTGTATCCCTCTATGAAATCCTCATTCACATAACGAAATTTATTATATCCTTCTAATCCGTGATATAAATAATATTCATTACTTCCTTGCTTACAGGCAAAAACAGAAAAACAACCGACAAGTATTATTAGTATTTTTTTCATAATTATTTATTCAAAATCCCACAAAGATCCAGTACCATCTTATCGGTTTTTAGCTTGTTAAACTCCTTATGCGCCACCAAGTATTTTTTATATATTTATTTCTTTAAGAATTTCTTATAGAGAATTTCATTGTCTCTATAAATTGCAAGTATATAAGTTCCTTTAGATAGGTTGGTTACATTTATTGAATTATCACTTTGTGATATTTTTTTACTAAATATTTTTTTTTCCTTCTATACTAAATATTTTAATTTGGAATTCATTGTTATTATGACTAAATATATTTAAAATTTCATCGCAAGGATTTGGATATATAATATAATTTAAATCAGCATTGGCTAGGTTTTTAATTTTGTCGCCAAAGGAAAAAATATTTGGTGATTTTATATTACAATGTCCACCATAGTTAGAATAGTTATATTGTGTATTGAAATTTCCTTTTTTGATTTTCACACCATACCATCTATTAGTTTCAATATAATTTCCGGTAAGCAATCCTTGACTATCCCTTAATTTAACGTTATAATAGTCAGATAAGTAAAAAAAAGTGCTATTAACAAAAAATTCTAAATAATTAAAATCACTGTCTATCAATTTTATGGTATATCCTTCATTATTACCAATAATTGGATAAAAGTCAACCCTTGTATTATTTGAGCTTAAGACCTTATTACAATTTTCATCAGTATTGGAAATTTTAGTAACTGTGGGTTTTATCTCTACAGCACCTATGTCAGGTGCTTCATTGGGAAATACCGTATTATAGAAATCAAATTTATTAAATTCATTGTTATTTAATAAATTTCCATTATCATCTAAAATTATAGAAATATCTCCATTATTCCTACAAGGGCTATCATTTAATAAATTATATGTTGTTGCCAAGTTTATAAATTTAGGATCTTGAGTAATATTATTATTAATTTCATTTTGTCTATTGCCATCAAGCTCTTCAAAATCATTAACTGTAATTGATGAACCATGATATAAAATATTTATAATATTAGGATCAGTCCAATTATTGTAAAACAAATTATTTAAATACGTATTATTATAGACCCCATTCGTACAAAAACTTATGCCTTCATCCGTACATAAATTTGGCGCATTTGATTGAATTATAAGGTCTCCTGAATTTTTGCCGCAATTATAAAAAATATTATTTCTGAAATAATTATTATGTATGGGTTGATATCCATTTTCAGATGTAATCATAATTCCAGAATCTTCACAATTGATAAATGTGTTATTATCAAATTTATTCCCATTACAATAAATATCTTGTTGAGTAGGAATAACCCTTATACCCACAGCATATCCCTTAGGTCTTATAGCAGATTGAGTAACATTATCAAAAATATTGTGATGAAATGAATTATTGACACCAGCTATTTGAGATTGTATAGTAACGTTCTTTATTAAATTATTGTAAAATTCATTATTTTTTGTTTCATTACCAAAAACTGTAAAAGCCCTTCCATAGGATATATCTGGAGCAGAAATTACATTATTATATATTTTATTCCCAGACACACTCCAATTACTATCTGCAATATGCGGATCTTCATATCGCCATGTATTGAGTTGTACAGCTGCATGACCCCAATTTGTAAATTCATTGCCGTAAATTTCACAATTTTTAGCGTAATGCAATAACTCTATGGCATCTCCTGTGCCTCTATCAGAACCTGAATAATAATATCTTGCACTGGAATCATTCAAGTCTATTCTAAATACAATTGCGTTACAATTTGTTTCTGATAGACCAATTTTCTTCTCATACCCTGAATCAAAAATGTTATTTCGTATAATTATATTTTCAGCATTTTTAATACCTAAAGGATCACTACTATATTTCCCAATATTACAATTAGTTATTTCAATATTTTTACTAATATCATTTTCATTTAGGGGTACATTTAAACCTAAATTACCAATAACAATACAGTCTTTACCTCCTTGAAAATCAATATCCTTAATAAGTATATTACTACACTCAAATATTTGTATATTAGGATTTGCCTTCCAAGATGGCCCTGAGTTTGTGCTTTTAAAAAAAGTAGTTTTCACATTAGGATTAATTTCTGAATAAAGAATCAAAGTATTTTGATTAATAATTATAGTATCAGTATTATTATTAGCAGTTTCAAACCAAAATGGAGTCTCAGTTGATGCCCATGTCCATCTGTGCTTTTCTGCTTGATTATTTCCTTGAATTATTGGTAATTCACAATCGTTTAAAAGTGAGTACGGTAACTGCCCTAAATCATATTTATTTTTATTATAGGACATAATACTATCTGTTTGATTAGTATTATATACCCAAGTATTATAAAAACGAACATCATATCCTTTCATCAATTCTATATTATTTTCAAAAATCCGTCCTGGATAAATATCCATACTGCAATACCAAAGATTTTATATTTGATTACCTGAATTATCATTTAATTTATAAAATGTCGAGGTAATCTCTGACTTTCCAGAAATTATAGGTTTAGCGCCTGAGCCATATGCTCCAATTATTAAAGGATTGTTGTGAGTACCATGCAGGTTTTTTATAATAAAACCTGTATCATTCCAAATATCCCCCCGTTTAAATAAAATTTTTGTACCTGATAGATGAACGTCATCATCACCATAATAGGTAATATTAGCAGTAGTTTTCCAAGGATGGGAGGGTGAAATGCCTGAACTTAAATCATTTCCGCTAGAACTACTTATATAATAAGTGGTATTTGGTGATAAATGAGGATGATTTTGTGCCGTGATTTCTGTAACAGATATTATTAAAATTATGAGAAAAATAACACCGCTATTTTTTATTATTCTTGATATTGTGTTTAACATAAAATATAGATTTTAATACTAAATTACAAGTTAATTTCTTATGGATGCTCTAAAACAAAAAAATCTTTACTTATATGATTCTTAGATTCTAATTAATTTTGCTTGTTCTCTTTAATTTAAGCGTACTTCTACATTTTAATATTACACAACTTTTTGTACTATGTGTATACTAAAATTACACAAAGTATTTTTAATGCTAATACACTATTCTTTTCAACAAAACTTTTTTTATATCCAAAAAAGCCATAAATCCTGCTAAATTTACCTCAACACTCCACAAAAATCCATCACAATCTTATCTGTTTTAATTTGAAAAAACTCTTTATGAGCCACCAGAAAAACAATAATATCGGCATGTTTTACGGCATCATTGCATTCCGTAAGTCCTTCTGCGCGACCATTGTAAAGGTTAGGTTCCACTTTTAGCAGTTGTAAGCCTTCTTTTTCCAGAGCCTCAACTACTGTTACAGCAGGGGATTCTCGC
>MNYN01000021.1 GCA_001873105.1 Flavobacteriaceae bacterium CG2_30_34_30 | reverse complement strand
CGGAGAAAATGCCAAAGGCAACAACTGAAAAAGCGGCATCACCACAAATAGTATCCAAATCTTCCGGAGGAAGAATTTTTGCATCGCCTTTAGCTAAAAAACTTGCCGAGGAAAAAGGAATACAATTAGAGCGAGTTCAAGGTTCCGGAGATCAAGGAAGAATTGTAAAAAAAGACATTGAAAACTATCAACCATTATCTTCCGGAGCACAAGCATATACTCCGGTGGGAGAAGAACGTTTTGAAGAAGTAAAAAATTCGCAAATGCGAAAAGCCATCGCAAAACGACTTGGCGAATCTAAATTTACCGCTCCTCATTATTATTTAACCATGGAGATGGATATGGATATAGCCATAGCCTCTAGAGTGGCTATTAATGCAACTTCCGAAAACAAAATATCGTTTAACGATATGATAGTAAAAGCTTCTGCTATGGCTTTGCGAAAACATCCACGGGTAAATACCCAATGGACTGCTGAAGCCACACGTATAGCGCAACATATTCATATTGGTGTTGCAGTAGCTGTGGAAGACGGACTTTTAGTGCCAGTACTTAAATTTGCCGACCAAATGAGCTTTTCACAAATTGGTGCAAATGTAAAAGAACTTGCAGGAAGAGCGAGAGATAAAAAACTAAAACCGGAAGAAATGGAAGGAAGTACCTTTACCGTTTCTAATCTTGGTATGTTTGGCATAAGAGAATTTACCTCCATCATCAACCAGCCCAATTCGGCCATTTTATCGGTAGGAGCCATTGTTGAAAAACCGGTAGTAAAAAACGGCAACATTGTCGTTGGAAATACCATGACTGTAACATTGGCGTGCGATCATCGAACCGTGGACGGTGCAACTGGAGCTGGTTTTTTACAAACCCTTAAATTATATATAGAAAATCCGGTGTCTATGTTTGTCTAATCGGAATGAAATACATTTTAAAATCCCGTTTTTTACACTCTTTTCGTTGTAATTAATGGGATTTTTTTATCTTTAAATGCTATGAAAAAAAATATCATTATAACAGGCACAAGCAGAGGAATTGGATTAGAACTAGTGAAACAATTTGCCGCAGCAGGGCATAAAATCTTGGCGTTATCTAGAAATGAAAAACCTTGTTTGGAGTTGCAATTTGAAAATGTCACCACCATTTCGTGCGACATTACGCTATCAGAAAATGTAAATAAAGCAGTTGATTTTGTAAAAAGTAATTGGAAAAGAATCGATATAGTCATTAACAATTCCGGAAAGCTGGTAAATGCCTCTTTTGAAAAAATAACCTTGGAGATGTGGCAAGATCTATATAATATAAATGTTTTTGGAGTAGTTAATATCACCAAAGCAATGCTTCCCTTTATGCATAAAAATAGTCACGTTGTGAACATAAGCAGTATGGGAGGAGTACAAGGAAGTGCAAAATTTTCCGGATTAAGCGCATATAGCTCCAGTAAAGGTGCGCTAATAACCTTGACCGAACTTTTAGCTGAAGAATATAAAGAAACAGGGCCATCGTTTAATGTTTTAGCATTAGGAGCAGTACAAACCGAGATGCTGGCAGAAGCTTTTCCAGGATATCAAGCACCTCTAACCGCAGAAGAAATGGCTACTTATATTATGGATTTTTCGTTAAAGGGAAATAAATTTTATAACGGAAAAATTTTGCAAGTTTCAAATACAACACCATAAGTATATTAAAAAAAAACGCAGACTTTCAAAGAATTAATAAATGAAAGAAATCCTTGCTAAATATATTCCAGAAACTACAGTTGACGCCGCTTTTGACCTGATAAAAAGGAACAAAGTGCATTTGCAAATTGTCAATCAACGGGTTACGCGTCATGGGGATTATCGTGTCTTACAAAATGGGCAGCACAAAATAACCATCAATGCGTCAGGAAACAAATACCGTTTTTTTATAACTTTAGTCCACGAAATGGCTCATCTAGAAGCTTTTGAAGTCTATGGCAGGCGAATAAAACCACACGGTTTAGAGTGGAAAATCACCTTTCAAAAGCTAATGCTACCTTTTATTCATCCGTCGGTTTTTCCAAATACACTGCTGCCTTTAGTAGCGAGACACTTTAGAAATCCAAAAGCAAGTAGTGATACCGATGCAAAACTTGCATTAGCTTTAAAGTACTATGACCTTCCCAACAATAAAAACTATATCTTTGAAATTCCACATGGAGCTTTCTTTAAGATGTATAATGGTAAAGTTTTTAAACGTGGAGCACAAAAAGTAAAACGTTTTGAGTGTTTGGAAGTAAGTTCAGGAAGAACGTTTCTTTTTAATCCAAATGCGGAAGTGGAACTTTTAAAAGAATAACTATGCATACAAATTATTACGCAGTAATTATGGCAGGTGGCATTGGGTCACGATTTTGGCCGGTTAGTACGGAAGACTTTCCAAAACAATTTCATGATTTATTGGGAAGCGGTCAAACTTTAATCCAAAAAACCTTTAGTAGAATACAAAAAATCATTCCAAAAGAAAATATCCTTATCCTTACTAATGAACGCTATAAAGAATTAGTTTTTAAACAACTTCCAGAGATTTCAGAAAACCAATTAGTCTTAGAACCTGCAAGGCGAAATACCGCACCCTGTATTTTACTTTCTGCCTTGAAAATTCAGAAAAAAAACCCAAACGCAATCATGTTAGTAGCTCCCAGTGATCATTGGATTGAAGATGAAAATGCTTTCTATAAAAACATAATTACTGCATTTCAAGCCTGTGAGAAGGAAGATGTTTTGATGACCTTAGGCATACAGCCTACTTTTCCAAATACTGGATATGGGTATATTAAGTTTAATAAAAAAGAATTATCTACTAAGAAAAAAGTGCTTCAATTTACAGAGAAACCGGATTATGCAACCGCAAAATCCTTTTTAAAAGAAGGAAATTACCTTTGGAACGCCGGTATATTTATTTGGAGTGTAGAAAGTATTGCAAAGTCTTTTTCTGTTAATTTACCGGAAATGTTTGCTTTGTTTTCAAAAGGCATTGCAACATTTAATACTTCGAAGGAAATCGCTTTTATAAATGAAAATTATGCAGATTCTGAAAATATTTCCATTGATTATGGCATTTTAGAAAAGGCTGCAAATGTATTCACTCTAACAGCAGATTTTGATTGGAACGATTTAGGCACTTGGGGTTCATTGTATGAAAAACTCCCAAAAGATGAAGCAAAAAATGCTGTTGTACGAGCAAAAACAGTGCTTATAAATGCCGAAAACAATATGATTCAAACCATTTCCGGCAAAGTGGTTGTGGTATGTGATTTATCTAATTTTATAATAATTGATACAGAGAATACACTCCTTATAGTTCCAAAAGAAAAAGAACAAGATATAAAGCAAATTCAAGAAATTGCAAATCAACGCTTCAACACCTAATTTGATTTATTATGGATATAAACTCTCAAAATAATTCTGAAAATAACAGCGCAGTAAATCTTAAAAATAGCGCACAAAGCACTTTTCACAATATTAAGAAATTCATGACCGAATTATTAGATATTCGTCATGATACCGATACAGAAACTACCGTTGAAGAAATCAAAAAAGAAATTTCTTTTAAGGCTCATAACGCTTGGATTCTTATCTTTTCAATTTTTGTAGCATCTATAGGCCTAAACGTAAGTAGTGCAGCTGTTGTAATAGGGGCGATGTTAATATCTCCATTAATGGGACCTATTGTAGGTGTAGGTATGTCGGTAGCAATTAATGATGTAGATACCCTTAAGCGCTCATTAGTAAACCTTGGTGTAATGATTTTACTTAGTGTTCTTACTGCTTATTTGTACTTTTTACTTTCGCCATTAACAAAATTAACGCCAGAACTAGAAGCAAGGACCTATCCAACAATTTTAGATGTACTTGTTGCTATCTTTGGTGGTTTAGCACTCATTGTAGCTAAAACCAAAAAAGGCACTATCGCTAGTGTAATTTTTGGTGTGGCAATTGCTACTGCTTTAATGCCACCACTTTGTACTGCGGGATATGGACTGGCAGTTGGAAATATGGAATACTTTTTTGGTGCATTTTATTTATTTACTATTAATTCTATTTTTATTGCTCTTTCTACATTTCTTGTAGCAAAGTTGCTCGGATTTCCATTAGTTAGATATGCAAATTCACAACGCAGAAAGCGCATATCTCAAATAGCAACCACTATAGCCATAGTGGTTATGATACCTAGTGCATTGCTTTTTTGGGAGTTATTAAACAAAGAAATTTTTGTTACGAACGCCACTTCTTTTGTAAATGAAACGGTACATCATGAAGGAACAGAAATGCTAAAAGTGGCATCAGATTATGATGCAAAGATGATTGAAGTGTATCTTATTGGAAGACCTGTATCTTTAGATGTTATCTCTTCTTGGCAAAGCAAATTAGAAAACACCGAAAAATTAAAAGAAGTGAAGCTAAAAATTTATCAAGGAGCAGACCAAAGCTCTGAAATTTCAGAAAGACTTTCCACAGAGGTTAGAGCTGGCATTTTAAGCGATTTATATACTAAAAACCAAGAGGTTTTACAAAGTAAGGAAACCCAAATTCAATTTTTAGAAAACCAATTAGCAAAAATGACTACTGCCGGAATTCCTTTTGATAATCTTAGTAAGGAAATAAAAATTAACTATCAAAATTTAACGTCTATTTCCTATTCATACACCCTAAAATCTAATTTTTTAAAAGTTGATACAATTCCTCAATTTAAAGTTAGTTGGGATGAAAACCTTACAAGAGAGCAGAAAAAAGCAAAACAAAATGCAATTAAAGAATGGCTAAAATTTAGATTAAAGATGGATAAAATTGAAGTTAGTGAGTTCTAATTATTGAAATAAATAAAATCATTTATTTTGAAATTATTTTTCCTTGATTTGAACTTCTCTTATTTTTTTAAATAAATCAGAAGAGTAAACAAAATCAGTAACAGCTTCATTATCGGTTTTAAAAATCTCTGTTTTATCGCCTTTCCAAACTAATTTACCTTCTTTTAAAAAAATAATCGTTTCACCAATTTCCATTACCGAGTTCATGTCGTGGGTGTTTATTACTGTTGTTATATCATATTCTTTAGTAATTTCTTGAATTAAATTGTCGATTACGGTTGCCGTTCTAGGGTCTAATCCGGAGTTAGGTTCATCGCAAAATAAATATTTTGGCTTGTTGACAATGGCTCTAGCTATTGCAACTCTTTTTTGCATTCCGCCGGAGATTTCAGCCGGTAATTTTTTATTCACATTTTCTAAATTCACACGTTTTAAAACCTCATTTACACGATCTAGCATTTCACTTTTGTTGCTTTTGCCAAACATTCTAAGAGGAAACATGACGTTTTCTTCAATGTTCATAGAATCAAACAAAGCACCTCCTTGAAAAAGCATCCCCATTTGTTGGCGTAATTCACTTTTTTGATCTTTATTCATATCCTGAATAGCCATCTCTTCATAAATAATTCTCCCCTTTTCGGGAGTAAATAATCCTAAAAGACATTTTATAAAAACGGTTTTGCCACTTCCACTTTGCCCAATAATTAAATTGGTTTTCCCTTTTTCAAAAATAGTAGAGACGCCTTTTAATACTTCTTCATTACCAAAACTTTTGAATATGTTTTCTACTTTTATCATTAGCCTAAAAGCATTTGAGTTATTATAAAATTAGCAAGAATAATCAATACACTTGTCCAAACAAACGAGTTGGTGCTGGCTTTACCTACTTCTAGAGCGCCACCCTTCATATAATATCCCTGCCAGGAAGGAACAGTGGCTAAAATAAAGGCAAATACAAAGGTTTTTATAAAAGCGTAGGTAATATGAAAAGGAATAAAGGAATCTTGAAGTCCTGTTGCATAATCTGCAGAAGAAACAAAGCCACCGTAAACACCGGCTATCCATCCTCCTGCAATTCCTAATGCCATAGCAAATATGATTAAGAAGGGGTAAAAAAGTAAAGCGATTATTTTTGGGAAAACTAAATAGTTTAACGAGTTGATACCCATGACTTCTAATGCATCTATTTGCTCAGTAACCCGCATAGAGCCTAAACTAGATGTAATAAATGACCCCACTTTTCCCGCCATAATTATAGAAATAAATGTAGGTGCAAATTCCAGTAATATAGACTGCCTTGTGGCAAACCCAATAAGACTTTTAGGTATTAATGGATTTTCCATATTTAAAGCGGTTTGAATCGCAATAACGCCCCCAACAAAAAATGAAATAAAAGCTACAATGCCTAACGAGTTGATTATTAAGTCATTTATTTCTTTATAAATAAGATGTCTCAACACCGATGCTTTTGTTGGCCTGCTGAATACTAGCCGCAACATGGAAAAATAGGAGCCAATATCCTTTAAATATTTCATATACTTTTTTCTTGGGCTAAAGTAACAAAAAAAAATGGTGCTTAATTAACCTTAAAGTAAAGTTTAAGAATATGGAGTTGCTTATTTTTGTATTTTAAAATAAATAAAATTAAAATGAAGGTATTTATATTCTCTGTAATAATTTTTTTAAGCACTACATTTCTTTTCTCACAAACTTCAGAAACCAAATATCTTGATAATCCTCTTGCCATTCAACCAAAATTGGTAGTGGGTATTGTTGTTGATCAAATGCGATATGATTATGTAACAAGATTTTATAATAAATATGGTGAAGGAGGCTTTAAAAGAATGATAAACGAGGGGTTTACCTTTAAAAACCATAATTTTAATTATATTCCGACCTATACAGGACCCGGTCACGCTTCCATTTTTACCGGAACAACCCCAAGCATTCATGGTATTATTGCAAACGATTGGTACGATAAAACCATTCAAAAAAGTGTTTATTGTGTTCAAGACGATTCCATCAACTCGGTTGGTACAGAAAATAACTCGGGAAAAATGTCTCCTCACAGGATGAAAACAACAACGATAACCGACCAACTTCGTTTAGCAACACAACAAAAATCTAAAGTAATAGGAATTTCTCTAAAGGACAGAGGAGCTATTTTACCTGTAGGACACAGTGGTACAGCTTATTGGTTTCTTGGCAAGGAAGAAGCTAAATGGATAAGCAGCTCCTTTTATATGGAAACCTTACCCGAGTGGGTAACAGATTTTAATACCTCGGGTGTCGTAAAAAGTTATTTGCAGGAATGGAACACTTTATATCCAATACAAAACTATTCAGAAAGTGGACCAGATAAAACCAATTTTGAAAAGACATTTAATGGAAAAGAAAGTTCTGTTTTTCCGTATGATCTAAAAGCTTTGGCTCCAGTTAACGGAAATTTTGATTTGATTAAAGAAACTCCTTTTGGAAATAGCATCACTACAGATTTTGCCATAGCAGCCATTGAAGGAGAAAACCTTGGTGCAAATACAGTCACTGACTTTTTAGCCATAAGTTACTCAAGTACCGATTATATAGGACATACTTTTGGAATTAATTCTAAAGAAATTCAAGATACATATTTGCGTTTAGATAAAGATTTAGAACGACTTTTTACCTATTTAGATGCCACATTGGGTAAAAATCAATACACGGTTTTTCTTACTGCCGATCATGGAGCAGTGCAAGCTCCTGCTTATTTGCAATCACAACATATTCCGGCAGGGTTTTTTAACAATTCTACTTTTGAAAAAGAGGTAAAGGAACATTCTAAACAGGTATTTAAAATTGATAATTTAATGGAAAACATATCAAGCAACCAGATTTTCTTGAATTATGAAATCATGAAAGCAAATAATTTAAAAGCAGAAGAGGTGCAAAATCGTATAGCAGAATTTGTGTTGCAGTATCCTCAAATAGATAAAGTTTTTACTCGCCATCAGTTGGATTACGTTCATTATACCGATGGTATTGGAGCACTAATTCAAAATGGATTTCATCAAAAAAGAAGTGGCGATGTAATCTATGTTCTTGATCCTGCCACCATTTCAACTTGGTATCAAGATGGCGGCACCACACACGGCAGCGGCTTTAGTTATGACACCCACGTGCCTTTACTTTTTTTTGGAAAAGGTATAAAAAAAGGAAGCACATATACTAGAACAGAAGTAATAGATATAGCACCAACCCTAGCTGCATTTTTAGGAATTGCAAGACCCAATGGCACAACCGGAAATGTGTTGACAGAGTTGTTCTATTGAAATTAAGGAGCTTAAACCCGCTTTTCGCTATATCTTTTTTTGAGAAAATAAAAAAAAGGATGCCGCTTCAATCGGGGCTATAAGTACTTTATTACAATTACAATGGTGAATATATATTACCTGAAAAAAATTTTATTTTTTATTTTTTGTAAACGTAATTTTCTAATAAACACACCCTCAACTTCTGTTACTAAATAAGGCATTTGGTTATTCTTAGCTAAAAAATAACCTTTTAAATAATCAATTAGAAGGAATGGTTTTTTCTTTAGTATTGCAAGTTTTAAAGAGGCTATGCAAGTAATCCAAAACCCATATCTCAGTTTATAGAAAGCTTCACCTTGTTTATATCTTGCTTGTTTGTTATAGGTTTTACCTGTGGGTTTTAAATGTTTGACTTCTAAATTTTCTTTAGCACAAACCTCCCATCCATGGTATTGTGCAAGCAATTCATCTACAGTATCCCAACCCATAGCTATTTTTAATTTTCCTATGTCTTGAAAACATTTTTTGCGATATGTTTTTAAGGCTCCACGTATATGGAATTTGTCTGTTAGGGTTTCTAAAATCCATTTTCCATTTTTTTCAATGGTGCAAAATCCCCCCGCCATACCACACTTAGGATTGTTTTTAAATAATTCAGCAACTTTTTCAAGATAGTTTTCCGGAAAAATCAAATCGGCATCAAATTTACAAATCACATCATAATTGGCATCTAAGGAGTCAAAGCCTTTGTAAAAAGCGTTTATGACTTTACTGCCCGGTAAATGTGCTTCGGAGGAGGCTATTTTTACTAGTGTAATAAATGGATATTGGGTAGTAAATTGGGTTACTATGGCAGATGTAGCATCGGTAGAATGATCATCTACAACCACAATTTTAGCCGGAAGCAGGGTTTGTTTTACAAGTGAATCTAAAGTTTTGTGGATAAACTTTTCTTCGTTATGTGCAGGAATTACAATATAAAATTTCACTAGAAATCAGGTTTTTCGCTCTGCGTAAACTAAATAATATCTGTTTGTAAATAAGCGAAGCAGTGGTCTTATGCCTATTTTTTTAACAGGATTGGTAAATTTTTCTTTTTGTTTTATTTTCCAACCGGTTTTTTCCAAAAGCCAATCAAACTGCCAAGGTTCAAACTCGTGGTAATGCCTGTCCCAAGCATCTGTTTTACTTTGGTAAGCCGGAGCAAACCATAACCGCAAGGGTACCGATACTACCAGTTTTTTAGCTTTGATTTCTTTTAAAATGTTATATGGAGCGATGAGGTGTTCAAAAATTTCAAAGGCGGTAACCACATCAGCATTACAATTTCTAACACAGGAAGTATCGTTGTCTAAATCTTCTCCTTGGGTGTTGCTAACGGTATACCCTTCTTGCTTTAGAATTTCAGAAAAAGGGTTTTCTACTCCCAAATCTAAAATTGTAGTATTGTCAGGAATTGTTTTTTTTAAGAAATCAAGCGTTTTTTTATACCTCTTATTAGGGAAGTTGCCTTCGTACATTTTTTAAAATTTATACGTCAAGGCATTAATATTCATTCCTGCGCCTACACTTGCAAACATAATCACATCTCCTTTTTCAACGTGATGTCCTTCCAGTTTGTCTTGCAATACCATGTCCAATAATGTTGGTATGGTTGCTACACTACTATTTCCTAATTTACCAATACTCATGGGCATTATGTTTTTGGGTAATTCTAAATCATATAGCTTATAAAAACGTTGGCAGATGGCTTCATCCATTTTTTCATTGGCTTGATGGATAAATATTTTCTTTAAATCTTTAATGTTTACCCCACTTTTGTCCAAACAATTTTTCATAGCTAGTGGCACATTAGTAAGCGCAAAATTATAGACCTTTCTGCCATACATTTTAATATAATGTGTATTGTCTTTAGCTTGGGGATTGTTACTTTTTCCAAAGTAAATAAATTCTGTTTCATCTTTGGTATGGGTGCAGGATTCATGGCTTAAAATGCCTCCTTCTTCTTTAGTTGCTTCAAGGATAATTGCTCCGGCACCATCGCTGTAAATCATGGAATCTCTATCGTATTTATCCACTACTCTAGAAAGGGCTTCTGCACCGATAACCAAGCATTTTTTTGCGATACCCGATTTAATAAATGCATTGGCGTGGATGGTACTTTCTAACCAACCGGGACAACCAAAAAGCATATCATAAGCTACACAATTTGGATTTTCAATTTTAAGTAAATGTTTTACTCTGGATGCTATACTTGGTACAGTATCGCTTTGCACCGTGCCATGTTTTATATCACCATAATTATGTGCCACAATAATATAATTTAACTCCTCTTGGTCTATTTTAGAAGCAGCAATAGCTCTTTTAGCAGCAATAAAAGCAATATCTGAGGTAACTAACTTTTTACCTATATACCTTCTTTCATTTATTCCTGTAATGGCTTTAAATTTTTCAATAATTACAGGATTAGGGTCTTTAAATCCGGTGCCATCTTCATTCAAAAATTGATAATCCTTAAAACTTTCATTTTTTGCAACTTCATTAGGGATGTAACTGCCTACGCCTGTTATTTTTACCGAAGTATTCATGCTTTATTTTTGGTTTTTGCAAATTTACTAAATATTAATAGGAATGTAAAATTTTTACTGTTTTAATAGATTTTCTATGAAATAGGTGTAAATTATTTTAATTAAAAACAGGGACTTTTAAAACATAAAAAATCCCTGTTGTTTATTTTTAGGTATTAAGCTTCCATATATTCTTCCATAGGAGCGCATGTGCATATTAAATGTCTGTCGCCATAAGCATCATCAATTCTTCTTGTGCTTGGCCAAAATTTATTGTCAGATATATATGCTAGAGGAAACGCGGCTTGATGTCTGCTGTATGCAAAATTCCATGTGTCTGAGGTTAACATTGCTAATGTATGGGGTGCATTTTTCAAAATAGAATCATGATTTTCTGCGGAAGTTTCATCAATCTCTTTTCTTATGGAAATCATTGCTTCACAAAATTTGTCTAATTCTGCTTTGCTTTCGCTTTCTGTTGGTTCAATCATCATGGTTCCTGCTACCGGAAAAGAAACTGTTGGTGCATGAAAGCCATAATCCATTAATCTTTTTGCAATATCTCCCACTTCAACACCGTGTTTTTTGAACGGGCGGCAGTCAATAATCATTTCGTGTGCTGCTCTACCTTTCTCGCCGGAATATAAAGTTTCGTAATTTCCTTTTAATTTTTCTTTGATATAATTAGCATTTAAAATGGCATATTCAGTAGATTTTTTAAGCCCTTTTACGCCTAACATTTTTATGTAACCATAAGAAATTAGACTTACTAAAGCGGAACCCCAAGGAGCAGCTGAAACTGCTGTTATGGCTTTTTCACCACCTGTGTTCACCACCGGATTACCGGGTAAAAAAGGTGCAAGCTGTTTTGCAACACAAATGGGTCCAACACCGGGACCTCCACCACCGTGAGGTATGGCAAAAGTTTTATGTAAATTTAAATGGCAAACATCTGCGCCAATAGCTCCGGGATTTGTCAACCCAACCTGTGCGTTCATATTTGCACCGTCCATATACACTTGACCACCGTTTTGGTGGATGATATTGGTTATTTCTTTAATAGCAGATTCATATACTCCGTGCGTGGAAGGATACGTTACCATTAATGCAGCTAAATGGTCTTTGTGTTTTATCGCTTTTTCGCGTAAATCGTCTATATCGATGTTTCCAAATTCGTTAGCTTTAGTAACCACAACCTGCATTCCAGCCATTACTGCTGATGCCGGATTGGTACCGTGTGCTGAAGATGGAATCAAACAAATGTTTCTATGGCTATCTCCTTTCGATTTGTGATACGCTCTTATTACCATCAACCCTGTAAATTCTCCTTGAGCTCCTGAGTTTGGTTGTAAGGAAGTTGCATAAAAACCGGTTATTTCAGAAAGTTGTTCTTCTAATTTTTTCAATACTGTTTGGTATCCTTCTGCCTGTTCTAATGGAACAAATGGATGTATGTTTCCCCATTGTGGATTGCTTAGTGGAAGCATTTCTGCGGCTGCATTTAACTTCATTGTGCACGATCCTAATGCAATCATGGAGTGGTTTAAGGATAAATCTTTTCGCTCTAATTTTTTAATATAACGCATCATATCTGTTTCAGAATGGTAGGTGTTAAAAACCTCTTGCGTTAGAAAATCAGTTTTTCGAATAACCGATTGTGGAATTTTTGTTCCTTCTATTAGTGTTTCTACAACAATGGTGTTTTTGAAAGTTGCTTCCGCAAAAATTTTGATAATGGTATTAATGTCTTCTAAATTTGTGGCTTCATGAAAGGACATAGATACTGTTTCTGTATCGGGATAATAGAAATTTACTTCATTTGCTTCGGCAATTGATTTTATTCTTCCTGCATTGGCTTTCATTTGAATGGTATCAAAATAGGTGTCATTAAGTTGAATAAAGCCCAATTTTTCCAAAGCATTTGCAACTGTGGAAGCAGCATTGTGAATTTTATTTGCAATATATTTTAAACCTTTTGGTCCGTGATAAACAGCATACATTCCCGCCATTACCGCTAATAATACCTGAGCAGTACAAATATTTGATGTAGCTTTGTCTCGTTTAATATGTTGCTCACGGGTTTGAAGTGCCATACGTAGTGCTCTGTTTCCGTCAGCATCTTTTGAAACACCAATAATTCTGCCGGGCATACTGCGTTTGTATTCGTCTTTGGTGGCAAAAAAGGCAGCGTGTGGGCCACCATAACCTAATGGAATTCCTAATCGTTGTGTGCTACCTACAACAACATCAACGCCCATTTCACCGGGTGCTTTTAGTTTTATTAAACTTAAAATATCAGCAGCTACTGCTATTTTGATGTTACTTTCTTTGGATTTAGCTATAAATTTTGCATAATCATAGACTTGACCTGATTTTCCGGGATATTGTAAAAGAGCTCCAAAATAATCTTTAGAAAAAGTAAATTCTTCATGGTTGCCTACTACTAATTCAATGGCGATAGGAAATGCTCTAGTTTCTAATAAAGAAATAGTTTGTGGAAGTACTTCTTCAGAAATAAAAAATTTAACTACTTCATTTTTTTGTTGTTCTCTATCTCTTAAAGAAAACAGCATGATCATGGCTTCTGCAGCAGCTGTAGCTTCATCTAATAAGGAGGCGTTAGCCACTTCCATTTTGGTTAAGTCGGTTATTACGGTTTGGAAATTTAAAAGAGCTTCTAACCTTCCTTGGGCTATTTCTGCTTGATATGGAGTATAAGCAGTGTACCATCCTGGGTTTTCAAAAATATTTCTTTGAATAACAGGTGGTAAAATGGACTGGTGATAGCCTAAACCAATATAGGTTTTAAATACTTTGTTTTTTGAAGCTAAAGTGGCAATATGCGATAGATAATCTTGTTCTGTCATTGCCGTCGCTAAGTCTAATTCTTTTTTTAGCCGAATATCGTCGGGGATGGTTTCAGAAATTAGCTGCTCTAAAGAAGTAGCTCCTATAGTTTTTAACATGTCTTGAAGGTCAGTTTCACTAGGACCTATATGACGTAACGCAAAAGAATCAGTGTTCATAGATTAGGATATATTTAAGGATGCAAAATTACATATTAAAAGTGTATTTTATTGTTTTTTGAAAGATAGAATGTGTTAACTTTTCAACTAAAATAAAGTGTTATGAACAGGTTTTGTATTTTTGCGAAGTGAATGTAGGTCAACGTATATTTAATTTTTATATCAACAGTAGTATTCACGTGAGTTTAGCGGTAGTTTCATTGTTGATGATAACCAATTATTATCTACAAATTTCGGTTGACCTTTCCTTAATTTTCTTTGTTTTTTTTGGAAGTATTACAGGGTATAATTTTGTGAAATATTTAGGTATTTCAAAGTTACACCGTAATCATTTAACATCTTCCTTTAAAGGCATACGGATTTTTACTTTTGTTTCTTTTCTGTTAGCGTTATATTTTCTTTTAAAACAGCCTATTCAAAGTATTGTTGTGGCTTTTATTACAGGGTTTCTTACCGTTTTATATGCATTGCCTATTTTTTCAAAAGGTAAAAATCTACGCAATATTAATGGGTTAAAAATTTTTGTAATTGCTTTCACTTGGAGTCTAGTTACTGTAATTTTGCCGGTGGAAAATGCAGAAATACCTTTGGATTTTACGGTTTTTATTTTGGGTTTTCAACGGTTTCTTTTTGTTTTTGTGCTTATGTTACCTTTTGAAATAAGAGATCTTAAGTTTGATGCTTTGGCTCTAGGTACAATTCCTAGACGAATTGGGGTGAGGAATACAAAACTTGTTGGATTTGTAGTATTGTTTTTAATTTATTTACTTGAAATTTTTGCCATAGGCACGGGATTTGAAAAAAACCTAAGTATGTTATCAATAGCAATAAGTATTTTTTTGTTTTTGTTATTTTCAACAACAAATCAAAATAAATATTATGCAAGTTTTTGGGTAGAAGCAATACCTATATTTTGGTTTGTTTTGCTTTGGGGTCTTAGCCAACTATTTTGAAATTTCTTTTTCTAACAAGGACTTCATTTTAGATTTATTCTCAGAAGGGATGGAATGAATATGTCCTTGATGAATAAGTTCAGTTAATTTTGTATTCTTTTTAGTATATAATTTGCAAAAATTACAAAAAAGAAGATGTAATTTTAGTGTAAATTTTTCATACAAAGTGGCTTCTTTATATTGTACTTTATCACATTGTTGTTGTGCAGTATCACAAGAAATAAAAAAAGTATTGTTTTTTTTCATCAAAAAAAATTATTTATTAAACCATTGTTTGTTAAGGCATTCCATGAGCTGCACTCGAGCCCGATGAATTATTACCCACAGATTAGACGCTGTGATGCCGTGTTCCTTACAGATAGTTTCTGTTTCTTGTTCTAAGATTGTTTTTTGTTTAAAAATTACAGCTTGTTTAAGGGGTAGTTTTCCTAAACAATTTTCTATGGCTAAGCCTAATTCTTCATTTTCAAAATTATCTTCTGCACTTCGGTAAGAATCATCTTTTACACGTTCTTCCAACCAATCGCCTTCTTGATCTTCTGAATTTATAAAATCCATTCTTACTTCAGCTTTTCCTTTGTTGGAATTAGATTTTCGATAATGATCGATTATTTTTCGTTTTAAAATAGAAATCAACCAGGTGCGTTCAGTGGCTTCTCCTTTAAAATTTTTCATGGATTTTAAGCCTGCTAAAAAGGTTTCTTGCACTAAATCTTCTGCAATAAAACTATCATTTACCCTCGTGATGGTGAAATTAAATAAATAGTCTGCATATTTATCTACCCATTCAGAAGCGTTTATGATATGAATTTGATTGTCGGCCATAAAATTTATTTTATTCAAAAATACAATAAAAAACTAGAAAACTTTAAAAAATTAATCCAGCCCTTTTTAGCAATGCATTCGGGTTAGGTTCTTTTCCCCGAAAGCGTTTGTATAGGGTCATAGGGTGTTCTATACCGCCTTTGGAGAGAATATGCTCTTTAAATTTTGCCGCTACCTCGCTATTAAAAATACCTTTTTCCATAAAGTAAGCAAAGGCATCAGCGTCTAAAACTTCTGCCCATTTGTAGGAATAATATCCGGAAGAATATCCCCCTTGAAAAATGTGTGAAAAGGAGGTGCTCATACAATTTTCGGCAATATCCGGAAATAATTGGGTATCACCAAAGGCATTTTCTTCTTTAGTTTTTACATCCTTAATTGCGGAAGGATCACTACCATGCCATCCCATATCTAACAATCCAAAGCTTAATTGACGTAGGGTCTGCATGCCTTCCATAAAGCTGAACGATGCTTTTATTTTTTCAATCAATTCCATCGGGAGGCTTTCACCGGTTTCATAGTGTTTTGCAAAAAGTTCTAAAGCTTCTTTTTCATAACACCAATTTTCTAAAATTTGGCTTGGTAGTTCTACAAAATCCCAAAAAACACTTGTTCCGGATAAACTAGGATAGGTTGTATTTGCCAGCATTCCGTGCAACGCATGACCAAATTCATGAAAAAGTGTGGTAACCTCATTGAAAGTAAGTAGAGAGGGCTTTGTTTTCCCCGGTTTTGTAAAATTACAAACTATGGAGATGTGCGGACGTTCATTTTTCCCGTCTTTTACATATTGTGGTTTGTAAGAAGTCATCCATGCACCGCCACGTTTTCCAGGTCTTGGGTGAAAATCGGCATAAAAAATAGCAATATCATGTCCATTGGTATCTTTTACACGGAAGGTTTTCACATCTTCTTGATAGGTATCAACATCAAAAACTTCAGTAAATTTTATTCCATATAATTTTAAAGCAATAGTAAATGCACCTTCAATAACGTTTTCTAGCTTAAAGTAGGGTTTTAGCTTTTCGTCATCAAGGTCAAAGCGTTCCTGTTTTAATTTTTCGGTATAATAAGCGCTGTCCCACTTTTGAAGCTGGTCAATATCATCGGTTTTTTTTGCGAAAGCGGAAAGCTCCTCAAATTCTCGTTTTGCTGCTGGTTTTGCTTTTTCTAACAATTCCTGCAGAAAACCTTCCACCTTTTGAGGGTTTTCGGCCATACGCTCCTCCAAAACAAAATGGGCGTGGGTATTGTAGCCAAGCAATTGTGCCCTTTGATGTCGTAATTTTGCAATCTCCAACACATTTTTTTGATTGTCGTGTTCGTTATTTTGAAACCCTTTAGCACCCGAAGCTATTGCCAATTTTTTGCGCAACTCCCGGTTGTCGGCATAGGTCATAAACGGAATATAGCTGGGGTATTGCAATGTGATGACCCAACCTTGTTTGCCCATTTCCTCTGCAGTTTGTGCTGCGGCTTCTTTGGCATGATCCGGCAATCCGGCCAGATCTTTTTCATCGGTGATATGGAGGGTGTATTTGTTGGTTTCGGCTAGGACATTTTCGCCAAAAGTGAGTTTAAGCTTGGCCAGTTTTTTGTCAATGTCGCGTAGTTGCTGTTTTTTGTTTTCAGGCAGGTTGGCACCGTTGCGGGAAAAACTTTTATATTTTTTGTCTAAAAGCGTTTGTTGCTCGGGGGTGAGGACAAGAGCGTTTTTGTTTTCGTAAACTATTTTTACGCGTTTAAATAATTCTTCATTCAGGGTAATATCATTTCCAAATTCTGAAAGCAAAGGGGAAACTTCCTGCGCAATCGCTTGTATTACATCATTGGTCTCAGCCGAATTCAGGTTGAAAAAAATACTTGAAATGCGGTCCAACTGCTGTCCGGCAAATTCCAGGGCTTCAATGGTGTTTTCAAAAGTGGGTGCCTCAGTATTAGCGGTGATGGTGTCTATTTCTGCCCTGGCATTAGCTATGGCTTGCTCAAAAGCGGGTTTGAAATGGGCGTTTTTTATTTGGGAAAAGGGTGCGGTATCGAATGGTTGTAATAACGGGTTTTGCTTTTGCATTGTTCAAATTTTTTTACAACACAAAGTTACAAAGTAGGTTTAGTTAAATGTTTAAAGTTTTGATAAAATAACCCTCTCAGGGTTCAAAACCCTGAGAGGGTTAAGAATTCTAAAACACAAATCCCTCAATCGCCTCATTCGGCGCAATAATATTATAACTCACCCAAAGTGCAGGGTCATATTTTTTAATAACTTCCACCAAGGCTTTTTTGGATTTTGGGGTGCCGGTATTACAGGGTTTTAAGCAGTTATATTCTAAAGTGTAAATTTCTTGTCCCGTGATGTACCATAAGAATGTGAATTTCTTCAGGGCTGATAATCTTGTATATGATGCGGTAGTGACCTTCAACTAATTCCCTGACGTTTGGGTTTTGGATTTCGTCAACCACTTTTCCGAGTTCCGTTTAATTTTTTAACAGTTCCGTTTTTTGTTGGATGCGTTCTACTTGTAGTTGTGCGTCGCGCTTTGAATCTAAAGCGATGTAATCATAGATTTCCTTTAAATCTTGTTTGGCTGATTTTAACCATTTGATTTGAACCATTCCTGCATTTCAGATTTTAGACTTTCTT
>MNYN01000020.1 GCA_001873105.1 Flavobacteriaceae bacterium CG2_30_34_30 | reverse complement strand
TTTACCAACTTACAAGAAAATATGTTCATTGCACTATTAGCAAAACCGACATCGACTTAGTAGCACTCGAAAAAAGAGAATTGGACGAAGATGATGCTGTGAAAGCTCTCATTAAAACTATGGAATCTTACACCAACGGAGGACTGATTTTAATAAAGGAAAAACTGGAAGAAAACCCCAACTATTTCCTGCAACCGACATCATTTTTGAATATGATTTTAGAAACTGAAAAAATATGGGAATGACCAAGTTACCACAACCCCAAAAAACCAAATCCCACCAATAACCATATCATCCCCAACCCAGAGTTCTTTCATTATCTAGAATTTTTTATCTATTTATGTAACACACTTCTACATTTTTAGACTAAACTCCATTGTGCATCCCATTAATTCCGAATTTAATACCTCAGAAATACCGGATTACAATTTTTATAAAAACCCTAAAGTCTTAATACTTTATATCAAAAACATACAATATATGAATACAAAATTATTAATGATTGCAAGTGCTATTTTTTGTGGTGTTATCGGTATTGGAATGACGTTCCTTTCAGCAGAAATAGCAGAATATCTCGGCACAGAAATAAATGAAATTTCCTCTTTAATTTTTCAAATTTTAGGAGCAGTGTATTTAGGATTTGGAATGTTAAATTGGATGACCAAAAACAATTTGATTGGTGGCATTTATAGCAGACCTTTAGTTATTGGAAATTTGGTTCATTTTTTAGTCAGTTCCTTTGCTTTACTTAAAATGGTAGGAGTTACCGAAAATAATTTCAGAATTATTCTTGTACTTACCGTAATGTATTCTCTTTTCACACTATTTTTTGGCTATTTATTTATGGTGAATCCAAGCAAAATATCAAAATAAAACACCCCCATTCCAATGTAAACTCAAAAAAAAGCCTTCATAAAAAATATAAAGGCTTTTCCATTTTAATGTGCAGACCTTAAAACCTACTCTTTACTATACAAATGTGCCATTAATCCACCAAAGTCGCCATAAACTTGTTGTAAGCGTATTTTTCCTTCTGCATCAAAATCGAATGATTCATATAAATGAATGACCCCCGATTTGGCTGCGGTGGTGTCTGTTGCAGGTAGCGTAACTTCCCAACTGCTATAATGGCGTACAGAACCATCTGCCATTTTAGTGTCGGCATTAACGCCAGGTAATAATGCAGGAGGGGAAGTGAGCATTTTAAAATCAAATGTTGCCCACATGTTTTTGTCGCTCTCCATCATCTCATCTAAACTTAAAGAATCCTTAGGTGCTCCAAAAGCGGTTTCTAACATAACAAAATCTTTGGAATACATGGAATAATCTAAATTTTCATTTTGCCATTGTTCTAAATTGGTTAGAACTGTTTTTGAGTTTTGTTCAAAAGCCTCGCTTGCCGAAGTATCGGGTTTTGGCTGACATCCCACAAAGAGGAAAGATAAAAATAAAAGTGCATAGATACTTTTCATATTATTGGTTTTTAGTTAATTTGATATTAAAATTAAGTAATTTTAAGATACAAAAAACAAAATTCCTATTTTTTTATATTTTTTACTACGAGCTATAAAAAATAGTGTGCCAAAATAGAAAACAACAAACACTACAGAAAGAAGCGCACCAATGGCAAAATCCACCTACCAAAAAAAACAAGTAAGTGGTGTACATATCTCTCAAAAAAATAAATTATTGGCAGTATTTTCCATTTGTTGCCGTAATATAGTTTTTGTAGATTTACATGATTAACTAGGAATCCACAAAAAATGAAAACCAAATCTGCACCACTATGAAAAACAAAAGATTAACCATGATATTGGCATCTGTGGCAATTATATTGCTCATCCCACTCATCGCCATGCAATTCACCAACGAAGTGAACTGGAATGTATTTGACTTTGTAATTATGGGTGTTCTATTAGTTACAACAGGTTTATTATGCGAACTCGTACTGCGAAAAGTGAAAAGCACCAAAAACAGAATTATTCTTTGTGGAGTTCTTTTAGTTGCGTTGTTTTTAATTTGGGCAGAACTTGCGGTTGGAATTTTTGGATCACCGTTTGCCGGCTCTTAAATTTAAAAAACGTTTTAGCTACTCTTTTAAATCCATGTTTTATTATTGCATTTAACTGCATCACTACGCTTTACTGTCCTTTTAAAATTTTATCTTTTGAATATGCGTTTTTTACCAACAGAAAAACCATGTTTTTTGCATTTGTTTTTTTTCTATTTTTGGTTAGAAACTCACCTTTAAATATGAATTGTCCATTAACGATTTTTTCAAACCAGCCGATATATTCAAATGGCAATCCCCCTGGCTTTAAAAAAACAATACTATTAAACAGATGAAATATCACGCCTTTATTTCCTATAGTCACCGGCAAGACGATACCCTTGGAGCTAACCTGGAAAAAGCTCTTGAAAAATTTGCAAAACCAACTTTTAAACGCCGTGCACTTCAAATATTTAGAGATGCAAACGACCTTTCAGCAGCTGCCGATTTAGGTGAAAAAATAAAAACAGGACTTCTAGAATCGGAATATTTTATTTTTATGGCATCACAAGCCTCTGCGCAATCCAAATGGTGTCAAAGAGAAGTCGCTTTATGGCGGGAGCATAAGTCGATGGATAATTTTTTAATCGCTCTAACCGACGGCGATATTTTTTATGACGAAACAACTTCAGATTTCGACTGGACAAGAACCACAGCCTTACCCAAAAATCTATCCGGTGCCTTTGCCGGAGAACCCCTTTATACCGATTTTAGAACGCTTAGTGCAAAAGAAGAACAAACGCTAAAGAATATAAATTTTGAAGGCAAGATTGTTCATATAGCAGCCACACTTCACAAAAAATCGATAGGCGATATGGTGGGCGAAGCGGTAAAACAACACAAACGCACCATACGGTTGCGCAATGCTGCCATATCGGTTTTAAGTGTATTACTAGTGATTGCAATTATCGCATCCTTCATTGCAGTGCGGCAGAAAGACAAAGCATTACTTTCTACCTATATTGCCCATTCGCAAGCACAATTTAATCAAGACCCCACGAAATCCTTACGCCTTGCGGAATATGCGTATGAGTTTGCAAAACGAAAAAACCTACCTGTAAAAGATGCTTCGGAACAGCTTATCAAAGTGTTTTACAGCGGTTTCGGCTTTTATCAAAAAAATCTGGAAACTGACTTCCAATTCCAAGAAAACCCATCAGATTTTTTAACAGATAACGAACTTTACAAGTACTTCAAGGAAATTGCAGAGAACATAAAAAAAGGGATTCCGGACGGTTTTTATCTCGGCAAAGCAGAAGATTTTCACTTTAACCCTACCACCAACCAAGCCATATATCTTTTATCTGGCACGGAAATGCCTTTTCCGAAAATTTATTTTATGCAATATGACACAAATAACGGTACAACTCAAATAGATTCGGTGGATATTAAACTGGATGGATTTAGTGGATACACCGCCTATGTACAAGATATAGAAATATCGCCCGATGGCAAATATTCCCTTTTAGGTTTTGCCAATTCAAAAACGGCACTTATTGAAAATGAAGCCTATCACGATATTCATATCGAAAAAAATATTTTTAAAGATCGTTCTATCCTAAAAACTAAAACCAATTATCCTGTCAGCAATGTTGCTTTTTCCGAAGATGCTACCTTTATGGTAACCCTAAGCTATGATACCGAAATAGAAAATGAATTCAGAAAAAATGTAGATTCTACCTATTATTATTGGAAAAAAGAGCCCTTTTCCTACATGGAAATTCGAAATTCGGAAACCGAGCATCAAAACATTTCTTTAGATGGCAACTACTATATGCAGCTGACCGGGGAAGAAAAGGATCCCTATTTTTGGTTTCATTATGCCCAAAAAATATATTTTATAGACCACAATGAAATCATGGAGTTTCCCGATGCTATTGCTGCTGATATCACTAAAATTAATTCTTCTGACGGTCAATTTTCAGCAAATTACAAAGGGGTCTTTAATGCTGAAAAAGAATTACTGATTCGTTTAGATGTTGATATTATAGACAACCCGGGCATCGCTTTATGTTTCTCAACAGATAATCAGTTTTTAAAAGTGAGCTACTTAGGAGGTGTGCAACGCATTTTTGCTTTGAATCCTGAATTTATTATAGATAGAATCAATTCTACGGAGATTATGGGAACTATTTCTAATTTAGACCAAAAGGACAAAACCAGATTTCTAATTAAAGAGTGAAAAAGAAGGAACATTAGTAAAATAATACAAGCTTAGAATGCGGCATTACGCTGCACTAATTTAACTACTTCTATAGCTTCTTTTACGTCATGAACTCTCAAAATGGAAGCGCCTTTTAAAAGTGCCATAGTATGCAATGCCGTGGTACCATTTAATGCTTCTTGTGGTGTGATGCCCAATGTTTTATAGACCATCGATTTTCTGGAAAGTCCAACTAAAACAGGAATATCTAAATTTTTAAACAATTCTAATTTACTGAGCAACTCAAAATTTTGGTCAGTTGTTTTTGCAAATCCAAATCCGGGATCCGCTAGTATATCATTAATTCCAGCCTTACGAGCTGCTGCAATTCGTCCCGAAAAATAATATAGCACTTCCTGAGTTACATTTTTATATGTTGTCAAGGCTTGCATGGTTTGCGGAGTACCGCGCATATGCATCATCACATAAGGCACTTGCAAATGGGCAACCGTAGCCAGCATATTTTCGTCAAGCAAACCTGCGGAAATATCGTTTACCAATGCAGCACCTGCTTCTACACCATGTTTTGCCACTTCGCTGCGGAAAGTATCTATAGATAGAACTGCTTCGGGAAACTGTTTGATAAGATTTTCTATTACAGGAACAACTCGCTGCAATTCTTTGGTCAAGGAAACCTCTTCAGCATTTGGGCGAGAACTATAACCACCCACATCCAGAAATGTGGCGCCATCATGCAACATTTTTTCGGCTTGCTTTAAAATAGCACCTTCAGATTGGAGTTTACCACCATCATAAAACGAATCGGGCGTTAGGTTTAAAATTCCCATTACTTTGGGCATGGAAAAATTAATTAAGAAACCTTTGCAAGTAATGGTTTGCATCTTTTAAAATTATAAAAACAAAGATACGTCTTTCTTCGTTTTTTATTTAGAACTTCCCAATTGAAAGTGTATTTTTGTAAAACAACCAAAAATAAGCCACCTTAATTCCTTATGCCAACAACCGAAAAACAATATGATGAAGTTATAGCTACCTGCAGAGCTTTGTTTATCAATAAAATGAAAGACTATGGCAGTGCTTGGCGCATATTAAGATTACCATCGCTGACTGATCAAATATTTATCAAAGCACAACGCATTCGAAGTTTACAACAAAACAAAGTGCGAAAAGTAGAGGAAGATGAACGATCTGAATTTATTGGAATCATCAATTATAGCGTTATGGCGCTTATTCAATTAGAAAAAGGAATCGTAGAGCAACCCGATTTGGATCTGGAAAAAGCAATCCTACTTTATGATGAAAAAATAGCGGTTACTAAACAATTAATGCTAGACAAAAACCACGATTATGGGGAGGCTTGGCGCGACATGCGCGTAACCTCACTAACCGATTTGATTCTTCAAAAACTTTTACGCGTAAAGCAAATTGAAGATAACCAAGGAAAAACAAGGGTAAGTGAAGGTATTGATGCCAATTATCAGGATATGATTAATTACTCGGTTTTTGCTTTAATTCATTTAAAAAAAGATACCTAATTTAAAGCATAACATACGCAAATAGTTTTAATGGAATCCCTTGTAATCTTTTTACAGCTATTACAGTAATTGCTTTATAATAACCAAAAAGAATACCATGAAAATACTTGTTTTAATTTCCCGAATACTTGTAGGAGGATTGTTTATTTTCTCCGGTTTGATAAAGCTTAATGACCCCATGGGTTTTTCGTTTAAACTGGAAGATTATTTTGCGCCAGATGTTCTTCACCTGGAGTTTTTAGTTCCTTATGCCTTAATTATTGCCGTTTTTGTAGTGATTTTTGAAGTGCTTCTTGGCGTTATGATTTTAATTGGATATGCTCGTAAATTTACGGTATGGAGTTTATTACTCATGATTGTTTTCTTTACTTTCCTCACCTTTTACTCGGCATATTTTAATAAAGTAACCGATTGTGGATGTTTTGGTGATGCCATAAAACTCACCCCTTGGGAATCTTTCACAAAAGACATTATCTTATTGGTATTTATTTTAATTCTATTTTTTGGAAAAAAACACATTACCCCATTTTTTACTAAAAATAGCCGAAAATTTTTCCTTTTTGCCGCGCTATTATTTTGTGTGTTCATCACTTACCAAGTGCTGAACCACCTTCCTTATATCGATTTTAGAGCATATAAAGTAGGAAGTAACATACCACAATCTATGGCATTACCCGAAAATGCCCCGAAAGCTATCTATGAATACAGTTGGAAATTTGACATTCAAGGTACTGAAAAAATTGTGGTTACAAACGGCTCCTACCCTACTGTTGATGGCGAATTTATTTCGGTGGATACCAAACTTATTAAAAAAGGCTATTTACCCCCTATTTTAGATTTTTCTATAGAAAATGAGCAAGAAAATGTTACAGATGAAATTCTTGAAACCGACAAACTTATTTTAGTAATTGTATATAATATTGAACGTTCAGAATCCTACGGCTTTGCAAACATTAAAAAAATTACCGATGAAGCTATTCAAAAAGGATATACCGTGGTAGGACTTTCGGCTTCTATAGGCGACCCTATAGAACAACTAAAAACAACCCACAAACTTAATTTTGATTTCTATTTCTGCGACCAAACTGTTTTAAAAACCATTGTAAGAAGCAATCCTGGAATTTTACAACTCAACAAAGGAACCATCAAACAAAAACTGCATTGGATTGATGCATTGGATTTACACCTATAAAAATTGATAGGCTATTTAGTAAATAAAATTTTTTATGCACTCCTCACTTTATTTGGAGTCGTTACTGTTATCTTTTTTCTTTTCACCATACTTCCAGGCGATCCGGCAAGTATGATGCTGGGCCAAAATGAAAATCCCGAGCAGTTGGCTATTATTAAAAAAAAATATGGTTTTGACCAACCTGTTTCTACACAATATTTCTATTATTTGAATGATTTATCACCCATTTCCTTTCACAGCAAAAACGCACAAGATTATACCTTTTTATCTGAGGGAAAATACCAAGCTACTTCATTATTTTCATTAAAAAACACTATTGTTGTCCTTAAAACTCCCTATTTTAGAGAATCTTTTCAAAAAAACGGAAAAGAAGTAAGCCAAGTAATTGCCGAAACACTACCTAACACATTTGTGCTAGCAGTTTCTGCTATTTTTATAGCATTAGTTATCGGTATTTTTTTTGGTATTATCTCTGCCCTAGTAAAAGACAGTTGGTTAGATAAAGGAATTCAAATTTTTAGCACATTAGGAATGAGTGTGCCTTCCTTTTTTAGTGCCATTTTATTTGCTTGGTTTTTTGGATATGTGCTACATGCCTATACCAATTTAAACATGACTGGAAGCCTGTATGAAGTAGATGATTATGGGGAAGGAACCTACATACAATGGAAAAATTTAATCCTTCCGGCAGTGGTATTAGGCATTCGTCCGTTAGCCGTTGTTATCCAATTAATGCGAAATTCGTTGCTTGAAGTTCTTAACCAGGATTATATAAGAACTGCAAAGGCAAAAGGCTTGAACACCTTTCAAATCATACAAAAACACGCCTTAAAAAATGCATTAAATCCTGTAGTTACTGCCATTTCAGGTTGGTTTGCATCTATGCTTGCCGGAGCGGTTTTCGTAGAATATATTTTTGGCTGGAACGGATTAGGAAAAGAAATTGTCGATGCGCTGAACACCTTAGATTTACCAATAATTATGGGTGCTGTGATTGTTATAGCCACTATGTTTATTCTTATTAATATCTTTGTCGATATTATTTACGGGATTTTAGATCCCAAAATAAATTCTTAAACAACTTAAAATTCATCATAAAAATTATGAGAATACCTATATTAATTTTGTTTTTGTCTTCCTTTTTAAACATAAATGCCCAAGACAAAGTATTTAGCTCAGAGGCGTTAAACGATAATTTTATTTCTGAAAACGGAAATGAAATTGCCTTTTCTAAAATTTTAAAAGAACATAAAGGAAAAACCGTTTTTATTGATATTTGGGCTACTTGGTGTCGAGACTGCATTGAAGGAATGCCTGGCGTTAAAGCACTTCAAAAAAATAACAAAGAGGTCGTTTTTATTTATTTATCACTTGATAAAAATACCAAAATATGGAAAAAAGGAATCCAAAAATATAAGCTCAAAGGAAACCATTATTTTATACAATCTGGATGGAAAGGTCCCTTTTGTAGTAACATTGAATTAAACTGGATTCCCAGATACTTAATCATAAACCCTGAAGGCAAAATTTCTTTGTATAAAGCGATAACTACAGATGAACAAAAATTAAAAAAAATACTTCAATGAGAAAAAAAATAATAGCAGGAAACTGGAAAATGTTTAAAGACCTGGTAGAAGCAAACGATTTTTTTAAACAATTAATTGAAAAATTACCGGATACAGAGGCAGAAGTAATGATAGCACCATCTTTCACCAATTTATGGCATAGCTTCCAAATCACAAGAGATTACCCCATTGAAATCATTGCCCAAAACATGCACGAAGAAAATTTGGGGGCATACACCGGTGAGGTTTCTGCTGAAATGCTTAAAAGTGTGGGTGTGCAACGCGTAATTCTAGGGCATAGCGAACGCCGAATGTTTTTTGGTGAATGCGATGAACAACTTAACTTAAAGGTAGAATGTGCTGTTAATAATGAAATGAACTTTATTTTTTGCGTAGGAGAAGAAATGGAGGACAGAAATTCAAACAATCATTTTAAAGTAATTAAAAGACAGCTAGATATCGGACTTTTTGAAATGTATCCTGAAGACTGGAAACACGCAGTAATAGCCTACGAACCCGTTTGGGCAATAGGCACAGGGGAAACTGCCCGTCCAGAACAAGCACAAGAAATGCACCATTTTATAAGAAAAACCATAGCAGACGTGTATGGAAATGAAATAGCAGAAAACGTCTCCATTCTTTATGGCGGAAGCGTAAAACCCGATAATGCAAAGCAACTTTTTCAACAACCAGACATTGATGGAGCATTAGTAGGAGGCGCATCCTTAAAAGTGTCTAGTTTTATAAAAATAATACAAGCCATATAATGGAATTTATATATTTAGAATTTGATGTCAAAGTAAATCCGTTAGAACCTTGGAGAGATATTCTCATAGCGGAATTAGGCGACGTGGGTTTTGAAAGTTTTATAGAAACAGAAGAAGGCTTTTTGGGCTACATACAAAAAAAGGACTGGAAGGATACGCTTTTGGAAGAAATTGAACTACTTAACAATAAAAAAATTACAGTATCCTTTAGCAAAAAGGAAATCGAGCAAGTAAATTGGAATGAGGAATGGGAGAAAAATTTTGAACCCATTTTAGTGGATGATATCTGCTCGGTAAGAGCTCCTTTTCACGAAAAACCCGATGTCGAGTACGATATTATCATAGAGCCTAAAATGTCCTTCGGCACAGGACATCACGAAACTACCCATATGATGATACAGCACATTTTAAAAAACAACTGGGAAAGCAAAAAAGTCTTAGACATGGGTTGCGGCACCGCAGTTTTAGCAATTTTAGCAGAAATGAAAGGCGCAAAAGCCATTGATGCCATCGATATTGACAACTGGTGTTACGAAAACTCTTTAGAAAATGTGGAGAGAAACCATTGTAAACATATAACTGTTTATGAAGGCGATGCAGCATTGCTAAAGGGAAAAAAATACGACACCATCATTGCAAACATCAACAGAAATATCCTTCTTCAAGACATGGCTAGCTATGCCGATTCTTTACATGCAAATGGAGAGCTTTATTTAAGTGGTTTTTATGTGGAAGATCTACCGTTAATAACTGCTGAATGCAATAAACATGGATTAACCTACGTTGAAAACTTAGAAAGAAACCGATGGGTTGGAGTAAAATTTGTAAATTAGCAAAGTGAGCACAAAAGAAAAAATACAAGAACAAAGAGAAGTCCTTATTGAAGAGCAACAAAACAATGAAATTGTGCTTTTTAATGACGAAGTAAACACCTTTGATCACGTGATAGAAATGCTTATTTATGCTTGTGAACACTCGCCAATACAAGCAGAGCAATGTGCTCTTATTGTGCACTACAAAGGAAAATGCACGGTTAAAACCGGTATTTATGAAGAGCTAGAACCACGATGCACCCTGCTCTTAGAAGCCGGTTTAAGTGCTGAAATTATCTGAAGTAAAATGCCCTAAACATTTGTAAGCAATAAAATAAAAAAGTATATTTGCACCCTCAAAATGGCCTCGTGGCGCAACTGAATAGCGCACTTGATTACGGCTCAAGAGGTTACTGGTTTGAATCCAGTCGAGGTCACGGATAAATAGTACAATAAGAAAAAACGCCAAGCTCGCTTGAGCGTTTTTTTGTTTGTACTATTTTCAAAGCGGAGCTTTCTATGGAAAAACTTGTTACTCCAGTCGAGGTCACTAATCATAACTTTTTTGCTCTTATAAGTGCAGTTTTTGTTTCACCCAAAGGCTTCCATTTCTTCAACCTGTTTTTCATCACATCACATTGCGTATATTTTATTTATCTTCGTACATATTTATTACTCCATAAACAATGAACTTAGAAAACTATATCAGAGATATTAATGACTTTCCAAAGCCGGGAATTCTATTCAAGGACATCACTCCCTTGCTAAACAACCCTATAGCAACCGCTTTTTGTTTAGAAAAATTATTGGAGCTTGTTGGAGAGCAAAAAATAGATAAAGTTGTGGGCATTGAGTCTCGAGGTTTCTTTTTTGCCACCTTACTCGCACAAAAACTACAGGCTGGTTTTGTACCAATTCGGAAACCGGGAAAACTGCCTTACCAAACCATAAAAAAAAGCTATGCCTTAGAATACGGCTCAGACCATATAGAAATGCACTTAGATGCCATTAAAAAAGGCGATAAAATTTTACTTCACGATGATGTTCTAGCTACCGGAGGCACAGCAAAAGCGGCTTGCGAATTAATAGAAGATCTAGGTGGTATAATTGTGCAATGCAACTTTTTGATGCAACTTAATTTTTTAAATGGAAAAGAAAAGATAGCGGGATATGATGTTAAATCGGTTTTAAACTATTAACTACCAAGTATTTATACATCACTAGCGTATTCTAAATTTTGAAAAATAGACTTTTCAAAGTTGTTTTTTTGCCTTAAAAAAAAGATACCTATACTTTTCTATATATTGGATTTTCGATAAAGAAGAAATTGAAATGCGCTGATTAAATATGTAGAAATAAAAAATGGCAAGCTACCTACATCACACCGCTACGACCATTTACCTTTGCTGCGTTCCCGCCCTGGAGGAGTCAACAGGAGCTGGTTGTGTAGGACTTGCCAGTGCAAAGATACTACCTTTTATATGTTTTGCAAGTCTATGTTTCCATTTTTCTTAAAAATTTTGGTTCGTTAAATTGACTTTTTAAAAAAATAGAACCTTAAATTTGCGCTATATAAATATCTTGCCAAAAATTTTTTAACACAATGAAACTAATAAACACTACGCTATTTGCTCTAACACTTTCTCTTTTATTTTCATGCGGTGATAGTAAAAACCAAAAATCACCTACTTTTTCTATAGCATTTAATGGAGACAAACAAACCTATACCACAAACGATGTCCTTCGGGGCTCGCTTAAAAAAGTAAGAGAAAATGAAATAGATTCTGTTGTTTATCATTTAAATGAAAAAAGAATTGGTAAAGGAAATGGAGTAGATTTCTCCTTTCGTCTAACCGATGAACAATTAGGTAGCAAATTTGTTAAAGCTACTATTTATAAGGGTTCTAATTCTGAAGTTGCCTTAAAAGAAATTGTCCTGCTTGCCGCTGCAAAACCAATAGTATATACCTATAAAATCACCAACAGCTACCCACACGATATCGATGCCTATACCCAAGGACTGGAATTTCATGGAGACACTTTATATGAAAGCACCGGACAATATGGAAAATCCTCATTGCGAAAAACCGATTACAAAACTGGAAAGGTGCTTCAACAAGTCGATTTAGAGAAAAATTTTTTCGGTGAGGGTCTTACTATTCTAAACAATAAAGTGTACCAACTCACTTGGAAAGAAAAAGTAGGATTTATTTACAACCTGCAAACATTAGAAAAAACAGGTAATTTTGTTTTTGGAAAAAGCATAGAAGGCTGGGGTCTTTGTAACGATGGCAAAGTAATTTATAAAAGTGATGGTACCGAAAAAATTTGGACGTTAAACCCCGATAATCTTACCGAAGAAAGCTACATTGAAATTTACACAAACACCAGCCGAATAAAAAGCGTTAATGAGCTAGAATGGGTGGACGGTAAAATTTACGCAAACGTTTACCAGCAAAATGCCATTGCCATTATTAACCCAAAAAATGGCGCTGTAGAGGGGGTTATTGACCTAAGTGACTTACAATCTAAAGTTAAACAACATCCTACACTTGATGTTTTAAACGGCATTGCATATCACGGCGAAAAAGACAAACTTTTTGTTACCGGCAAAAATTGGGATACACTTTTTGAAATTGAAATTCTTAAAAAACAATAAATCGAGTGAATTAAGGTTACTAGTTAAAAGCAAAATAGATTGATAGTAAGGATTATTTTTAATGGCTAAGTTCTATTTAAAACAGCATTTGCGTTAGGGATTGCAGTGAAAATCCTTCTCTCCAAGCGAACTTGGGGAGAAGATTGCAACGAAAAGCCCGCCCCCCCAAGCAAACTTGGGGGGAACGCCCAAAACAATTAGATATAAATTGTTGTACTAATTAGAATTAAACATTTTTACATAAAAATCTGAAATCGTTAATCACAAATCGTTAATCCTACCTCCTATTTTGTATTTTTGATACCTAAATAAAAATTTATACATGAAAAACTTATATGCATTGGTTTTATTGGCTACTGTAATTTTGTGGAGTTCTTGCCGAAATGATTTTGAAACCCTTCCAAGTACCGGCAATTTAGAGTTTTCAAAAGACACCGTTTATTTAGACACCGTTTTTACTAACATCGGCTCCAGTACGTATACCCTTAAAGTGTACAACCGAAGTAATGAAGACATAAATATTCCCAATGTGCAACTTAGCCAAGGCAACTCCTCACTGTATCGGTTGAATGTGGACGGTATCGCAGGGAAAACCTTCAATAACGTAACCATTTTAGCAAAAGATAGTATTTTTATTTTTATTGAAACTACAATTGATATCAACACCTTTCCAAATAACAACCAATTTCTTTATACCGATGCCATAGAGTTTGATGCCGGAAGCAACCAACAAAAAGTAGAACTTGTAACCCTTGTTCAGGATGCTGTTTTCCTATTTCCGGAACGTTTTGAAGACGGTACAACAGAAACCTTAAATCTGGGTATGGATGACGATGGAGAACCTATTTTAATTAGTGGTTTTTTTCTTGAAGATACCGAACTCCTTTTTACCAACGAAAAACCCTATGTTATATACGGCTATGCTGCGGTGCCTTCTAATAAAACACTTACAGTAAATGCCGGTGCAAGAATACATTTTCATAAAGACAGCGGTCTTATCGTTTCTAATCAGGCTACCATGAAAGTAAATGGTGCGCTAAGCTCAAATACGGAATTACTTGAAAATGAAGTGATTTTTCAAGGGGATAGACTAGAACCTAGTTTTGCCGATACTCCCGGTCAATGGGGTTTTATCTGGCTTACTGATGGCAGTACTGCCCACGAATTTAATTATACTACCATTAAAAATGCAACCGTTGGTATTTTAATGGACAACAACGATGGCACTGCAAATCCTACGCTAACTATTAAAAACACACAAATTTACAATAGCGGAAACGTAGGACTATTAGCGCGAACAGGACATATTGACGGAGAAAATCTGGTGATTACCAATAGCGGTCAGGCATCCCTTTTCTGTTCTTTCGGCGGAAGATATAACTTTAGGCACTCTACTTTTGGTAATTATTGGAACCGAAGTTTTAGAAATTTTCCTGCGGTTGTAATTGATAATGTCCTTCAAATAAGCGAAACCGAAATTTTAGTAGCAGACCTTATCGAAGCCAACTTCAGCAACTGCATTATTTATGGTAGCGAAGCAAGAGAAATATCTCTTTTTGCTGCGGAAGAAGGACTTTTTAATTTCAACTTCAAAAACAGTTTAATTCGTTTTGAAGACCCACAAGGGCAATTTGCAAATAATCCTTTATATGATTTTACAAATACCGGTTTTTACACAAATACTATCTTTAATCAAGATCCACTATTTTTTGATTTTTCTAAAAATATGCTTTTTATAAGCAATGAATCCGGTGCAAATGGTATTGGAGATGCTGCTACCTCGCAACAAGTACCTTTTGATTTACTAGGCACCCCTAGAGGAATACCCTCAGATGCGGGTGCTTATGAAAGTGTGACTTTTCCTGAAAACTAAAAAATTCGGGTATTTGTGGTTGGTATAAACACACAAATACCCGAATCTTAATTCTTAAATTTTTTAAAATACTATTTAAAAAACAAATAAGGGCCTTTTTGCCATCATGGTATTTACTTTTTCAGCTACGCTTTCTAAAATCGCATCATTTTCAAAATTGACAATTGCTTCATCTATCAAATTCACAATGTTCTGCATATCTTCTTCTTTCAATCCTCTTGTAGTAACTGCAGCGGTTCCAACCCGAATTCCGGAAGTCACAAAGGGCGATTTATCATCAAAAGGCACCATGTTTTTATTCACGGTAATTTCGGCTTTGCCTAATGCTTCTTCGGCTTGTTTGCCTGAAATATTTTTATTTCGCAAATCAATTAACATCATGTGGTTATCGGTACCACCCGAAATAACATCGTAGTCTTTATCCATAAAAGCTTTTGCCATTACTTTGGCATTTTTTTTCACCTGTACCATATAATGTAAAAACTCATCGGTTAAAGCTTCACCAAAAGCAACTGCTTTAGCGGCAATAATATGCTCTAAAGGCCCACCTTGGTTTCCTGGAAAAATACCACTATCTAATAAAGAAGACATTTTGCGTAAGCTTCCATCTTTTAATTTTATGCCAAAAGGATTGTCAAAATCTTTACCCATAATAATAATACCTCCTCTTGGTCCTCGTAAGGTTTTATGGGTAGTGCTAGTGCACACATGGCAATGAGGAACAGGGTCACTTAAAATTCCTTTTGCAATTAATCCTGCAGGATGGGCAATATCGGCAAAAAGAATGGCACCTACTTTATCGGCAATCTCCCGAAAACGTTTGTAATCAATTTCTCTGGAATAGGCTGAGGCACCTGCAATAATCATCTTTGGTTTTTCCCGAATAGCTATTTCTTCTATCTTATCATAGTCTAACATGCCGGTTTCTTTATCTACTCCATAAAATACAGGATGGTATAATTTTCCTGAAAAATTTACAGGCGATCCGTGGGTTAAATGCCCACCGTGGGATAAATCAAATCCTAAAAAGGTATCTCCCGGTTTTAAACATACCGAAAAAACTGCCGTATTTGCTTGTGATCCGGAGTGAGGTTGTACATTCACATATTCCGCTCCAAACAATTCCTTTGCTCGGTCTATAGCAAGTTGCTCCACTTGATCTACAATCTGACATCCACCATAATACCGTTTACCCGGATATCCTTCGGCATATTTATTGGTCAAAATAGATCCTGCTGCTTCTAAAACTTGTTCGCTTACATAATTTTCAGAAGCAATTAACTCTAATCCGTTGGTTTGACGTTCTCTTTCTTCTTCAATTAAGTCAAATATTTGTGTATCGCGTTGCATACTGTTTTCTTTTTGTTAAATATGCATCAAAAATAAGAATAACATTCGGTTAGTATACTTAAAATTATATATTTGAATAGAAATTTTTCAACACTTCAAAAAAAATAAAATTATGCCAATCACAGCGAACGACCCAAACAGAAAAACTTGGTTACCTACAGACAAGGATACCGATTTTCCGATACAGAACATCCCCTTTGGTGTTTTCTTGACTAGAGATGATATTATCACCGTTGGAACAAGAATTGGTGATTTTGCAATTGATTTAGGAGCATTACATCAGCTTGGTTACTTTAAAGGCATTGAGCTAACCGAGGATATTTTTCTTCAAGATACCTTAAATGATTTTATTTCGGATGGACAAAAAACCTGGCGACTTGTGCGAAATAGAATAGCTGATATTTTTGATGAAAAGAACACGGCTTTAAAAGACAATACCTCCCACTACGATCGTGTGATTTTTACCATGGACGAAGTAGAAATGCAGCTACCCGTTCAAGTAGGCGATTATACCGATTTTTATTCCAGTAAAGAACATGCCACCAATGTAGGTTCTATGTTTAGAGACGCGGAAAATGCCTTAATGCCTAATTGGTTACACATTCCTGTAGGCTACCATGGCAGGAGCTCCTCGATCATACCAAGCGGCATTAATGTGCGAAGACCCAATGGACAAACCCTTCCTGAAGGTGCTGAAAATCCTGTTTTTGGTCCTTCTAAACTTATTGACTTTGAGTTGGAAATGGCTTTTATAACTACCGATGCTAACGATTTAGGTGAACCGATTCCGGTAAACGAAGCCGAAGAATATATCTTTGGATTGGTACTTTTTAATGACTGGAGCGCCAGAGATATCCAAAAATGGGAATATGTACCACTTGGTCCATTCCTAGCAAAAAACTTTGCTTCTACCATATCCCCTTGGATTGTTACACTAGATGCATTGCAACCTTTTAAAGTGGAAAGTCCGAAACCTATTAAAGAACTGCTTCCATATTTAAAATCGTCAGGTAAGAAAAGCTATGACATTCACTTAGAAGTTTATATAACTCCTAAAAAAGGCACCCCTACTAAAGTTAGCTCTTCAAATTTTAAATATATGTACTGGAATATGAGCCAACAATTAGCCCATCACACTATTAATGGATGCCCTGTAAAAAGTGGAGACATGATGGGTAGTGGTACTATTTCAGGTCCTACACCTGATTCTTATGGTTCCATGCTGGAACTTTCCTGGAAAGGTGAAAAACCTATTCATTTAAATGACGGCACAAAGCGAAAATTTATCAACGATAACGATACCGTAACCTTTCGAGGTTATTGTCAAAATAAGCATGTGCGAATAGGTTTTGGGGAATGTAGTACTAAAATCCTACCTGCATTAAAATTATAGAACTACTTTATCAAATAAAATTTTTATGCCCTTTGTTAAACAGCAAAGGGCATACTTTTTTAACTTTGGTATCTTATTTGTAAACCAACTAAAATAACCGATATATTTTTATTATGAAAAAACTACTACTTTATCTAACTGTAGTCCTTTTACTTACTGCTTGCAACAGTGTTAAAAGAAGTCAGAAAGCCTTGTATTCCGGAAATTACAATGCGTCTATTGACATAGCAGTGAGCAAATTGCAAAAGGACAGAAACAAAAAAAATAGCCAAGAGTATATCCTTATTTTGGAAGATGCATTCAAAAAAATTAACGAAAGAGACAAAAAACGCATCGACTTCTTAGAAAAAGAAGCCAATCCTGAAAACAGTAGAGAAATTTTTGTTTTGTATTCCAATTTAGAAAACATTCAAAATAGCATTTCGCCATTACTACCACTTTACAACAAGGAAAGTGGACGTGAAGTGAAATTCAAATTCAATGATTATAGCAATGACTTGATTAAAGCAAAACAAAATTTTGCCGACTATTTATATAATCTATCCAAAACACAAATGCAAAAAGACGATAAACTTAGCTATAGAGATGCGCATAGCACCTTGCAAGAATTACTGGATATCGCACCAAATTATCGCGATGGACAGCAATTATTAAATGATGCACATTATTTTGGAACAGATTTTGTTTTTGTGCGCCTTACCAATAACACCAATCAATTTATGCCTAGGCAATTAGAACAAGATCTTTTGAATTTTAATACCTATGGCTTGGATGATTTTTGGACCGTGTATCATACTTCAAAGCAAAGGGATATTCCTTACAATTTTGAAATCAATTTAGAATTTCGATCCATTCTTGTGTCACCGGAACGTATTACAGAAAGACAAATCCCACTGGAATTGGAAATACAGGATGGTTTTACCTATCAAAAAGACCGAAGAGGTAATTTTGTTTTGGACAGTTTGGGTAACAAAATTAAAATCGACAAATTCATTGTTGTGAAAGGAACGCTTTATGAAACCGAGCAAACCAAATCCTTAGCTGTGGATGCGAGGGTGGTTTACAAGGATATAAGGAGAAATCAAATTATCAACAACCATCCTTTACAAACAGAATTTATCTTTGAAAATGTGTTTGCAACTTTCAGAGGAGATGAACGCGTATTAAGTAATGAAGACAGGCGTATTTTAAACAATCGTTTTGTTCCATTTCCTTCAAATGAACAGATGCTTTTAGATGCCGGCGGCGATATTAAAGACAGATTGAGTGAAATATTACAAAGAAATAAGTTTTGATGTTATTTTTTTTAAGAACTAAAAAGACCACAATGAAATAATTATTTTATTGTGGTCTTTTGGTTTCCTTTTGGAACTTTATTTTAATTATTCCCTTTTTAAATATACTTTTCTAATTGGAATGCCTGAATGCCTTGGTGTGATGCATCAAATACTGCAATTCCATTTTTAATAATAAGCAGTTGCGGCGATTGATGAAATACCTGAAATCGGGATGCAATTTCGTCAGAAATATCTCGATGATTCAACAAATCTAAATAATATAAATCCAAACTCTTT
>MNYN01000041.1 GCA_001873105.1 Flavobacteriaceae bacterium CG2_30_34_30 | reverse complement strand
CCGGTGGGATTGTCAATTGCCTATGGGGATTGGTCTGTTGCTTTTGGGATTATTAAGGTTTTGCTACCGTACTACTTTTTGTTTGGAGCCGTATTTGGAAGAGTTTTCTTGACGGTATTTAATGTTTTTTAAACACTTTGGTCTATTTCTATCTTCTTTATCCACTGTTTGTATCGCGGGGCAACATTGAGGCCAAATTTCTCTTTTTCCAAACCACCTCCCACACAAAAAATCCAATAACCACCACATATTCCAAAGACACCAACCATAAATTTTCTTTAAATCCGGAAGCAGGATATGCGGTATAACTCAACACAATCATAAAGCTCCAAACCAACATAAATCTATATTTTGTAAAGATGCTTAAAATTAACGGAATACTGAGATACCAAGGATGCACTGTGGTGGAGAGCAGGTAGTAAAAGCAAATACCAAACAGCAGCAATACAAGCAATTGCCGGAGGTTTTTTGCCTTCCGAAAAAAGCTGAGGTAAAGCAGAAACAAGACCACAATGATGGGAAGTATTTTCCCCACAGTACCAATGATGTTCCAGCCTACGGTTTCAAACCCCACCCATCGAATAAGGTAATAAATACTCGCATTGAATTCAAAACTGCTAAAATAGAGACTAAGCGTTGCGGTGAAGTTTTCGATAAATGCTGTGGAAAGAAAAGGTAGAAACAGCAGTAATACAGTTCCCAAAACCGTCAGGTAATAGAAAGTTAGTTTTTTCAATGCCTGCATCCTGCTCGGAAATTCGTTCAGGAAATAAGGAAGCAGCAGCGGTAAAAACAACAAAGGAATTAATTTAGTCGCTACCGAAAGTCCTAAAAATAGTGCACTCCATAGCCATTTCTTTGACACTAAAAAATAAAGTGCACCCACCAGAAAAAATGCCATTACGCCTTCAAAATGGAGGTTTCCGGTGAGTTCAATGATAATAAATGGGTTCAGAAAAAACCAAAAGAGGTGAAGTATAGGAAGCTTTAATTTTTCCAAAAGTTTCTTCCCAAAATATAAGGTGCCAATATCTGCTGCAATTAGAAAAAGTCGCATCACGATTACCGAACCTAAAATACTTTTACCTGCAAACAATGCAGTAATGCCATATATAAATTGCGCCACCGGAGGATAGTTGGTGTAATGACTTGCATTGAGGCTTCCCATACTGTCAATCAGCATTGGTCCTTCCATAATACTTCTCATTCCAAATAAAGTGAAAGAATCCGGCGTGGAGAGATACGGATTGATGCCCTGAACCAATAACCTACCATCCCATAAAAATCGATAAAAATCCTGCGACAAATTGGGAATTGCAAAAAGAAAAACTGCTCGTAGTGCAATGCCTGTCCAAAACAGAAATTTAAAGTTTTCAGAATTGCTTTGAACAATTTTGTAGAACAGGAAGAATAAGGCAGCATAAAGGCATAGGAGCTTTATAAAATCAGCCCGTTGCAGTGCGTATGCAAAACTTCCATAGAAAAGTACACTAGCCAAAACCAGCAGTATTGAGATGCGATGGATTTTAATAAAGTTCATTAAAAATAGAGTGTTTATTTAGCAATAAATTACTCCTGCCATTCTGCAATAAAAAGATTGGTATCTCTTGTGCCGCCGTTATTTCGGTTGGAAGAAAATGCCAGATATTTTCCATCGTTTGAAAATACGGGAAAAGCGTCAAAAGTATCGCTGTTTGTAATACGTTTTAAATTTTTCCCATCAATATCTATCCTATAAATATTAAATGGGAATCCGCGTTCTGCTTCAAAATTGCTGGAAAATAAAATATTTTTCCCATTAGGGTGAAAGAAAGGACTCCAGTTGGCATTACCTAGTCGCGTAAGTTGACGCATTTCACTTCCATCGGCATTACAAATAAAAAGCTCCATATTAGTGGGTTGCACAAGCCCTTGCGCAAGTAGGTCTTTATATTCTTTTATTTCAGCTTCTGTTTTAGGTCGGGATGCTCTAAAAATAATTTTACTACCATCAGGGGAAAAAAATGCACCGCCATCATAGCCCAATTCATCGGTAATTTGCTTTACATCGGTACCGTCAATATTCATGGTATATAATTCTAGATCACCACTTCTTGTAGATGTGAAAACAATTTTATCGCCTTTTGGTGATACGGTCGCTTCAGCATCATAACTTTTTTCATTAGTGAGTTGTGCCGTAATATTGCCTTCTAAATCTGCTACAAAAATATCATAGGAATCAAAAATAGGCCAAACATATTTGCCTTCCTTTCGCAAGGGAGCTTCCGGACAATTTTCATTTGCTAAATGTGTGGAAGCATAAACAATATGTTTGTTATCCGGTAAAAAATAGGCACAAGTTGTCCTTCCTAAACCGGTACTTATCATTTTTGGGGTTTTGTTCTCAAAAGTATCGTTAAAATCCATCAAGAACATTTGGTCACAATCTACTCCCCATTTACTGTAATTGGATTGAAAAATAAGTTGTTTGTCATCAAAACTCCAGTATGCTTCGGCATTATCACCACCAAAAGTTATTTGTCGAAGCGATTTAAAATTAGTTTCACCTTGAAGAATGAGCGAATCTACAGAAATGCCAATTTCCATTTCGGTATTATTTTTTGGTTGTTCAATTTCTGATTTGCACGAAAAAAATCCTAGTAGCAGAAAGAATAAAGCTGTAATTCTCATTTTTAGTTTAATTTTGTACAAAAATAGAAAATTATGCGAGCATATTGGATTTTAATTTATGGAGTACTTTTAGTTTCTTGTAAACAATCGGAACCCACTTTAGTTACTTTAGAAGATGACGTTATCCTACTTTCAGCAGATGCATTTGAAGGAAGAGAAACAGGAAAAGCAGGAGAAAAAAAAGCAGCAGATTATATTACCGAGAGGTTTAAAAACCTAAAATTACTTCCCAAAGGAACCAATGGGTTTTTACAAGAATTTTCTTTCAAAAACAGCTCAAGTCCTCACGAAAAACCTAAATTTTCTGAAGAAAAATCAGATTCTTTAACCATAGGGAGAAACGTGATTGCTTATTTAGACAATCAAGCAGAAACCACCATCGTGATAGGGGCACATTTTGATCATTTGGGGTATGGCATTCAAGGTTCTTTGTTTCCCGGAGTGGACACCATTCATAACGGCGCTGATGATAATGCTAGTGGCGTAGCAATGATGCTGAAATTGGCTTACGAATTGCAAAATGAAAACCAACAAAAAGTAAAAAACAACAATTATTTATTTATCGCCTTTTCGGGAGAAGAAATGGGGCTTTTGGGCTCTAATTATTTTGTAAAAAACCCCACGATAGATTTAAATAAAGTAAATTATATGATTAATATGGATATGGTAGGAAGACTAAATGAAGAAAAAGCAATTTCCATCAGTGGGGTAGGCACTTCGCCTTCTTTTTCACAAACGTTGCAGGCCGTTAATGAATTTGGTTTAAAAATTATAGAAAACCAAAGTGGTGTAGGGCCTAGTGATCATACTTCCTTTTATCTTTCTGACATACCTGTTTTGCATTTTTTTACAGGCCAACATGAAGATTATCACAAACCATCAGACGACGCCCATTTAATAAATTATGTAGGTATGGAAACACTTTCCAATTATATTTTAGCCGTTGTAAAAGACTTAGATGGCTTTGGAAAATTAGCCTTTCGAACCACAAAAAATGAAAGCGAAGAAACACCAAGATTTAAAGTGGGTTTAGGAGTTGTTCCTGATTATTTATTTGATGGGAAGGGTATGCGCATTGATGGCATTTCAGAAGGTAAACCAGCTCAAAAAGCAGGTTTGCAAAAAGGCGATATTATTAAAAAACTGGATACCATTACTATAACCGATATGATGAGTTATATGAAAGCACTCTCAACTTTTGAAGCAGGACAAAAAACAAAAGTTACTTTAGACAGAAAAGGAGAAATACTGGAAATGGAGGTAACCTTTTAAAACTTGTGCAAACTCTTGAAAAAAACATAACCAAAGCCAAAAAACAGCATTAGGTGAAATGGAAAGAGTCCAAAATCACCACCTTGGTTGCCAACAACAAAAGCGCTATACAAACCAAAACCAAAATAAAGCATAAACAATCCCTCAATAATAATTAGTGGCGAAAGCTTTTCAGTGAGATAGATATTGCCTTTCCAAGAATCTTTTAAGGTGTTGATGTTAAACTTAGGAGTGCGAATAAATTCACTTTTCTTACCAAAATGACCCTCCAATACCGCTATGGTATTATGAAGTGAAAATCCCATTGCTACCGAAAAGAAGAGGAAGAACATACCAATATATTTTATGAAAGTCCACAAACTACTACCGTATATTTTTTTATACATAAACCAATAACACACAAAAAAGATAAGAGTACTCACCACAAAAAAGCTCATTACAATAAAATAAACTTTAAGATGTTCGTATTCATTTTTGATATATAACATAGGAATACTAAGTACTGCTACAATAAAAATATTCAAAAACATGGTACTATTCAACAAATGAAGAATACCGTGAATTTTGGTTTTTAGGGGTATTGTTTTGGAAGAGAGAACCTTCCATTTCATCTTTTGAAAATTTTCTGCGCCCCCTTTGTTCCATCGAAATTGTTGGGAACGGGCAGCACTTATTACTACCGGAAGCTCTGCAGGAGTTACTACATCTTCAAGATAGATGAATTTCCAGTTTTTAAGTTGGGCACGATAGCTTAAATCTAAATCTTCGGTTAGCGTGTCACCTGCCCAATTGCCTGCGTCGAGGATGCAAGATTTTCGCCAGACGCCAGCTGTGCCATTAAAGTTAATAAAATGCCCGTGGCTGTTTCTGCCTACTTGCTCTAAACTAAAATGTGCATCTAGAGCAAAAGCTTGGACTTTAGTAAGTAAGGAATAGTCTTTATTTATATGCCCCCATCGGGTTTGAACCACCCCAACAGCTGCATCTTTAAAATGGGGAATTGTTTTTAAAAGCCAATCTTTTTTTGGCATAAAATCGGCATCAAAAATCGCAATAAATTCTCCTTTGGCTGTTTCTAAACCGTATTTTAGAGCACCGGCTTTATAACCCACTCTGTTTTTTCGACGAATGTGTAGTATGTTTACACCTGTGTTTTGAATTTTAGCAATGAGTGCTGCCGTAGATGTAATTGTGTCATCGGTAGAATCATCTAATACTTGAATTTCTAATCGTTCTCGTGGATATTCTATTTTAGCTATGTTGCGAAGCAAACGCTCCATTACATACTTTTCATTATAAACAGGCAGTTGAATAGTAACAAAAGGGACTTCAATGCCGCTAGTGATGTCTAATTTTTCAACACTATTAAGATATTTTTTAGAACGTATATAATTAAAAAGAAGGTTCAATTGTGCTAGAGCGTAGAAAAGTATAAGCACAAGAGAAGTAGTGTAAAGTACAATGATAATGGTTTCTAAAATCACTTTTTGAAACTGTATTTAAAAATCCAACTTAATATTTTAATTCCTGCAAAGATAGCACCTTTCACCGTACCAGAAATTTTTGATTCGCCAATTCTATTTTTATAAGGCACAGGAATTTCCACATACGAATATTTTTTCTTTACAACCTTTAATTGCATTTCAACTGTCCAACCATAGGATTTATCTTCCATTTGCAAGGCAAGAAGCTTGTCATATTTTATGGCGCGAAACGGGCCTAAGTCGGTAAAATTAGCATTAAAAAATAATTTCATTAAGGAAGTTGCTAGCCAATTTCCAAAAATCTGAGGAAATGTCATAGCACCCTTTTCTCGTAAATGTTTGTTTCTTGCGCCTATAACTAAATCGATGTTTTTTTCAATAATTGGAGCAACAAGTTGCGTAAGATTTTCCGGATAATCGCTATAATCACCATCCAGAAATACTACAATGTCTGGTTTTATTTTTTGGGTGGCAATGTATTGAAGTCCTTTTAAACAAGCATAACCATAGCCTTTTTGATTTTCATAAATAACGGTTGCACCTGCATTTCTTGCCACTTGCTCTGTTTGGTCTGTTGAATTATTGCTCACTACAATAATTTCTGAAACGATAGACGGAATTTTTTCAATTACCTTACCGATAGACAACTCTTCGTTAAATGCTGGAATAATCACTTTTATGTTTGTGGGCAAATAAGTCATTTATTTTTTACTATTTTTAGCAGTAGCAAAGATATTTTTTTCTAAGGGGAAACCCTCAAAAAGTGATGTTAAAACAAAAGTAAATGCTCGAATTTTTAAATTATTTCTTTTATATCTTTCATTCGGCATTGGTGCTGTTTAATTTGTTTGGATGGCTTTTTCCTAAATTCCGAAAATTGCATTTTTTTAGCTTGATTTTTACGTTTTTTTCTTGGGGAGTGATGGGTATTTGGAAAGGATTTGGATACTGCTTTTTAACCGATTGGCACTATCAAGTTTTGCGAAATCTTGGAGAAAGTGGCATGCCTAATAGTTATATTTCTTTTTTAATTGAAAGATTTACGGGATGGTTGCCTAATGCAGATTTAGTAGAAATCATGACATTAGTATTTACAATATTGGCTTTTGTTTGTTCGGTATGGGTGAATTTTTTTATGCGGAAAAAAATAGAAAAATAGGGACTTTAACACAACTCAATTAATTTGTTTTCAAAATCAATAACTGGAAATTCAGTACATCCGCCTACCTCGTATGCATTTTTATCATTTTCATTATCAGCTAATATCCAAACTCCGGATTTGTGTTTTATAACGAAACCATCAAAAAGCACATTTCCACCGGCTAAATTTTTGCTTTCATCCTGATACACTTTAATTCGGTTTCCGGTTATTTTAACAACACAAGTCCTGTTGTCCATTCTTACGCCAAATTCAGCAAAATAGATTTCATAATGGAATGCGCCTTGAGGGATGTTGTCGAACTCTTTATTTTGAGAAAATCCTTCAATTGTTGATAAAATTAAAAATAATATTAAAATTATTTTAGTCACAAAATTCTACTTTTCATTTACCAATGTCATCAAATCCACATCATTTCCTAATAAAATTTCGTTTGAATTAATGCGCCCTTTTAAGCCATCATTTTCCAGTTTCAGTACGCCTCTTGGGCATACCGCAGCACAAATACCGCAACCCACGCAACTGGAACGCACGATGTTTTCACCTTTTTGGGCATAAGCCCGTACGTCGATACCCATTTCGCAATAGGTAGAACAATTACCGCACGAAATACATTGCCCACCGTTTGTGGTGATTCTGAATTTTGAAAACAAGCGTTGCTGAAAGCCTAATACGGCAGCCATTGGGCAACCCATTCTGCACCATACACGGTTTCCAAATATGGGGTAAAATCCTGTTCCAATCACTCCTGAAAAGATACTTCCTATTAAAAATCCATATGCTACTCGTAATTTTTCAGCTTCAAATAAAAATACTTTATCGTTTCCACCAAAATAATGCAGCCCAATTAGGGTGAGAATAATTGCTAAATACCCTACCGCACCTAATTTTGCATCTTTTTTAAACTCATTACGTTTAAAAACTATGACCAAAACAAAACCGGAAGTAAGTAGAACCGCCACGCCAATTAAGAATACATCTCTTGTAAGCCAATATCCTTTGGAGCTATCGCCTAAATAGGAATAAATAACGGCTGTGGTCATTAAAACCACAAAAACAACCACACTATGCACTACCCAACGTTCTACTTTCCATGCAAATTGGCTTTTATCACTTAGTTGTCTAAAAGAATCGCCGGCGGTTTCGGCAAGACCGCCACAACCGCAAACCCAAGAGCAATACCAACGTTTTCCATATTTATAGGTAAGAATAGGTGTAATGACAAAAATAGACGCAATGCCAAAAATTAAAAACGCAATACCAATGTTTCCTGCATGGATAAATTCGTCCACCCGATATTGTTCAAAATTGTAATAATTAAGAGGCCAAATATTTTTTAAATCCATAAATGGGAGAGAAAAAGTATCTGAATTTAAACGAGCCATAAGTTCTGGAATAAGAAAAGCAAAACCCAGTTGAAAAAACATCACAGAAATGGTTCGCATTTTCTGGTAGTTATTATGTCGGTATTTATAGATAAATTTTATACCAAAAAACAGAACTGCCATCGTGTAAAATGTTCCGTAAACAAACCATTGGCTTGCGGGATTACCACTTAATACCTTGCTTAGCGGATCAAAAAAAGAAACCAAACCTGTATTTGGCCCTTCATTTTGTAAACCAAGATACTTCGGAAAAAAATAAAGAACGATGTAAAATCCTGTTAGAAAAACACCAAGCATCCAAGCCATATAGCCACGAGCTGTAAAAGGATGCCTCCAAAGATGGTCGTTTTTAATCCCAGCTGTTTTATGACGATAGTTTAGTATGGTGTACCAAACAATGCCACTTCCAATGGCAAATAGAGATAGGGTTAACCATACTGCTTTATTAGGAAAATTGACATTAAAAGAGGCTAAAACAAAAATAAAAAGCCCTGTAAAACCCAGTAAAATGGAAAGCTTCTTGGAAAGTGAAAACGACGACGAAGTGTCGCCTGTTATAGAGATATTTTGAGACATGGTTAGATGGTTATGTTTTGTTTTTGATGAAATTGTTGTGCAATTTCATTTTCGTAGGTTTTAAAAAATTCGGGATCAAAATTGGCTTCTTGAAAGTGCTCGATAACATAATCTACTGTTTTTCCTTCGGTAAGCCAACGGTCAAAAACTTCATGTTTTAATCGGATTCCGAACGTATTGATGCCGATAAATTTTCTACTTTCTTCTTGATAGTTGATGGTAATTCCTTTTTTTGCGTCGGCGTGTTGCCAATGAAAATGGGCTTCACCATTTCTTGGTTTTGCAAACACCCAACCATAAGTTTGGTATTCGATATCAAAAAATTTAGCACTGTTAAACCAATGTCCGGGGTTATAGTGCATAGAGTTACCACAAATGGTTTGAGCTACTACTTCGCCCATCATCCGGCTGGTGTACCAAACGGCTTCAATAGGTCTGCGCTCACCGGTGGGTTCTTGTTGTTCTGCACAATCACCTATAGCATACATGTTTTTAAAATTGGTTTCTAAGTTTCTATTTACTAAAACGCCCCTTCCTATTGCAATACCACTATCTTTCAAAAAATCAATATTTGGTGAAACGCCGGCTGTTAAACCAACCACAGTGCAAGCAATTTCTTCTTCGGTTTCTGCTACTATAATGCCTTTTACTCTTCCGTTTTCATCGGAAAGGATTTCTTTTAAGTTAACACCAAGTCTCAAATCGATGTGATGTTCCAGTATATGCTTCCCGATTAATTTTGCATCATTTTCGGGTAGGACATTTCCCCAAAAGTTTTTTTCGCGCACTAAAAAGGTAACAGGAATTTTTCTGGTGGTTAACATTTCAGCCATTTCAACACCTATTAATCCACCACCCACAATAACCGCTCTTTTACATACTTCATTATTTGGCGCGTTTTCTTCTAGCATTTCAAGGTCTTGTTTGGAATACAAGCCTTGAACACCTTTTAAATCTTGTCCCGGCCAGCCAAATTTATTGGGTTTAGAGCCTGTGGCAATAATGAGCTTGTCATAAGACATTGTTTCTCCAGATGAAAAAGTGACTAAATTTATTTCTGGAGAGATTTTGCTTACCCAAGCGTTTTTAAGTTCGATTCGGTTTTTTTTCCAAAACCAGTTTTCGTAGGGTTGTATGTGCTCAAATTTCATGTGCCCCATATAAACGTACATCAACGCGGTGCGTGAAAAAAAGTAGTCAGATTCTGCTGAAATTATAGTGATTTTTTTATCAGAAAGTTTTCGAATGTGTCTGGCGGCTGTGACACCGGCAATACCATTTCCGATAATAACAATATGCTCCATAGGTTAGTTTTTTGAGGTAATTTTAATACAACAAATTTTAGGTCGTAATTAATTTCATAAACTTAATGTTTTTTATGCAAATTCATAAATATTCATTTCTCTTTTATACTATTTTGTTCTATTTGTTGTTTTGTTCATTGCAAACCGTAAGTATGTTATGAAAAGCTACGACAAAGGGAAAACAATTAAAAATGATGAATATGAGAATTTTAGTATTGGTATTTCTATTTGTGAATGCAGGTAGCTTTTCGCAAGACAAAACACATCAGTTTTTTAGTGATGCCGATGTATTTTTTGCAAAACACATAACTAATGGCAAAGTAGACTATGCCACGATAAAAAGCAATCCGAAGGAGTTGAATGCTCTTTTAGCTATAGCTAAAGACATTCGGGTGGAAAAAAAAGAGGAAAAAATGTATCAAGCATTTTGGATTAACGCTTACAACCTTTCTACTATAAAAGGAATCGTTGCCAACTATCCTATTAAATCGCCGCTGGATGTGGCTGGTTTTTTCGATAAAATAAAACACGAAATAGGAGGAAAATCAGTTACCTTAAACGACATAGAAAACACCATGCTAAGGGCTGAATTTCAAGAACCCCGTTTTCATTTTGTGTTGGTTTGCGCTGCTTTGAGTTGCCCACCCATAATCAACAAAGCGTATCGCCCAGAGACTCTTGAAAAGCAACTGCAGGAACAAACGGTGAAAGCCTTAAACAATCCTGAATTTGTAAGATTAGAGGGGAAAAAAGTACTCTTCTCTCAAATTATGGAATGGTATAATGCCGACTTTACCAAAAATGGACAGTCGCTTTTACAATTCACCAATACCTACCGAAAAGTAAAAATAGCCGATGATTGCAATGAAGGGTTTTATACGTATGATTGGCGGTTGAATGCAAAATAGAATTGGTATCGCTTTTTTTCTTACTATTGCAGAAACAGAACAACAATGATGGTTAGGTTTCTATTCAATTTATTTTTATTTTCTGTATTAACATCCTGTTCTTCTCAGGTAAAACAGCCTGTTTCTAAAATAAATGGAATAAGTTTTGTTGCTTCTCGCGAGGTGATAGACAGCTCCCACATCCAACCCGTTGTGGCATTACACGCCAATTGGACGGCAGTTATGCCTTTTGGGTTTATGCGATCATTAGATACCACTGAAATTGTTTTTAATATAGAAAGACAATGGTGGGGCGAGCGCGAGGAAGGCGTTAGAAAAACCATCGAATTGATGCACAAGGAAGGCATACAAGTGATGATGAAACCACAAATCTGGCTTTGGAGGGGCGAATTTACCGGAAACATCGCCATGCATTCCGAAAAAGAATGGTTGATGCTGGAAGAAAATTATAGAAATTTCATACTGCTTTACGCAAAAGTAGCCCAAGAAACCGGTGCAGAACTATTTTGTATTGGCACAGAACTTAATGGGTTTGTATCTGCAAGACCCGAATTTTGGAAGCAATTAATCATCGAAATAAAAACCATTTACAAAGGCAAACTCACCTATGCTGAAAACTGGGATACTAAACTTAAGGTTCCCTTTTGGGATCAGTTAGATTATATAGGCATTGATGCTTACTATCCTATTTCTGAAAGTAAAACCCCAACATTAGTAGAGGCACGCCAAGGTTGGCAGGAATATAAAAAAGCTATTTTACAGTTGCATGTAAAACACAGCAAGCCCATTCTATTTACAGAATATGGCTACCGAAGCCGAGATTATGCAGGTAAAACCCCTTGGGAGTCACAACGAGTAGAAGGCGAAGTCAACCACCAAGCGCAAGAAAATTTAACGAGAGCACTTTTTGAAGAATTTTGGCATGAACCTTGGTTTGCCGGTGGGTTTCATTGGAAATGGTTTCACAACCACAAACAGTCCGGCGGGAAGGAAGACAACCAATTTACCATGCAAAACAAAGTAACCGAAGAAGTAGTAAGGCAGTTTTACAAATCGCATCAATAAAAAAACCGATTTCTTTTGCGGAGAAACCGGTTAGGATTATTATAAAACTAAATACGTTTTGTTTACTTTTTAATAAACCGCATGTTTTGGGTTTGGTTTTTATCGGTATGTATTTTTAGAAAATAAATGCCAGGCGTTAGGCTTGCAACATCCATAGTATTGCTGTTTAAATTGGTGTTTTTAAGCACTACACTTCCTTTAGAATCATAAATTTCAAAAGAAGCGATGGTGGCATTCATAAATGTAAGTTGATCTGTAGTAGGGTTAGGAAACACGCCAACCATATCCAAACTATTTTCGTTTACTTCCAAAGGACCATCACACAATCTATAAAGCTTATCCTCAAATGGTGCATACGTAAATACACATCCATCAACTGTTACTCCCAGTGAGGCATAAAAAGCTTGCGGTAAGTTGAACAATCCAGAACTCCAAGTAACACCATTGTCGGTACTTAATTTAATGGATTCTGCACTATTGGCGCAACCCGTACCATCTGTAACCACATAAATGACATTTTGTGACAAGATAATATCAAAAATTTGGCAAAAACCTGCAAAAGTAACGGGATCTGTTTCAACCCAAGTAGCACCATTGTCTTCAGTTTGATAGAGACCACTACCATCGCGATCTGCTACATAAATCAAAGCACTTTTTTTAATAAACTTGATATCCGTTACAGCATTTTCATGGCCAGTCCCTTGAAGTGCCCAAGTAACACCGTTATCTTGGCTTCCATAAACACCATCCTCACCAGCCAGAAACAAAAGATCATCTTTTGTATAAAAACCAATCATCCTTAAATCTGGCAACCCAGTGCCCTGTGTATAAGATGCAAACCCATCAGTTGAATAATATACGCCTCCACTACCAAAACTATTGCCAAAAGAGGCTAACAGATTACCATTTTTACGAGCAATACCATTTATTCTTTGAGTGCCTGTTACACCTGTAGCTGACCACGTTGAACCGTTGTCGGTACTTTTGAAAATATCAGATTCCCCACCTGCATAAAGCGTGTTCTCGGTTTCATCGAAAAAGATAGTGGTAATACGCAATCCGGTTGTGGGTCCACTTTCATAGGTAAGATTGGAAAACGAATTTCCTGTATCTGCAGTCCTAAACAGTCCAAGGTCTGAACAAATATATAGTCCAGAATCGTAGCCTACCATTTGATCTACAAAACCTATTTCAGTGCCACCAACGCTTAAATCTCCCAAATTCTCCCAATTCTGCCCACTTGCAGAAAATATACTTAAGAAAAGACTGAAGAAATAAGCAAATGTGTAAAACTTTTTCATAATTATAATATTTAAAATTAGACCATAACAAGGTTGTACATATATAAATAATACTCAATAAGGCAATTGCCTTATTCTATAACTAAGAAATAAGATAGCGGATCTACTTGTAGATTTAAGTAGAAAACATAATTTTTTAAAAACCCTCTAAGTATCGGGCTTATAACAAGAAATTAACCTTAAGAAACTCAATACTGTGATCTTCGGAATTGTCTGTTTGTATCTAGCTCGCAAAGGCTTTATAATAGGATACTATGAATTTATTGCATTTTTCATTAATTTTTTTGCTTTCCAATCCAAAATTCCTTAAAAAAACCGATTTCTTTTGGGAAGAAACCGGTTGGGATTATTATTTACTAAGTGCGGTTTGCTTATTTTTTCACAAACCGAATGTTTTGGATTTGGTTTTTATCGGTATGTATTTTTAGAAAATAAATGCCAGGCGTTAAGCTTGCAACATCCATAGTATTGCTGTTTAAATTGGTGTTTTTAAGCACTACACTTCCTTTAGAATCATAAATTTCAAAAGAAGCGATGATGGCATTCACAAATGTAAGTTGATCTGTAGTAGGGTTAGGGTAAAACGCTAGGTTTTGAAAGGTAAAATCTTCAGCAGTCAAAGCACAATTTTCGGAAAACGTACTAGAAGCTGAAACGATCCACTGATTGTATGGGAAAGTATTGGCATTTGTTGCGGCTTGAGCATCATCCACTTGAATGCAAGCGTTTGTGGCCATTCCCATGGCTTCAAATATTTCTAGGAAAAGATTGTTTCCATTTTTAATATTTATGAAAGCTAAATTTGGATTATTACTACTATACAGTTCGGTAAAAGTAGCGTTTAGACCTAAATCAAGCTGCGTTAGATTATTATTATCTATCCACAAACTTTCAAGATTGGGCTGGTTGCTTAAGTCTATTTGCGTTAGATTATTATCGTCCAGAATAACTTGAATTAGTTGGGTATTATTAGAAAGATCTAATTGCGTGATGTTATTAAAGTCTGCCCATAAAAATTTAAGATTTACATTATTTTGAAGATTAATCGTGGTTAATAAGTTCTCATCTACAGTAAGAATTTCCAAAGCGAGAAAACTTTCTATACCTGTTAGGTCTTGAATGGCATAATCCCACATATCTAGTTCTATTTGACTAACAATGTTTGCAGTAAGCACTTGACCATCTATAACATCATCATAACCCAAGTCAATAAGGGCTTGCTCAAAATTAGAATCAGGGATGGCGGTGAATTGGGCTTGGGCTGTGTGAAATAAAAAAATTATTACGGTGAACAAATACATTTTTTTCATAGCTTTTTTATTAAATGTTAGATTTTTTTCATTAATATTTTATTATTCAAATTCATTGTGTCTGGTTTTCTTTTTCTTTTTTAAATGAACGGTAAAGAGAAATCCTAAGTATTCTCCAGAGTTTTTATAATCACCTCGGGTAGGTCTGGATTCTAATAGGTTGCCAAATTGATATTCACCTTTAAAAAAAGGAACTATAGGTTTTTGAAAAATAATGTTTGTTTGTAATAAGATTCCGGGAAATGTAAAATAGAACCCAGGAGATAAAATAAGAATGGGATAAACGCTTGTTGGATTTGTAGCATTACCATACATGGCAAAAATTTCTCTGGATTCAGATAATTCTTCATTAGAATATGTAAAAGTAACATCAAAACCTCCTTGTCGCATTATCATAAAATGAAACCCCATTTCCAAATTAAAAAACAAATTATATCCCATTTCCTTTTTAAATTGAACAAGCATTGGTACAGTAAAATTTAGTTTATATATATTAGACTCTTCTTGATAACCTTCATATCCATTCCAAATATCACCTTCTTTTATAAAAAATTTGATATTATATAACGGCACTATATCCAGATGCAAACCTGATTTAAAAGCCCATTTACGTTCAGGGTGAATTAAATAATCAAAACCAAAGTTGAAATTAAAAGTCTTTTTGTTCATCAACTCATAATCTCCAAATTTTCTCGTAATTGTAGCCTTACTATAATAAACCGGTCTAATAGTAAAACCCAATCGTTTATATTCTTTAAAGACTTCAAATTCTGTTTTTGTATTTTCCTGAGAATAAGCTGTAAATAAAAATAGGGCAGCAATGAATGCTGCACCTATTTTATTAAAAGAAAAATTTACCATTGAAGTTTGTAGTTGCTAGAATGACCATTATATTCATAAGTACCACTTACTGAAATGTTGTTTTTTGCTTGTAAAACAGAATTACCCCAATTTGTGAAGGTTTTTTTTAATTTTTTTCTTTTTTTACGTTTCATACCACTCCATCCTTGCGCGGTTATAGTTGAACAAGAACCGTTATAAAGATAGGTTTGAACACCAACTCCTAAATCTGTCCTCCAAGTTTGCCAGCTATTTCCAGTCCTTTTATAGGAGATTACCTTTACTTTGGATTTTGCATAATACGGTAACCATCTAAATGTTGCAATTCTTTTTGCTTTTTTATTTGTGGCATAAGGATCAAAGGAATCGCTACTTCTCCATACAGTACAGCTGCCATTAGATTTTTCATAAGAAGTAATGTTAGGATCTTGTGACACATCCTCATTATTATTAATCTTAGCCAATGAAGCACCATACTCATCGTGTACCTCAAACGTATTACTCATTTTTGAAAACACATATACCTTACCTGCAACCATTACCTCTTGATGTTCATTTATAAGGGTTTGTTCTGCGGCACTAAAATATATTGTGTTATCGGGATCTGTAGTTGGGTCCAACTCTTCATTATTTAACCAAATTGCTTCTAATTCATTATACTTTTTACGTAAAGAATTTGTGAAACCATATTGGTTTTCAAAATCTATAAGGGGTTGTTGAGACACAAAACCTGTTGTCAATTCTATAGCATTTAATTCCTCATCACTAAGTTCTGCATATTGTCTGACAAAGACATCTTCATGAGCATCTACCAAATCTACTAGATTAGACACGGTGCTTTCAAATTCTTCAAAACTTGAAAAAGACAACATTGTGCCAGAAGTAGAAATGTTTTTAGCTCCCGGAACCTCAAAAACCACTTTTTGAATTTCCTGTGTCCTGTTTGCAACATCATTTGCAATGGCATCTTCTTTACTACACGAGTTTAGTAGTATTAATGATAAAAATAATATGGGTGTTAAAAATTTTAGTTTCATTTTTAAATAAATTAAGTTAATTATTCCTTTTGTTTTGTTTATACGGTTGGGAATACTAACTTTGTAGCACAATTCCCCTTAAAATTGTTTCTTTGGTTTTACATCATAGACAGCAATATTTTGTTAACGACTCTCAGAAATTTGTTTACAATAAAATTTAAGGGGGATTTTTCATTGTAAATATATCCTCCCCCCTCCCACATAAACTAATTTTTATCCCTTTTTTTTAATAAAATTTTAAGAAATTTTTTGAATAGGGTAGAAGTCAGTTCATTAGGTCTATTATGAAATAGTTTCTTCTTTTACATGGAACTCAATTAAACTTTTTCATGTTGGCTAAATCCCGAGGCATCGGAAGCTCTTTTGAGCCTAATTTTCATCTTTATCTCCTTACGTAGTGATGTTATGCATCTCAAAAACTTTCAATCAAACTCAAAACAGTTAATTTTCACATCAATCCATAACGTTTAAATGCTTTTATAAAAAAAAGTAATCACAACTAAAAAGGAAGCAGTTGCTGTGCAGTTGGAATTTGAGTTTCAAAAGTCTAAACCCACAAAGGTGGTTTTACTTGCTCAGTAATGAAAACCTTTTCTTTTTTAAATAATGTGGGTTATTATTTAAAAAATCTTTTGGTATGGAAAACCCTTAGGACGGTAATTGTCTTATTTTTAATAGTGAAATGAATTCCATAAGGAAAAGTAGTTGTAAAAGCAATTCTTATACCCCTATACCTTACTTGATGGTATGTAGGGTTATTGGAGAGGCTATCAATTATTATTATTATTTCAGAAAGACATCTTTTGGAAAGTTTATTTTCTATTTTTAAGTAGTATTCTTTTATTTCTTGAATATCTAGCTTGGCTTCATCAGAAATATTAATTTGATATTTCATTATTACCTTGAAATTTCAACTTTAAAAGTATCCCAAGAATTAGAATTAAGTTTACCATTTTGTTGTTTATCAAGCATAGCATCCATCAAGGCTTTGTACTCTTCAGTAATTTCAAATTCATTGGCCTTTTCTTTGAGGATATGCTCCATATAATTTTTAAGTTTTCTACCTTCCCTATCCGCTTGAATTTGTAAAATGGCCATAGTTTGGTTGTCTAAAGAGACTTCTTTTCTGTTTTTAGTAGGATTCATATCCGTATATTTTACTGCTAAAATACGTATAAACTACTAAATAATAACATTGTTGTCCGATAAAATAATTTAAGAAACTTGTATCTTAATATATAGTCCCTATGGGACATTTTTGTGTATGGTGCTTACTTTTTGTTTCTACCCATATTCAGTCCTTAACAGGACTGTCCCATAGGGACAATTTGTGGGTAGAATAAAAAGTCATGTTAAAGTAAGAAAGTCACATAGAGCCCGTCCCGATGAAATCGGGAAACGAAATATTTTTTCATTGGACAATAATGAAAGATTAATGAAGAACTTATTTAGACTTGGTTTTCTTTGTTGTATGGATTTTCAGCGAACTGACGGACTATAAAATTGTCGTGCAGGAATTGAGAATTATTTATCTGCAAAAATTTTTTGAGAGGAAGTAGTAGGTGAATTGGTTTCTGACTCTTTGATGTTTTTTGCATAGTAAGCATACAATTCTTCAGCACTTGCACCAAGCCTTTTCATTAAGTGGATTGTCCAGAAATGGTATTGCAATGTCCAAATGCCTTTTTCTTTATACAATCGCGCTGAGGTAGTAATCGTTTTTGGGAGTACGGTAAAACAGTTTCTTTTATATAATTCTTTGATAAGGACATTGTCTTCATAAATAAAGAAGGATTCGTCATAACCACCAATATCTTCAAACAAAGTCTTTGTAATGAATTGGCTTTGGTCACCGCCACGGCAGTTAGACCAATTAAATTTGGTAAACCATCCTGCAAGCCTTAGCCACCAGTGATTACTGTCAAATTTAAGTCTAAAACATCCGGCTTTATGGCCTTTTGAAATGGCATTTAGGATTTCAACATCAAAATTTTTGGGAGGCAAACAATCTGCATGAAGAAAATATAAAACGGTACCGGTTGCCATTTTAGCTCCGGCATTCATTTGTATGGCACGTCCTTTTTTTGAAGAAATAACCATAGCGTTTTCTGCTTCGGCAACAGTAAATGTGCCATCTGTACTACCGCCATCAACCACAATGATTTCTGCAATATTTTTTGAAGTGGAATTTTGTTTCAAATAAGGCAATAGCAATGAAAGGGTGAACTCTTCATTTAAAACAGGTATAATAATGCTAATCTTCATAGAATAGCACAAAAGTGCTTATTTTTTTTCATTTAAACTCCAATCGTAATCAAAATAAGACACTTTAGCATTGGCTTGAATAGGAATTTTGGTATAGGCGTTTATAAAGGAAGCTATTGTAGGGGTAGCATCACTTATAAAATCTTTACCAAACCAATCAAATATTTTTGAAAGGTACAACTGCTTTTCAGATAATTTATTTTCAGAAGAGTTGATGAATTTTTTTGCGGCAACATCTAGTTGCTGATCAATTTTTGATGCTTCGTAGGCTTCATTTAAAAGTTTAGGGCAGGAATGAGAAGCGCAATTTATAGCAAAATGAATACGTGGTTCCTTCATCTTTCGTAATATTTTATGTTCCACATCGCCTAAGGAAAGGGTTTCATCGCCTATGGGAATAAATTTCTTTTTCCAAGGTCCCCTAATGTCTTTTATACTGCTAACCGGATAATTTTCAACAATTAGCGCAACAGTAAACGCATTGTAAACATTGATGTAATACGCTAAGAGTTCTTGAACAGACCAATTGGTTGTGGGTTTATTTTTAGAAAGATAGTTGAGGTATTCTGTTAATTTTACATGGTCTTTTTTAAAGCCTTTATAATCTACATTTCCTTGATTGTCCACATATTTTTTAAGTAGCACTGTCCAAGCATCATGATTTAAGTTTACAGATGAATTAACTGTTGTAGAGGTTAACTTGCCGTTGACTTCTTTTATGGGAAGCCCTTTATTGCTCAATCCGGCAGCTGATAATAGGCCACAACTTTTAAAAGTTAAGAAAAATGTACTTAAGGTAAGAATAATGATATAAATCGATTTTTTCATAGTTTATTTATTTATAAATTGTAAGCAAAGATATATTAGTGCCCCGAATATTGCAGCAATGGGTAAGGTCAGCACCCAGGATAAAACTATTTTTGAAACTACTTGGATATTTGCTTTTTTAGTTACTGTGCCAATTCCGAAAATAGAACCAACAGAAACGTGGGTGGTTGAAACAGGTAAACCGTGGATACTTGCTGTAGTAACCAATAATCCCGTGATGAGGTTTGCACTCAAACCCTGACCCGAACTCATGGGGGTGATTTTTTTGCTCATGGTCAATCCTACCCTTTTGGCATTGAGGATGCCACCCACGGTCATGGCAACGCCAATGGCGAGCATGCCCCATTGCAAATTAAATGTATTAATGACCAAAAGCAGCCCCACTATTTTAGGAGTGTCATTTAGTCCGCGGGCAAAACTAACCACCCCGGCACTCAAAAAATGAAGTACATCCATTATTTTTTGAATGGTAATGCCAAAAATCTCACCGTCATATTTTTCGGTATATTTTTCTTTTTTACAACGTACCAATTCTATTTGGGTATTTTTAGCAGCGACAAAGGAATTTGCTTGCATCTCAACAGCACTTCCCGCAATTTCATTCACACAAAGGCAACTGCTTTTGGAAATGCCTGTTTTCTCCCTAATAAACCGAAAAATCAAATAGGCAATAAAACTCAATACCGCAGCCATTAGAGGGCTTACCAATAAAGGAATTAAAAACGAGGCGCTGAGCTTTGAAAAATTGAAGTCCATTCCCACTGCCATCAATCCGGTTCCAAACAGTGCACCCACTAAACCATGGGTTGTTGAAATGGGCATCCCTATTTTAGTGGCAAGAAAAACGGTTAAAGCCGCTCCCAAAGCTACCGAAATCGCAAAAACCGGCATTTGTATTAATGTATCAGGAACTAATCCCTTTCCGGAAAAATTCTTGACCAACGTGCTTGCCAAAAAAATAGCTGCAACAGACCCCGCAAATGTGGTTATTGTCGCCCAGGTGATTGCCTTTTTATAATTAGTGGTGTTGCTTCCAAAAAGGGTTGCTACTCCTTTGAAATTATCATTGGCACCATTGGAATAGGCTAAAAAACAGGCTGCAATAAAAAGTAGGATGAGGATCATAATTTATGGTTTAGGTTTTAACAACAGCCGCCGCCGTCATAATGAAAGGTCGATTCACTGATGAAAATATCATCACGACCTAGTTCTGCAAGGGCTCCGGCAGTTTTATCACAAATAGCCAGCGGCTGATTTTTTAATAAAATATGCCCTTTTTTATCGTCCAGAAATGGTTCGTCGCCAAAGTAAATGGCAGCTTTTCCGGTAAAAATACAAGGACCGTCTGAAGGCATCGGGTCTTTGATGGCGGCTACTTCGATAGACTCTATATAAATCAATTCATCAGTTGGATAGTGTTTTGGGTCGAGGATGCGGTAAGGCTTTCTGGCTCGTATTTCAATGGTTCCAAAGCCGGCATCGGTGAGTGCTTTTACATAGTCTGCTATGGGTAAGCTGCCGCTAAGGCAAAGGGCTCTTAATCGGTCGTCATTGCGCAGGTTATCGTTCATTTGCTGCTCACAGGTGGGATCACTCATCACAAGTTTTCCGTGGTGTTTTAAAACGCGATACATTTCTTGGATTGCTGTTTTTAAATCTTCGGCTTTGAATATGTTGAACAAGCAGTTTTGAGCAGCCACATCAATCGAGTTGTCTTCCACAGGAAGGTTCATAGCATCTCCTTTTTTGAGCTCTACAAATTCGCTTTTGAACCAAGGATTTTGGGCCTCTGCCTCGATAAAGTTTTTGCGGGAGGCTTCCAGCATTTCATCGACCATATCCACACCCACAACGCCACCTTTTTGACGGTTGAAGTAGGAAAATTGCAAAAGTTCCATGCCACCACCAACGCCTACATAGAGCATTTTTGGGTTGTTGGTAAGGTCGCGTGCATGTACGGTGCTGCCGCAGCCATAGTTCATTTCCTGCATGATTTTCGGAATTTTTAGTCCCGGTAATTCCCAAATAGGATTGGTGGTGCAGCATAAACCCACATCAGGTGTGATTGCTGCTTCTTTGTAAACGTTGTAAGTGGTATCTAGGTAGTTCATAATTATTTTTAATTTATGTTTAAAAAATATTTCAATTTTTAGCCCCGATAGCAGCGGCATCCTTTTTTTGCTTCTTTAGAGCAAAAAAAGATATAGCGGATAGCGGGATTAGCTTCTACTAGTTATAATTCATGCATTAATTCCTTAAAAAGTGCCACCAAATTGGGTTCGGCTTTGGTGGCATAAGCTATAATTTCTTGAATGTTTACCGGTTGTAAATCGTCGGGATTGCATTCATCGGTGATGACGGAAACGGCAACAACCTTAAGGTTTAAATGGTTGGCAACAATAACTTCAGGCACAGTGCTCATTCCTACGGCATCTGCACCAAGTATGTTTAGCATTCTATACTCGGCTCGCGTTTCTAATTGAGGTCCCACTACGGAGGCATAAACACCTTCGTGTAAAGTAATATGCTGCTTATTTGCTATTTCTTTTAATTTTTTATTTAGTTTTAAGTCATAAGGTGCGCTCATATCTACAAAACGTTCTCCTAACTGCGATACGCCTTTGAATGCTAATGGCGAGCTTCCTTGCAAGTTAATGTGGTCGTTAATCAACATTAATTCGCCTTTTTTAAAGTTGAGATTTATGGCACCGGCAGCATTTGATATTAATAGCGTTTTGATGCCTAATTGCTCCATAATACGCACGGGATAAGTAACATCGCGCAAGGTGTAGCCTTCATATACATGGAAACGCCCTTGCATGACCACGACTTTTTTGCCAGAAAGTTCGCCAAACAGAAATTTTCCTTGGTGAAATTCCACGGTAGCGGTTGGAAAAAAAGGAATGTGATTATAACTTACTTCTACTTCTACTTTGATGGCTTCGACCAGTTGTCCTAGTCCTGTGCCAAGAATGATGCCCACCTCCGGAGTGCCGAAGCCGTGGTTGATTAAAAATTGTACGGTTTTATTTAGTTGTTCTTTCATGATCCTCATCTTCCACCTAACCCCCTCCGAAGGAGGGGGAATGGTTTTAGTGTTAATAATTAGTTGGTTTTATTTAAAAATTGTTGAAAAACGGGTTCGTCTTTGATGTCGTCATAGACGTCTATATCGTTGCGTTCTTCCAGTAATTGCAAGTGCTCATTTTTTAAATCGATAAGGGTGTCGCGCAATACAGTATCGGTGCCCCAAGTTTTATTTTTAAAGAGATTTTCATTAAAATGATTCATTCCTAAAAGGTAATAACCACCGTCTTCAGATGGACCCAATACATATTCAAAAGTTTCTAGTGCTTTAAAGGCTTCTTGGAGATCTTCTTCATAGAGGTCGAGTATATCACTGCCTATGATGATAATTTCTTTGTAGCCTAATTTAAAGATTTCTTGGAAAGCATTTGCCATGCGTTGGCCCAAATCCTCTCCGTGCTGTACTTTTTTTCTAAAAACTTCGCAATTCCAAATGTCTTCTTTACAAATCGTATCGGAATAAAATACAAATTTATCTGCTTTTAGTTTTTTAGTAATTTTGACGGTATGCATTAATAGAATTTTGTAGATATTTAAAGCATTTGCATCGCCAATTATTTTGGTGAGACGGGTTTTGCATTTTCCTAATTCCGGGTTTCGGGTAAAAATAATCAGTGCTTTTTTTGAGGTTGGAAAATAAAAATCTGTTAGGATTTCATTGTCGCCGTCAGTGTCTTTTTTTGTTGAAATTGCCATGTTAATAAACTTTATTTCCTTTGGTTAACCACTTACTCCAAGTAGGGGAATAAGCGTGAACATTATCGGTTTCATTTTCTTGTGCGTCGAGTACAGGATTGCCTTGATTTTTCCATTCAAAAATACCGCCATAGAGATTTTTTACGTTGGCATATCCTGCTTTTTTTAGCTTTTCGCCAATTTTTTCCGAACGAATTCCTAAAGAACAATACACTACGATATGTTGGTTTTTATTGGTCATAAAATTAGAAAATTGTTTGATGGAAAATTGGTTGTAACCTACAAAAACGGCTCCCTTGATTTTACTGACATTGTATTCTTCTTTTTCGCGGGTATCCAGAATAAGAACGCTAGAATTTTGTATTTTCTTTAGTAATTGTTCCGAAGAAATATATGGAATACTTCCTTGGTTATATTTGGATAAAATTTGTTCTAGGGTTTCTTGCCCGGAAACACCAAGGCTTAAGAAAAACGTTATTATGTATAGAATTTTTTTCATAATTTAAGTTACTTTTCCTTGACAACTACTTCCTGCGCCTGCGGTACATCCGTAACAATGTTGCGAAATGATAATGTCTCTGTCGTTAAGCAGTTCTTCATTATAATTGCTTATATGTTTTACTTTACTATCTACTTTTAAATCTAGCATTTGGTTGAAATCGCAATCATAAATCCAGCCGTCCCAACTTATGGAAATGGTGTTTGTGCACATGACATTTTCTACTGCAGTCGGGTTGTAAGCTTCCACTAAAGAAGTCATATAGTCTTCATAATTTTCAGAAGCGATGAGGTAATCTAAAAACCGAGCAATGGGTAAATTGGTGATAGCAAACAGGTTGTGAAATTGAATGTCAAAATCTTCAGAAAGAGCTTTTTTAAAGTCTTTTTCTAAACTTTCTTGATTGCCCGGCAAAAAGGCTCCTGTTGGGTTATACACTAAATCCAAACGCAAGGAACTTCCTGAAAGTCCATACCCTATTGCATTTAAGTCCTGTAGGGCTTTGATAGATTTATCAAAAACACCTTCTCCACGTTGCTTGTCTGTTTTGCCACGCGTGTAATGCGGCATAGAGGAAATAACATGTACATTGTGATTTTTAAAAAATTCCGGTAAATCGTGGTATTTTTTATTGGCGCGAATAATGGTTAAATTAGATCGAACAATAAAATCGGCAATACCGGCTTTAGAAGCTTCATCCACAAACCAGCGAAAATCGGGGTTCATTTCAGGAGCGCCTCCGGTTAAATCGAGCGTGTGTGCTCCGGTATTACGAATGATATTTAAGCATTGCTTCATGGTTTCACGAGTCATAATTTCCTTTCGATCGGGGCCTGCATCTACGTGGCAATGTTCGCACACCTGATTGCACATGTAGCCGAGATTTATTTGCAGTATTTCCAGTTTTTTTGGACGTAATGTAAGATGGCCATCGCCTGCTATTTTATCTCTAAATTTGGGTAATTTCCCAATTTTAAAAATGCCGTTTGATAGGATTTCCAACTGCCTATTGGATTGCGCTAATTCGCTATCTCTTTTATGTAAAGATTGTAATTTTAGCTTTATCATGATTACATATAATTAGGTATAATAAACATTAAAACTTTGAATTTGGGATTTTCTAGCATTAACCATCTAGTTTATTTACTTTATTCATCATCATTACCCCATGTACTAAGGTTGCGCCACTTTTTATGGCAGCACCCACATGGATGGCTTCCATCATTTGTTCTTTGGTGATGCCGCGTTGCAAGGTGTCTTTGGTGTAGGCATCAATACAATATGGACATTGTTCGGTATGCGCTACAGCCAAAGCTATTAATGATTTTTCGCGTGCCGTGAGAGCACCTTCTTCAAAGACTTTGCCATAATAATCAAAAAATTTTGTTCCAAGTTCTTCGCTCCATTCGGTAATGTCGCCAAATTTGCGCAAGTCGGCAGGGTCATAATAAGAATTTGCCATAGTAAGTGGTGTTAGTTGAAATTATAGTTGCTATTTTATCTATTTAGAATAGAAAAAAATCCGATTTTGAATAATTGGTTTGGATTTAAAAAAAAGTATTCAAAAAACCGGAAAAATTTAAGATAGAACGATAATTGGAGAACCCTTGTTGTAGTAGTTTCTGTTGAACAGCAAACGCACTTGCAATTTTGAAAAAAATTGTATAGATATATTTTGAAGAAATAGAGTAGAGAGTAAGGCAATAAGTTTTTTGGAAATACTAGTTCTAAATTGGAATAATGCTTTTAAATCAGCATCAGCATCTACATCTAATAAACTATTCAGTTTAATTATTTCTTCATCAGCATTAGTCATTTGTAAAGAAAGCGATTTTTCCAAAGTATTTTTCTGCCAAGGGAGATGAAGAAAATCAACTTTTTCAAATTGTTTTTTTGTTAACCCCATTAGGTAAAAGCCACCGTCTAAGGAAGGGCCGATAACAAAATTAGCATTGGCAATTGCATCAGCAGCTTTTAAAAGGTGTTGTTTTTTTAGTTGTGGGGTGTCATTTCCTATAGTTATAACACGATTAAAACCTTCATTAAAAACGGCTTGCAATGCATTGGTAAAACGTTCGCCGAAGGAAGCTCCTTTTTGTTCTTTTTCTGTAAAGATAAAATAGGGAAGTTTTGTTTTTTTTACTGTCTTAAGGGTGTTCTTATTTAATTCATCAATAAGCGCATTGCCTTTTGCAAAGGATTTAAATTTCCTTTCCACTTTGGAGGAGTTTGCAAAAATTAAAACAGCAGTTTTTGAATTCATTTTTTAAAAATAATTCTTTTGTCGGAATAAGGGATGATTTCCTTACACAACTTACGAAAAAAATGGGTTTGGGTTTTAATAAAAACAAAAAACCCCAAAACAAATATAGTTTTGGGGACTTTTTTGTGGTACCTCCAGGAATCGAACCAGGGACACACGGATTTTCAGTCCGTTGCTCTACCGACTGAGCTAAGGTACCATTATTTAAAATTGATTTAAGCAACAAATAATAATAGGTGTCAATTGCCTAAGCGGCTGCAAATATAAACCTATTTTGCTTTGAACAAAACATAAAATTAAAAAAAAAGATTTATTTCTTAATTGTCTTGTTGTAATTATAAATTCAAATTGTATTTTTGCCGCTTATTCATTTCATAATGAACTTAATAGTTGACGTTGGAAATACTTTGGTAAAGTTTGCCGTTTTTCAGGACAATATTTTGGTGCATAAAGAAATTTCGATAAATTCAGATTTTAAAAAAAATTTGAAAAAAATAGCAGCAGAATACCCATATATAAACAAGGCTATCGTTGGAATTGTGGGGTCTTTTCCAATAAAAAATGTAGAAAGACTAAAAAAATTATTTAAACTCTATGTCCTTTCTTCAGATTCAAAAGTACCATATATTAATAAATACACCACGCCTATAACTTTAGGTATTGATCGTATGGCTTTAGCAAGTGCAGCATGTCATTTATTTCCTAAAAAAAATGTTTTAATTATTGATGTGGGAACTTGTATAACCTACGATTTTGTTGATTTAAATGCAAATTTTATGGGTGGTGCCATTTCTCCGGGAATAGATATGAGGTATAAAGCTCTGCATACTTTTACAGAAAAGTTACCATTGCTGAATGCGAATATACCCAAAACAATTCTAGGAAATTCAACCGCTACTTCTATACATTCAGGAGTTATGTTTGGGGTTTCTTTTGAAATAGATGGCGTAATTAATCGTTATAAAGAAGATTTTAAAGATTTAACAGTTATTTTAACAGGAGGCAATGCGCATTTTTTGCGAGATAGTTTAAAAAATAGCATATTTGCCAATTCAAATTTCCTTCTAGAAGGTTTAAATTATTTGCTGGAATACAATCAAGATACATGATAAGAAAATTTTTAGTAATAACATTGGTATTGGTTACTGCCATTACCTCTGCACAAGAAGCCACTTCGTCTCCCTATTCTTTTTTTGGCATTGGGTCTTTAAATTTTAGAGGCACTGTTGAAAACAGGTTGATGGGTGGAATAAGTATTTACTCAGACAGTATTCACCTGAATTTGCAAAATCCTTCCGGGTTAGCCTCTTTAAAATTGGTAGCTTTTTCTGTAGGAGGAAGTCACAAATTAGTGAACCAAAAAACCCAAACCGAAACCGGAAAAACATCTTCTACTTCTATCAACTATCTTGCACTAGGAATACCTGTTGGAAATAAGTTGGGTTTAAGCTTTGGCGTTCTACCTCTTACAGCAGTTGGCTATGATCTAGAAAACCTATCAGGGACAACTTTAGTACAAAATTCAGGGAAAGGAGGCATGAACAAAGTTTTTCTTGCCGGAGGATATCAAGTTACTCCAAAATTAAGCATTGGAGTAGATGCCAACTATAATTTTGGGAATATTCAAAACACCACATTACTATCGCAAGAGGGATTAGATTTTGCTTCCAGAGAGTCTAACCGTTCTAATTTATCTGGGTTTAGCTTTAATCTTGGAGCAACGTATATAGAAAAAGTTTTTACAAATTTGAATTTATTTACATCTATTGTTTACACTCCGGAAACCAAATTAGAGTCTCAAAACTTTAGACAATTTGCAAGTGTTTTTATTCCGAATCCTAACCTGCAAGTGGATGTAGATATTAGAGATGTGGATGTGGCAAATTCAAAGCTAACTTTTCCATCCCAATTTACCTTTGGGCTTGGTATAGGCAAGACAAGAAATTGGTTTGTAGGCGCTGAATATACCAGTCAAAAAACCAGTAATTTTAATAATAGAACCTTCACCTTAGACAATGTAGAATTTTCTGATGCTTCTAGATATAAATTAGGAGGTTTTTTTGTTCCTACCTCGAATTCCATATCATCCTACTGGAAAAGAGTTACTTATCGTGCCGGAATGCGTTATGAAGACACAGGTTTAGTTATCAATGGCGAGGACATAAATGAGTTTGGCATATCTTTTGGAGTAGGACTACCAGTTGGAAAATTATTCTCAAATGTAAATGTCGGTTTTGAAATTGGAAAAAGAGGAACCGTTAATGCAGGATTAGTTCAAGAAAATTTTTTCAACACCTTTATAAGTTTATCGCTTAATGATAAATGGTTTATAAAAACTTTATACGATTAATAATAATAGAAAAACAATTACAAATGAAACTTAAAGCCACATTATTCCTTTTAGGCATTCTATTCACTGCCCAAGCAAATGATGCAAATCTTAATGAAGATTGCGCTACTACACTTTCTTTATTTGCTGAATCAGCAAAAATTGAAAACTATAGTAATGCACTCCCTTACTTAGAAGAACTACGCAGAGATTGCCCATCCTTTCACCTAAGTATCTACCAATACGGAGAGAGACTTTATATGGACAGAATTGAAAAAGCAAGCGAAGCAGATAAAATGAAGGAATTTAATGAATATAAAAAAATAAGCAGAGAACGATTACAATACTTCCCTAACAGTAAAAAGGAAGGTGCTATGCTTGCAGACTTTGCTCAAGTGATGTTTGATAACCAAATAGGCACTGCTCAAGAACAATTTCAGGCTTTTGAAAATGCTTATACCAAAGACAAAGAAAATTTTACAAGTCCTAAAGCACTATATACTTATTTTTCCTTAGCAGTAGATTTACAAGAAGTGGGCACAAAAAAAATACAAGACGTATTTGACCTTTATGATGAATTGATTGGTAAAATTGAAGCAGAAGAAAATGCACTAGCCTCAAAAATTACTCCTCTAATTGAAAGACAAGATGCAGGGGAAGACTTACAACAAGCGGAAGAAAAACTTCTTAAAAATGGAGAAATAAACCTAAGAGCTTATGCGCAAGTAAAAGAGAGTGTAAATGGGAAATTGGGAATTCTTGCTGACTGTACTAATTTAATACCTCTATACAACAAAGATTTTGAAGAAAGAAAATCCGATGTGGATTGGTTAAGAGGGGTTAATATTAGACTTTCAGAAAAAGAATGTACCGAAGATCCATTGTTTTTTAAAGTATCTCAGGCATTACACGATTTAGAGCCTTCAGCAAGATCTGCATACTCTTTAGGATTACAAGCAGAAGCAGATGGAAAATCTAAATTAGCTTTACAATATTTTAATCAATCTGCCGAGTTAGAAACTGACAATTCTAGAAAAGCAAACACCTATTACAAAATTGCTGAAAACTATAGAAAAGGAGGAAATTCAAGTCAAGCAAGAGCATTTTATAGAAAAGCCATTGATGCAAAACCTTCGTTTGGTAGAGCGTATTTACAAATAGCAAACATGATAGCTGCAAGTTCAAACAGTTGCGGTGAAACAGTATTTGAGAAAAGAGCAATTAACTGGTTAGCAGCCGATTTAGCTAGAACTGCGGCGCGTGTTGACCCATCTGTAGCTAATAATGCAAATGCTGCCGCACATAGCTATACCGAAAGAGCACCTTCCAAAAGTGATATTTTTAGCGAAGGGATGCAAGGTAAAACAGTTACATTCAACTGTTGGGTTGGTGGTAGTGTAAGAGTGCCAAACTTATAGAATGAAATTATATAACATAACAAATAAAAGCGTTATGGCTATTTTTATAGCCATAACGCTTTTTGCTTGTGAAGGAAATTATCAAAAAATTAAACAGCTAAACACTGCAGATTTGGGACCTGTTACCGAAGGAAAAGGTATTAATTTAAAATACACAGATTCCGGAAGGCTGGTTGCTAATTTAATCACCACAAAATTATTGGATTTTTCTAACTATACTTTTTCGTTCTCTGAATTTCCAGAAGGCTTAGAAGTACAATTTTGGAAAGACACCGGTAAAAAAACGACGGTAACAGCAGATTACGGCATAAACTATAATAAAACTGGTTTGATTGACTTAAGAGGAAATGTAGTTTTAATTACGAGTGATAGCGTAATACTTCATGCACAACAAATGTACTGGGATCAAAAAAATAAATGGATTTTTACAGACCAACCATACAAAATTAAATTTAAGGACGGTTCCTATAACGATGGGGGTCGTTTTGATTCTAATGAAGAATTTAATAACTTTCTATCCAGAAAAAATGTAGGTGTTCAGTTTGTAGATAAAACCAAATTAGAAAGCAAACCCGAAACAGAGCAGTAACTAATCAGTAATTCTTTAATCTTTATTTTTAAAAATAAATAGAAAAATGAACAAAACAGTATATAAAATATTTGAATATGCCTATTTAGTAGTATTTGTATTGTCTATCTTCGCAGTAATTTCCAGTTGGAATTCGGACAAAAATAGAGCGTATTTATTTATATTTTTTGCCGTTGTATCTATATTAATGTTTTTCTTTAAACGAAATTTTAGAAAAAAATTGGAAAAAAGCCAGCAATAATAAATAATGGAGCACTATTTTGTTATTCTCTTAATGCTTGTACTTTCTGCATTCTTTTCCGGAATGGAGATTGCATTTGTTTCTGCCAATAAAATCCACATAGAAATTGAAAAAAAGCAAAATAGTTTTTTAGCTACTATCCTTAAAAGACTAACAAAAAGACCTTCAAAATTTATTGCAACGATGCTAGTTGGTAACAATATAGCGCTTGTTATATATGGATTTATGATGGGAGATCTTCTTTCTCATATGCTTTTTTCACAATATTTAGCTTTCTCAGTATTACCCATTAAAATTTTACTCCTTCAAACCATTATTTCCACTTTAGTAATTCTTTTAACAGCTGAGTTTTTACCAAAAGTGTTTTTTCAAGTATATGCAAACAGCCTTTTAAAGTTTTTTGCTATTCCGGCATATATTTTTTATGTAACCTTTTCTTTTATTTCTGAATTCATTATTTGGATTTCTGATGTTATTTTAAAAAAAATATTTAAAACCCAAGGCGATTCTCTTCAGCTAAGTTTTTCAAAAGTAGAATTAGGAAATTATATCTCTGAACAAATGGAATCAGTAAGAGAGGAAGATACAGTCGATTCTGAAATACAAATATTTCAAAATGCGTTAGATTTTTCGGAAGTAAAAGCCCGAGAAGTAATGATACCAAGAACCGAGATTGTTGCTGTTGACATAAATACAACCCCAAAAGACTTAGTAAAGTTATTTTCTGAAACGGGATATTCAAAAATATTAGTTTACAAAGAAAACATTGACGATATTATTGGCTATGTTCACGCTTTTGAACTCTTCAAAAAACCCGAATCTTTAAAAGAAATTCTAATTCCTGTTGTTTTTGTTCCAGAAACTATGTTAGTTAAGGACAGTTTAAATATTTTAATTAAAAAAAGAGAGAGTATCGCAATTATCCTTGATGAATATGGAGGAACATCCGGAATGATGACCATTGAGGATATCATTGAAGAACTTTTTGGTGAAATTGAAGATGAGCACGACATCACAGAATTGATTGAAGAAAAATTTTCAGATACCCTTTATAAATTTTCAGCTCGGCTTGAAGTAGATTATTTAAACGAAAACTATAAGTTAAATCTGCCGGAAAACGAAAACTATGAAACCTTAGGTGGCATGATTGTATATTTTGCCGAAGAAATTCCTAATAAAAACGAAATAGTTGAAATAGAGCAATTTAACTTTAAAATACTAGAAGTTTCTAATACAAAAATTGAGTTAGTAGAGTTAGAAATTACTTCTGAAAAATAATATTTTCATTTTTATGAAAATTTACCTCATATCCTTTTCATAAGTTGTTCAAAATTGGTATTTTCGCCCCCTATAAATTTAAAGACAAATGGCAGTATTAAATAAAATAAGAAAACAATCTATTTTTCTAATTATCATAATAGCCCTTGCGCTATTCTCTTTTGTGCTAGCAGACGTTATTCAAAACGGTGGCTTTACCTCTCAAAAATCGTTAAATATCATAGCTACAATTAACGATACAGACATCCCAAGAGAGGATTTTGCAAGAAAAGTGGATGATGCATTAAGAAATTTAGGTCCAAATGCTACCAATGCCCAAGCTATGAATATGGTTTGGAACAATGAACTTCGTAAAGCACTTTTATCAGAACAGTTTGAAGAATTAGGATTAGTTATAGGTGCTGACCAATTAAGAAACGCTTTAGCCCAAAACCTTGCAGGCAACCAAGCTTTCTTAAATGAAGCAGGTGTTTTTGACAACAACAAGCTACAAGAATATATTGCCGATGTAAAAGCTAACAATCCAACACTTTATGCGCAATTTATTGAATTCGAAAAATCAGTTACGCAAAATGCAATGGAGCAAACCTATTATAATCTCATTAAAGCCGGTATAGGAGCGACAATTGCAGAAGCTGAATTAGAATATAAAATGGAAAACGATAAAGTGGATGTTGAATTTGTTCAAATACCATACACTAGCATTCCGGACAGTGAAATTACCGTAACCAACAGTGATATTACTGAATACATCAAGAAAAATGCAAAACAATATAAAACAGAAGCCTCCGTAGATATTCAATATGTGCTTTTTGCTGAAGACCCTTCAGCCAATGATGAAGAAGCTGTAAAAGAAGAAATAACCTCTTTGTTATCTCAAAAAATTGAGTACAACAGCATTTCTAAACAAAACGATACCTTACCCGGTTTTAAAGAAACTGACGATGATATTGCTTTTATAAGTCAAAATTCAGAAGGAAAATTTCAAGATAGATGGTGGTTTAAAAAAGATTTACCGGCAGCTATTGCTGACACTATTTTTGCTATGAATAAAGGTGAAATTTACGGCCCCTACAAATTAGAAAATAGTTATAATCTTGCTAAAGTTTTAGATATAAGACAACTTGCTGATTCCGTTCAAGCCAAACACATTCTTATAACTTGGGAAGGATTACCATCTGCCTCTGAAACTACCAAAAGAACTAAAGAACAAGCGAAAACCCTTGCAGACAGTTTGCTTAATACACTTTCTAAGGACAGTAGTAAATTTGAAGCATTAGTAACTCAATTTTCAGACGATCCAAGCGCAAAAGAAAACAAAGGAGACCTTGGTTATTTAACCCCAGGGTCAACTATAGAGGCTTTTGACACCTATATTTTTAACAACAAAAAAGGCGACAAAAGTGTAGTAGAAACAGATTTTGGTTACCACGTTATTTCTATTGAAGATCAAAAAAATATTCAAAAAGCAATAAAAGTAGGTAATATAACTAAAGCCATTGTACCATCAGAAGAAACCGTTAATAAAATATTTGTCGATGCTACTAAATTTGAATCTAATGCAGCCTCATCCGATTTTTTAAAGGTTGCAAAAGAATCTGAATACGATGTAAGACCTGTATATAAAATAGGCGAATTAGAAGAAAATATTCCTGGGATAGGCAACAATCGTTCCATTGTAACGTGGGCTTTTGGAAAAGAAAGCAAAGTAGGAGAAGTAAAAAGATTTAATGTAAATAATGGATATGCTATTGTACAACTAACTAATAAAAGTGAAAAAGGTTTAATGAGTGCCGCTGATGCTTCCATTTCTATTACGCCAATTCTTAGAAATGAGAAAAAAGCCAAAAAAATAATGGAAAGTATTAAAGGTTCTTCTTTAGAAGAAATAGCGCAAGAAAAAAATGTTCAGGTAAAAAGAGCAAATGCTATCACGATGAAAGCGCCAACACTTGCTGATGCCGGCACAGAACCAAAAGTTGTTGGCACGGCATTCGGATTAAAAGAAGGAGCAACCTCAACACTTATTGAAGGCAAAAATGGGGTGTATAAAATTAAAGTTCTAGCTCGCAATGATGCTCCTAAAACCGATAATTATACAGCTTATTTCAATCAAATAAACTCAAAACGAGCAGCACAGGTTAATGCAAATGTATTTAATGCTCTAAAAAATAAAGCAACAATTGAAGATAGAAGAGCAAATTTCTATTAAAAAATAAGTTGATTTTGAATGAATAAAATGCCTTTCACACCGAAAGGCATTTTTTATTTCAACATAGTTGTAAAAGGAATAATCACAGAGTACCCTTTAGACGGAAAATAGTCGAGAGCCTCTTTGCTTGTTGCCAAAACAAAATCACCACCCCAAGCGCCAAGACTTTTTATAATTCCCGGATAGTCTTTAAAATAGGCTTTTTTCACCTTTGGCAACTGCAGAAGGTTAGAAAGGATTTCTTCATGTTCTTGCAGTAAATTTTCAAATGCAGAAAGTGTTTTAGACGAAATAAGTGCTTGTGTTAGTGCATTTACTTTTACAATTGCTTCTTTTTTGTTTGTATTTAGATTCTTGTATCTGCCGATAGCTTGTTTACTATCTTGTTTTTTATTTAAATACACAAAAAAAAGTTCGTCTTTAAAATCCCAGGGCAATACTACTTCTTCTATTATTGGTGGATGTTCGTTATTGGAAAAAAGTATGGGTTTGTCGTGTATGGCACAAGCAATGTCATAACCGCTTCCTCCAAAACTGTTTTTAAGCAAGGTAAAAGCATCTACCTTTGCCCAAGCAGCAATAGTGGAGATTAGTGTTGAGGAAGTGCCTAAACCCCAGTTTTTGCTAAAATTTAATTTTGTGGTTATTTGATATCCTTTGTTTTCCAATAAAAAGGAAGGATTTAGCTTTTTTGTTTGTTGAAGAATAAAAAGTAAGGTTTCTGATACTTCATTTTTTTCTGTAAATAATTCTAGGGAGTCATTGGAAATATTAAAAATGGCATCAAACCAAACCCTATTATGTTCATCCAAACTTTTCCACAATAAAACTTTTTCAGATAACTTTTCAACCTCTAAATACTGTCCATATTTTGTTGGAATAGCAAGAGCCTTGGCGCCATCTAGCACTAGATATTCTGAAGTGAGCAAAAGCTTACCATTGCCGTAAAAGGTTGTTTTCAATTTATTTTCTTAAATTTTCTATAAAAGTAACTACTGCATTATGGGTTACTGTGTTTTTTTTGAAATATTCAATGGCTTCCTTTTTCTCTATTGCTGAAGCTTGCATTTGATTGAGAATATTCATCAAATGCATTTTCATATGCCCTTTTTGAATACCTATGGTTACCAAGGACTTGATTGCCGCAAAATTTTGAGCCAACCCGGCAACTGCAATAAGTTGCATAACGTCTTTTGCACTTGGTTTCTGTAAAATTTCTAAAGCTACTTTTACTAATGGATGCAAGGTGGTAAGTCCTCCAACAGTGCCAATAGCCAAAGGAATTTCAATCCAATAATGAAATTGATCACCTACTATTTCAGCGTGTGTTAAACTGCTGTATCTGCCATCTTTTGAGGCATAAGCATGAATTCCTGCTTCTACAGCTCTAAAGTCATTACCTGTTGCTATAACTACTGCGTCAATACCGTTCATTATACCTTTATTATGCGTTACAGCTCTTCTGGGTTCTGCTTTGGCAATGGCAATGGCTCTTATAATTTTTTCGGCAAAGTCCTTTCCTTTCAATTCTTTAGTGGTCAAATCGGATATAGGGCAACACACTTCTGCTCTAACCAAACATTCCGGTACGTAATTAGAAAGTATGCTCATTACCACTTCCAGCCTAGCTTTTGAAGTTATAAAAGGCATGAAGTAAATAGCTTCTTCTTGAAGAGTCTTGGCAAATTGTTCTAAACAACTATTTATAAAGTTAGCACCCATAGCGTCTAGAGTTTCAAAGGTGCAATGCAATTGGTAATAGTTTTCTAAATCTTTGGTTTTATCTACAAGCACAATATCAAGTAAACCACCGCCTCGATTTACCATATTTTTTGAAATAGCTGCTATTGAAAGTAGAAGTTTTGGCTTAATGGTGTTAAAAAATAAAACCAACTCTTTTTTCTTACCAAAAAAATTAAAGTGTACCTGACCATTTTTTGTGGTAGAAAGTACTTTTGCTTTGAAACCGCCTCGTTCTAACCAAAATTTTGCCGCATTACTTGCTGCAGCAACCACAGAGCTCTCTTCGATAGCCATTGGCAGGGTGTAAATTTTTCCATTTATCAAAAAATTTGGAGCAATTGCTAGGGGCAAATAGAAGTTACTGATGGTGTTTTCAATAAATTCATCGTGTAATTGTTGAAGTTTCGTATCGGTATTCCAATAGGATTTTAAAATTTTTGATATACTGTCCTCCCCTTGGCAATAAGTAGAAATCAGCCATTGTATTTTTTTTTCTTTGCTAAGTTTAGAGAAACCGGAAATGGGTTTTACCATGTTTTTTTATTTTATCTTGCAAAGATAACATATAGGATTTACGAAATGGGATTTACGTTTTACGTTTTTATGGGTATGAAACAAAAGCATTTTGTTTTTCCATTTTTGGAGTCAATGTATAATCTTTCCCTTTTCTGCTATAAAAAAATAGCTAAATTTACTATTTAACACCAAAAATCCTCTTTTTTTGCTGAAATTTTAGTAAACTTGGCATACCAATTTTTTAACAGACAAATTATGCGTTTTTTAAAAACGATTTTCCCCCTTATCTTGTTTATTACTGCCAGTGTTTCCGCACAATTAAAACAAATAACTCTAGAAGAAATTTGGAGTGGTACTTTCCTAACAGAATCCTTAGAACGACTACATTCCCTAGCTAACGGAAAGGAATATTCGGTTTTAAATTACGACCGTTCTAAAAGAGCTTCTACTATAGATGTTTATGACTACAAGACTTCTAATAAAATTGCTACACTTGTGAATTCGGCAGAATTACCGGGCATAAATCAAATATTATCGTATCAGTTTAGTGAGGATGAAAAAAAGATACTTTTAGCTACAGAATTAGAGTCTATTTACCGTCGATCTACACTTGGCAGCTATTATGTATATGATTTAGATTCAAAAAAACTGGAATTGGTTTCCGATTTTGCCATTCAAGAGCCCACTTTTTCACCAGATGGTACCAAATTAGCTTTTGGCTATCAAAATAATTTGTACATTAAAAATTTAGTAAACAATACCACTTCGCAAATTACTTTTGACGGGAAGAAAAACCACATCATCAATGGCATTACTGATTGGGTATATGAAGAAGAATTTGGTTTTGTTCGCGCTTTTGACTGGAATTCTTCCGGTAGTACAATAGGCTTTATTCGTTTTGATGAAACCGAAGTTCCAGAGTTTTCTATGGACGTGTATGGCACCGATTTATACCAAACCCAACAGGTTTTTAAATATCCGAAAGCCGGTGAAAACAACGCTGAAGTATCTCTTCATTTGTATGATATAGAAACAAATAATACTACAAGAGTTGATTTAAATGCCTATAATTCTTATTATATTCCTAGAATACAATGGACCAAAAACCAAAATATACTTAGCGTTCAAGTTACCAACAGAAAACAAAATGAAATAGACCTTATTTTTGTAGATGCTTCAAAAAACGCCACTAAATTAATACTAAAAGAAACAGATGCTGCCTATGTGGACGTTACAGACAATCTTACTTTTTTAGAAGACAATAGTTTTATTTGGACAAGCGAAAAAAGCGGTTGGAATCATATATACCACTACAGTAACGAAGGAAAACTTCTTAATCAAGTAACAGATGGCAATTGGGAAGTTACTGATTATTATGGATTTGATAAAAACACAAACAAAGTTTTTTATCAAAGTACAGAAAATGGAAGTATTAATAGAGATGTGTATTCCATAAAAATAAATGGGAAAGACAAAGCCCGGCTTACAGAAAATGATGGAACTAATAGCGCCTCTTTTAGTGCAGATTTTAGTCTGTTTATCCTTACTTTTTCTAATGCAAATACGCCTCCATCCTATACTTTATGCAATACAAAAGACGGAAATCAATTGCGGCTGATAAAGGATAATAGCGAATTATCAAAAAAATTAAAAAGCTATGTCCTCTCTCCTAAGGAATTTTCTACTATAAACATCAATGGAAACGAATTAAACATGTATGTTATAAAACCGGTTGATTTTGATGCTAACAAAAAATATCCATTATTTATGTATCAATATTCCGGTCCTGGGTCACAAACCGTTTCTAATTCTTGGATTGGCTCAAATGATTATTGGCATCAAATGCTTGCACAGGAAGGATATATAATTGCCTGTGTAGATGGAAGAGGTACCGGATTAAAAGGCAGAGATTTTAAAAAAATGACCCAAAATGAATTAGGAAAATTCGAGGTTATAGACCAAATAGATGCTGCAAAAAAACTTGGTGCTTTGCCTTATATTGACGCCACCAGAATTGGTATCTGGGGCTGGAGTTATGGCGGCTTTATGTCATCTAATGCTTTATTTCAAGGAGCCGATGTTTTTTCTCTTGCCATTGCTGTGGCACCGGTGAGTAGCTGGCGTTTTTATGATACCATTTATACCGAACGGTATATGCTCACACCGCAAGAAAACCCAAGTGGTTATGATGAAAATTCGCCAATTTCCCATGTGGATAAACTAAAAGGAAAATTTTTATTAGTTCACGGAAGCGCTGACGATAACGTGCACGTGCAAAATTCTACACGGCTTATAGAAAAATTAGTTCAGGCAAATAAAGATTTTGATTGGGCAATATATCCTGACAAAAATCACGGCATTTATGGAGGCAATACACGATTGCATCTTTATAACAAAATGACAAAATTTATTAAAAATAATTTATAAACCAAATTAATTTAAACACCAATCAAAACTATGGAAAATACTTCAACTACAGCTGTCCAAAAGGACTTTTTAGGCCATCCGGTTGGCTTGTATATTTTATTCTTTACAGAAATGTGGGAACGTTTTTCCTATTATGGAATGCGTGCAATACTTGTTCTGTATCTTGTAAGCGCAACAACAGGAGGGAATGCCGGTCTTGGCTGGACTGCTGCTGAAGCACTTGTTTTGTATGGATGGTACACCATGTTAGTGTATGTAGTTTCTATTCCGGGTGGGATACTCGCAGATAAAGTATTAGGACAAAAAAGAGCAGTTCTCATCGGTGGAATAATACTTGTTATGGGTCATGGCATTTTATCAATTGAAGAAATGTGGGCATTTTATACCGGACTAGGTTTGATTGTAGCCGGAGTTGGTTTACTTAAACCAAACATTTCAACCATGGTTGGTGGTTTATACAAAGAAGGCGACATAAGAAGAGATAAAGGGTTTACTATTTTTTACATAGGTATAAATCTTGGAGCATTCCTTTCTAGTTTAATTGTTGGTTATGTTGGAGAGCAAATAGGATGGCATTATGGTTTTGGACTTGCTGCTTTTGCAATGGCACTTGGTATAGTTGTTTACTTATGGGGACAAAAATATTTAAAAGATGTTGGCAATTTGCTTTCTAAAGAAGAAAGAAATGAAGGTGCTTCCCTAACCTCTCTTTTTAGTGGCTTGTTTAAAGCTCCAACACAACTTTTAATTTCCGGAATTCTTTTGGCACTTTCTTTTTATGGAATGTGTAAATTGGGAATTGCCTATGGGGCCTTGTTTATTTTTCTTACTATAGTTGTAGCCATGATGATGATGGTATATAAAGATCTTACCACACAAATTATGAAAGATAGATATGTGGTTATGCTACTTTCTTTTGTTCTTGTAATTGTTTTTTGGGGAGCTTTTGAACAAGCAGGTGGATTGATGAATATTTATGCGCTAGAGAAAACGAATAGAATACTTCCATTTACACTACCGTTAATTGGTAATGAAGTTCCAGCTTCTTGGTTTCAATCTTTAAATGCTTTATTTATTATCCTATTTGGTGTACTTGTAGCTAACTATTGGGCAAAAAGAAAATTAAAAACCAAAGAAGCCTCTTCCATTTTTAAAATGGCAGTAGGGGTAATTATTATGGGATTTGGATTTGTATTTATGGTCTTTGCCGCATTACAATTTGAAACTAATGGTGCTTCTGCCATGTATTGGTTAGTTTTTGCTTACTTATTTCACACTATTGGTGAATTGTGTTCCTCACCAGTTGCGCTCTCTTTTATTACAAAATTGGCACCCGTAAAATACGCATCTTTAATGATGGGAGTTTATTTTGCTTCCACAGGATTGGGTAATAAAGTAGCGGGTGAACTTGGCTCCTTTGCCTCTGAGGCTGGCGATATAGCTATTTTTGCAGGAATTACTATTTTTACCGTAATCTTTGCCATTATTGTTTTAATCATGTTAAAACCTCTTAAACGACTTACTCATGGTGCTGAAGATAATGAAAGAGAACTGATAGGAGCAGAAGCGGTTAAAATTGAAGAAAAAGAAACAATTTAATATATGGCTACTACAAACTCCTCCTCTGAAAACTTTTTTGCAACAAATGTTTTAGGGCATCCTGCAGGTTTATTTGTTTTGTTTTTTACCGAAATGTGGGAGCGTTTTTCCTATTATGGTATGCGCGCTATTTTGGTTTTATTCCTTGTTAGTGCTTTTGGACTTGGCGGATGGGATTGGCCACGTGAACACGCCTTAGCATTGTATGGCACCTACACGGCATTGGTGTATTTAACCCCCATTTTAGGAGGTTATATAGCCGATAAATATATTGGTTTTAGAAAAGCAGTAGTTATTGGAGCCCTTTTAATGACTCTAGGGCACGCTTCTATGGCTATGGAGTTTGAACCTATTTTTCTTTATATAGGAATAGGACTTTTAATAGCAGGTAATGGCTTTTTTAAACCAAATATTACTTCTATAATATCGCAACTTTATAAAGATTTCCCAGAGAAAAAAGACGGTGCCTACACCATATTTTATATGGGTGTAAATGCAGGAGCTTTTCTAGGAATTTTATTATGTGGTTATCTGGGCGAAAAAATTGGGTGGAGTTATGGATTTGGATTAGCGGGAGTTTTTATGCTTCTTGGGATGCTTCAGTTTTACTTTGCACAGAAAATATTTGGCGAAGTAGGAAAAAAACCTTTAATGGAAACTGAAGAATCAAAAGCCGCAGCTCTCGATTTTGAAGGCGACCGTTTAAATCCATTTACTCTTTTTGATAAAGTTATCATTGTACTTGTTACTATAATTGGTCTTGTTTGGATTATTAATGATCCCGCTTCAAAAATAGGAGGGAGTACTTTACTGGAATTGGGAGGAGTAGATTATTCCAATCAAACCATTCTTGTTGGACTAGTATTGTTCTTAGTTTTACTTATTTCAAGAATCCTTCGGTACCCTGCCATTATTAGAGATAGGATGATTGCTATTGTTTTCTTTGCTATTTTCACCGTGTGTTTCTGGGCATCTTTTGAGCAAGCTGGTGGCTCTATGACCATTTTTGCAAAGGATTATACCAATAGGATCATGTCGGGAAATTATGCTACCCTATTTTTAATATCCAATATTTTAATTACTGTAGTTCCCATTGCTATAATAACGTGGGTACTTTATTTGCTCTTTAAACAAACCTATAAAAAGTACTTGCTTTCCAATGTAATTCTTGGTTTTAGTTTTCTTTTAATATGGGCACTTGTGGCTTGGATGATTAATAGAGACATGAATTCAAACGCTTTCGTTATTGATTATCTGGCTATTGAAAAACCAATTCTCGACAACCAAGGTCTCCCTGTTTTAGACAAAGCCACCAAGGAACCTATGTTTACGTATGAAGTAATTACTGAATCAACTCAAATTCAGCAAAGTGATAAAGTGGTGAACCAACAGGTTACTATAATTGAACCCATTGAGATGACTGTTGGAGAGGAAGTTTCCATCGTTGATGTGGATAAAAGAGGGAATTTTATTTTTCTGAATAAGGAAAAGGCTGCAATTTTAAGAAATTCTTTTAAGTCAAATGAAAAAAGTACTATTGTAAAAGCAACCGTAAATAAAATTAAAGAAAATGAAATTGAAATTCCGGCAACTTGGTTTTTAATTTTAAACTCTCTTTTTATCATAATTTTTGCACCATTGTTTTCTAAATGGTGGGAAAGTAAATACAACCCAAGTGGAGCAACAAAATACGGACTTGGCCTTGTCTTGCTAGGTATTGGATTTTCAGCTTTAGCTTTTGGATCTATGGGAATTGATCAAGGAGCTAAAGTGGCTTCGGTAAGTATCATTTGGCTCGTGCTAGCCTATTTATTCCATACTTTAGGTGAATTGTGCCTCTCCCCTGTAGCCCTTTCCTACATAAGTAAATTAGTACCTGGAAGAATGATTGCCATGATGTTTGGTATTTGGTATATAGCCATAGCCATCGGAAATAAAATTGCAGGCTCTATGGGAGGTAAAATCGATGCGATTACAGAACAATATGATATGACAACCTTCTTTTTAATATTTACCTTCGTTCCGGTAGGATTGGGATTAGTCTCTATTTTATTAAACCCATTGTTAAAGAAACTAATGCATGGAGTTCGGTAAAGTAAAAATAGGGTAAAGCAAATATTTTATTTCTTGGAACGTTATTTGTGAATACTTGAAATGTTTTTAATTTGATTTCGACTTAACAAAAAATAAAATAAAATGAAGTATTTTTTAGTAACTGCTATTTTCATTCTAGGTTCCTTATCTATACATGCGCAAGCTATAAACTGGATGTCGATGAATGAAGCCTTGGCAGCCCAAAAAAAGAACCCAAAAAAGATTTTTGTAGATGTCTATACCGAATGGTGTGGCCCTTGTAAACTTTTAGACAAAAATACCTTCAGCAATAAAGATGTCATTGCCTTTATTAATAAAAACTATTATGCGGTAAAATTTAATGCCGAAGGTACTGAAGAGGTTACTTATAAAGATTTTAAATACACAAATCCGAATTATCAAGCTGCCCGAAAAGGTAGGAATGCAACCCACCTTTTTGCACATGCGCTCAAGGTAAATGCTTATCCAAGTTTGGCATATTTTGACGAAAAAGGAAATTTTATTCAAGCAGTTCCCGGTTACAGAACGCCACAGCAATTAGAATTATACCTAAGAATGATAGCCAGTGATGATTATAAAAAACTAACCACTACAGAAACTTGGCAAGCCTATCAAAATAATTTCAAACCCACGTTTAACTAGATTGGTTTTAAAATAAAAGCTCCCTCGCTGCCTGTATGGTGAAAAGGGAGTTTTCTTTTTTTACAAGTTTCTCGCCAGCGAGTTACATAGGAGGTGTAATTGCTCCCGTCAGCCACTATTATTTTTGGATTAAGGCTATCCAGTAAACGATCCAAATGTATTTTTGGACTACCTCTTAAAATCACTAAATCAACTTCCTTTTCTGAAGTGGGATATACCCCGAGACTATCTACCACAACGATAAGTTTAGAATTAAATTGAAAAATGTCTTGAACCGATTCTGAAGTAATTTCCTTTATTTTATTTTTTATTTTATAAGTCTTAAGAATCTTTTCTTTACTAATTTTTGAAGAATCTAAAGTGGTGAATAATGAGAACTTTGCTCCGTTTTTATATCCTATAATGGTATTCTTGCTTTTATGAAACAGAATTAGTTCCTGATTATTGAGTTGTTTCTTTTCTAAAATGAAATTTCCTTGCAAACAAATGAATGCGGTTAAAACAATTACAAATCTTAAATACCCCACTTTTTGAAAATATAGAAACAAGGAAATAAGCAACATATAAAAAAGTAATAGCTGTGTTTTTGAAAGTGCTAAATCATCAAACAGATAAGAGTCCTGATTTGCTATCCATGAAATAAATGCTAGTAAACTATCTAAAAGATAGGTATATACTTCCTTAATGCTAGGCGGTAATAAGTTTGTAGACGCCAAGAAAATAACTAGAATTCCCATTCCTAAGAGGATTCCCAAGAAAGGGAGTACAACCAAATTAGTCACAAAAAACAAACCCGGAAAATAGTTAAAATAATAGATACTCAAGGGCAAAACACCTATTTGTGCCGCAATAGTGACGGTAAAAATTCCCCAAAACAACTTGTCAATATAAAACTTAGGTTCATAGAACTTTGCTAATATTGGGGTAATCCAAAAAATAGAAAAAACTGCCAAATAACTCATTTGAAAACCAACGTGAAAAAGTAAATTTGGCTCTATTACTAATAACACAAATGCCGAAGCAAATAAAGTGTTTAAAGTACTCGTTGGCCTATTGGATTCCATGGCATAGGTCAAGAAAGAAAACATCAATACTGCTCGCAGGACAGATGGAGATAAACCGGCAATAATTGCAAAAATCCAAAGACCTACGACCACAGCAATAATTTTTATAATTTTTCCTTTTCTGTTTCGATCTAATGGTTTAAAAATAAATTGCAAAAAAACCATGATAATGCCTACGTGCAGCCCGGAAACAGCTAAAATATGCACAGCACCTGCAGCAGCAAAATTGCGATACACTTCTTCCGAAAGATCTTGTCTTTGACCTAAAAGCAACGCATTTATTAATGCCAGAGCGTTTCCTTCAAAATGATTTTCAATAAGATTGGCTTGTATACTATTACGTATATTACTTGCAATGCCTTTGATGGTTCTTGACCCTTTACTTATGGAAAGAATGGAATTACTCTCGAACCTTAACTGATGGTAAATACCCTTTTGATTTAAGTATGAGGCATAATCAAATTGGTGTGGATTTTTGGATTGTGGTAGATTTTCAAAAGCTGTTTTCACCAAAAGAACTTGGTCAATATCAAGCTTTTTAAAATTATTTTCTTTCGGGAGAAGCACCAAAATTTTTCCAGAAACCGGCATTTCATCTATACCAAAAATTTGTGCAATATATTTTTGATTGTACAAGTCAGGTTTTATTTCTTCTTGAATTTTTAGTTGCATGAAATGACTTTGACTACCAATTATTTTATTAGTGTAGTGCGTTTCTTGATGAATGGGTTGGTGAATATGATACACCCAAACACCTAAAGTAAAAAGAGCAACATAAGTAACACACCCAAAAAATATATCTTGAAAAAATTGCTTTCTAGCCCGAAACCAAGCAAGAACCAATACCAAAAAAATAACCAAAATAGCTACATGAATTACGTTTGTTTCAAAGTCTAAATAACGACTGCAAAGAATTCCAAGCAGAAAAACTAAGGTGATTTTAAACGCTGTTATAGCAATAAGTCGCATAATGAAACAATTTTTTCATTGTAATAGCGACTAAAAAAGATTTTGGGGATAAAATAAATGGGGGAGTCAAAGTAATTTAGATAACGAATATAGTAAATATTTCACTAAATTTAGACTTCTATTTTTTTGATGTAAAAATTTTTTAAAAATGAAATATATATTCTCTTTAACTATGGTTTTTATTACAACTTCATTGCTTGCTCAAAACGTATTGACTCCTGAAAATCTTTGGCAACTTGGCAGAGTTTCTCCTCTAGGCATTTCAAAAGACAAAAAACAAATTATTTATAAAGTTGCAACGCCTTCGGTGGAAAATAATGATTTTAGTAATCTCTATTTTTCTATACCCATTTCAGGAGGTAATGCCACAAAACTGGGAGAGTACAAAATACACCTGAATGATAAAAATAGTTCACCCGACGGAAAATATCTTTTGTATCACGAAGCTGTAAAAATAGAAAAAGTACTTGGCAAAGATTACTATCCTGAAATGGAAAAATCGGATGTATTTATTTATGACGAATTAGATTACAGACATTGGGATACTTATAATGAAGGCACTTTTAACCATCTTTTTTTTAAAGAAAACAAGGAAGGTGCCGTAGGTGTTGATATCATGGAAGGAGAGTCTTACCACACACCACAAAAACCATTTGGGGGCGATGAAGATTATATTTGGAGTCCCGACAGTAAAAAAATTCTGTATGTAAGTAAGAAGAAAAAAGGTACTGCGTATGCAAATAGTACCAACACCGATATTTATGAATACGATGTAGCAGCTAAAACAACTAAAAATCTAACTGAAGGAAATTTTGGATATGACACCCAACCCATTTTTTCACCAAATGGTGATTTGACTTGGCTACAAATGAAACGCGATGGTTATGAAGCCGATAAAAACGATATTATTGTTCGCCATAAAAACACCAACATCAATCTTACCGGTAATTGGGATGAAAGTGTACGCTCTTTTCAATGGCATCCTGACGGAAAAAAAATCTATTTCACTGCAGCAACTAACGGCACCATTCAACTCTTTGAAGTAAATTTTCCCGGGTTAACAAAAATTGCAGTAACCATAAACCAAGTAACAAGAGGCGATTTTGACGTTACCGGAATCGTTGGGTTTTCAGAAGATAAAATTATCCTCACTCGAACCGATTTTAATCATGCCGCCGAAATCTTTTCTTTTGATTTGAAAAAGAAGGAATGGCAGCAAATTACCAATGTAAATACCTCTTTTTATGAAAGTATTGCACTAAGCACCTTCGAAAGAAAATTTGTTAAAACAACCGATAATAAAGAAATGTTGGTTTGGGTTATTTATCCACCAAATTTTGATGCATCAAAAAAATATCCCACATTATTATACTTACAAGGGGGACCGCAAGGTGCATTAACACAGTTTTATTCCTTTCGATGGAATTTTCAAGTAATGGCTTCGCAAGGGTATATTGTTGTTGCTCCAAATCGAAGAGGCATGCCGGGTCATGGTATTGCTTGGAATGAGCAAATTAGCAAAGATTGGGGAGGTCAAGCCATGGAGGATTATCTTTCAGCCATTGATGCTATGTGTAAAGAACCTTATGTGGATACTGCAAGAGTGGGAGCCGTGGGGGCAAGTTTTGGGGGCTATTCAGCATATTATTTGGCTGGAATTCATAACAATCGGTTTAAAACGTTTATTTCTCATGCAGGCATATTTAATTTGCAAAGTATGTATGGTACTACCGAAGAATTGTTTTTTGTGAACTGGGATATTGGCGGACCTTATTGGGAGGAAATCAATACGGCTGCTCAAAAAAGTTATGCAAATTTTAACCCTATAACCAATGTGTCAAAATGGAATACCCCGATGCTCATCATCCAAGGAGGAAAAGATTACCGCGTGCCAATTGGGCAAAGCCAAGAAGCTTTTCAAGCACTGCAACAAAGGGGAATAAAAAGTAGGTTTTTGCTTTTCCCAGAAAATAACCATTGGATTTTAAATCCACAAAACGGTATGATTTGGCAACGCGAATTTTTTAGATGGCTAAAGGAAACGTTATAAATTTTGAAATACACACTTAAGAAAGCTAAGATTTTACTTATTTTTAGCTTGTTTTATTTCTTAAGTGTACGTCTTAAAATTAAACCAATATGTTACTCAAAAATAATTTTTCAACTTCCGGAAGCGATTCAAAGAGTTGCGCAAGAGATTCAATGACAAAATAATCTTCCTGCATCACGTCAGTTCTAAACGGTTTGTTCAAAATGGTTTCTATTTCAAAGGGAATAAAATTTGCGCGACCTTCGGCTATTTGATTGGTCTCCCCAAATGACGAGATAATTCCTGCTCCATAGGATTTATGTACGCCTTTTTCTTTTATAATACCAAATTCAATAGTAAACCAATACAATCGTTGCAACTGTACTAATTTTTCTTTATTGTGAATAAACTGTTTGCCTAGTTTTCCAAACGCATATACAAATTCAGAAAAAACTGGATTTGCTAATAGAGGAATATGCCCAAAAATATCGTGAAACATATCGGGTTCTTCCAAATAATCCAGATTTTTTATATTCCGTAACCAAGTAGAAGAACAGAATCGCTTTTGCGATAGAAGTTCAAAAAAATCCTCCACAGGAATTAACCCCGGGACTACTTCAATTTGCCACCCAGTTTGACTTTCAAACCATGAATTTATCTTTTTAAAATCAGGGATTTCATTATCATTTAAAACAGGTCGCATTGATTTTAGACACTTTAAATAATCACTACTTCCTTTTTTTTTCAGATTTTTAAATTGACGGTTAAAAAGCATATTCCAAACTTTTTGGTTTTCTTCGGTGTAAGAATTCATGTTTTGTATCATAGTAATTATTTTAAATTTTAAGCACAAAAAAATCCCGATTCTAAAAAAGAACCGGGATTTGGGTAAATGTTTTTTTATGTTTTTAGCAATACATTACGTTCCGACTCTTAATATAAGAATAGGATAGTAATAATATAATGTTGTTGTAAAATTCATTTTAATAGTTTAATACGGTAAATATATAAAATTTTAGTTTTGGTTAACGTTTTTTTAAATAATTCTTCGCGCTTCTACAAAACTTTCGTTCCAATATTTTTCATCTAAAGAAGAAATTATTACGCCCTGCGAGGTAGTGGAGTGAATAAATAAAACTTTTCCGAGAAGAACATCTACTACCAAACCAACGTGATTAATGCTTTTGCTTCTATTTGTTTTAAAAAAAACAAGATCGCCTTTGCTTATTTCGCGAAAATTAATTTTTTTACCTCTTGAGGACATATCCCTTGAAGATCTAGGCAATACAATGTCTTCTTCCTTGAAAGCTGTATATACTAATCCGGAACAATCCATTCCTGCACTTGTGGTGCCAGCAAACTTATATCGGGTGCCGTGAAAGGATTTAGCAATGCCAATGATGTTGTTTACTTTTAAATCAATTGGTTTTTCCGTTTCTTCCATTTCTCCATAGGATACAATTTCATTAGGTCTGGGGTTTTTAATTTCTGCATTTTTTTTAGGAGTAACAACCGTTTCATTTTTAATTTTATTTTCGGCATATGGGATGCTTTTCTTGTTTTTATAGGTGCTGCAAGACACTAAAAACAAGCAAGCCAATAGGATGTAAATACCTTTAATCATTTAATTTTTATTACTTATTTGTTGAAAAATAAGAGCTGCTGTTTTTTTACTTGCTCCTTTACCACCTAATTTAATTTCTAAATCGTAATAATCTAAAAACAATTTTGCACGATTGTAATCATCTAGAATTTTTAATAGTTCCTCTTTTAAACGTTTTTTAGTAAAGTCGGTTTGTATCAATTCGGTTACTGCTTCCTCATCTAAAATAAGATTCACTAACGAAATATACTTTAGTTTGATTACTCTTTTTGCTATTTCATAAGATGCTCTACTTCCTTTGTAACACACCACTTCGGGCACTTTGTATAAGGCAGTTTCTAATGTGGCCGTGCCTGAGGTAACTAAAGCAGCATAAGAAACCGAAAGCAAATCATAGGTTTGATTCAGTAGCAAATGAACGTTGTTTTCTTTTATAAATTCTTTGTAAAATGCTTGTTCTTGATTAGGTGCCCCTGCTATTACAAATTGATATTCTGGAAAATCGGTAACCACAGAAAGCATTACCGATAGCATTTTCTTTATTTCTTGTCTTCGGCTTCCCGGCAATAATGCAATAATTGGTCTATCATCTAACCCATTTTCTTCTCTAAAGATTCTAGGAATTATTAGTGGTCTGTTTGCTATAGCGTCAATAAGAGGATGGCCTACAAAATGTACAGGGAAATGATGTTTTTTTTCATAAAACTCTTTCTCAAAAGGAAGGATTACATACATCGCATCCACATCGCGTTTAATGTCCTTAATTCGGTTTTCTTTCCATGCCCAAATTTGTGGTGAAATATAGTAATGCGTTTTGTAATGTAATGCTTTTGCCCATTTGGCAATACGCATATTAAATCCGGGATAGTCAATAAATATAAGCACGTCCGGCTTATAGTTTACAATATCTTGTTTACAGAATGTAATGTTTTTCAAAATGGTAATTAAATTTAAAATAACTTCCAAAAAACCCATAAACGAAAGTTCTCGATAGTGCTTTACTAAGGTACCACCTTGCGCTTCCATAAGCTCTCCACCCCAAAACCGAAATTCTGCATGTGGGTCTATTTCTTTGAGCTCTTTCATCAAATTAGCGGCGTGTAAATCGCCCGAAGCTTCTCCTGCTATAATATAGTATTTCATTGTTTTCTTCTCAAATAGGTGAGAATTAAAATATTTTAGTTCAACTACTTAAAGTATAAAATTTATTTTCTTAAAGCACAAATTTTTTTCAAAACTTGGATATCAAAATGATAATTGCTGCAACAATTGTGGCAAAAACAACTCCACGCGCTCTATATAATTGTCCTTTTTTCAGCAAAAGAAAGAAGGCGACCAAATTAAGTATGGCTCCAAGAGCAATAAGATTACCTATTGTATCATTCGCTCTGGAAAATTGTATGCTGGTTTCAAAATCATACTCTAAAAAAAAGAAAATATAAAGGTACAAGCCGATAAAATTAGCAGCAATACCTATTAAAAATCCGATGAGTATTTCTTTTTTCAAATGTTGTGTTTTACATTTAAACAGCGCATTGGCATTAAATATTCCAGTCGTTAATATACTTTATGGCGTGATGAGCGGTCAAGTCATATTGCACCGGTACAATAGAAATAAAACCATTTTCAAGAGCGGCTTCATCGGTATCCTCGCCTTTGTCTTCGTTAACAAACTCGCCCGTAAGCCAATAATAATCTCTTCCTTGCGGGTTGGTGCGTTTGTCAAAGGTTTCTTCCCATCTGGCATTTGCTTGTCTGCAAACCTTGATGCCTTTTATTTTATCTTTTGTTAATTTGGGAATGTTTACATTTAAAATAACCCCTTTAGGTAAGCCGTTCTTCAAAGTTTCAAGAGTAATTTTTTTTATAAAAGAGCGAGAAGATTCAAAATCTGCATCCCAAGCATAATCTAAAAGGGAGAATCCAATTGCAGGAATACCTTCCATTCCGGCTTCTAAAGCAGCACTCATGGTTCCTGAATAAATAACATTTATGGAGGAGTTTGAACCGTGGTTAATGCCCGAAACACATAAATCGGGCTTCCGTTTTAATATTTCGTGAACGGCAAGTTTAATGCAATCTACCGGTGTTCCGGAACAACTGTATTCTTCTTGTACATCGTCGTCAATATTTATTTTATTAAAATAAAGGGTATTATTAATGGTGATAGCATGACCCATTGCAGATTGTGGTTTGTCAGGTGCAACAACTATTACATCCCCTATTTCTTTCATTATGGCTATTAAAGTACGTATGCCTGGAGCAGAAATCCCATCATCATTGGTCACTAAAATAAGTGGCTTTTTTCTCGTCATCATTATTGTTAATTTTTGTTGCTAAAATACATAATTTAAAACCCAATAAGCAACATATAAATTAGACTTTCATTTTTTCAAAAAGTGGTATCAAAAATTCCGAATTTTAGGATTATAAATAGGAAATCAATTTTTATATTGCGATTGAAAAAGCCGAAGCCCTTTGTTTAACATAAAATTAGTATCCATTAACGTTTATGGCACGGTTTTTTGTATAAATTAGTAACCTAAAAAAGAATGTTTATGCCATTTATGAAAAAGAATTTTAAAGTGCTATTGCTAGCCGTTTTTGTTGCTGCAGCTTCGTGCAGTTTTACTACAAAAAGTTTTGACAACCCCGATAAAGATAAAATGCTCATTGACCTTATTACTTATGTGTTAGAAAAAACACATTTTTCAAATAAGGATTTTGATGACGCCTTTTCTGCTAAAGTATACTCTAAATTTATTAATGATGTAGATCCTCTAAAAAGATACTTTTTAGAAGCAGACATTAAAGAGTTTAGTGCCTTTGAATTTCAGATAGACGACCAATTAAAAAGCAAGGATTTAAGTTTTTTTGATTTAGTATATGAGCGTTTAAACATTCGGATGCAGGAAGCAAAATCCATATACAAAAAAGTTTTAGCAACCCCTTTTGATTACAACAAAGAGGAATCTATTAACTTAGACTATGAAAAAATGCCCTATGCTGCCAGTAAAATTGAATTGGAAAACCGATGGAAAGAACAATTAAAATTTTCTGCTATTTCCACCTATTATGACCTCAAAGAGGAACAAAAAATGAAGTTGGAAGGAAAAGATTCATTAGGAAAATTAAATCCTGAAGCAGCAAAAGCAAATACAGATTTTGTACCTAAAAGCGATTCGGAACTAGAAAAAGAAGCTAGAAAATCAACGAGCTCCTCTTTAGATGATTACTTTGCATTTATGAATGATTTAGAACGTAAAGATTATTTTTCTGTTTATATAAACTCCATTGTAGAAGAATTTGACCCACATACCAGTTATATGGCTCCACAAGACAAAGATCGTTTTGATATGGCAATGTCCGGTAAATTAGAAGGCATAGGTGCACGATTACAAAAACAACGAGACAACGTAAAAGTAGTAGAAATTATAAGCGGAGGCCCGGCTTGGAGAGGCGAAGACCTTGAAGTAGGCGATTTAATCACCAGAGTGAAACAAGAAGACGAAGCTGAATCAGTAAGTATTGGAGGGATGCGTTTAGATGATGCCGTAAATTTAATTAAAGGTCCAAAAGGTTCAAAAGTAACTTTAACTGTGAAAAAAGTGGACGGGACTTTTAAAGAAATTGAAATCACAAGAGACGTGGTAGAAATAGAAGAAACCTATGCAAAATCTGCCGTGGTAAAAAATAATGACATCACTTTTGGATTAATTGAACTACCTCGTTTTTACTTTGATATGGAAAATTACAAGGCCAGAAACGCCGCAAGTGATATAAAACAAGAAATCATCAGACTTAAGGCTGAAGGTATGGAAGGTCTTGTTTTAGATTTAAGAAATAATGGGGGAGGCTCCTTAAAAACAGCCATTGATATTGGTGGTCTGTTTATTAAAAGTGGACCAATAGTGCAAGTAGCAAGTAGCGATGGAAAAATTGAAGTTTTAGAAGACAACGACAAAAGCATAGAATGGGATGGTCCATTAGTAATTCTTGTAAATGAATTATCGGCTTCAGCATCTGAAATATTAGCTGCTGCCATGCAAGATTATAAAAGAGCCATTGTAATAGGAAGCAAACAAACTTATGGTAAAGGAACGGTTCAAAATTTAATTGATTTAAACAGATGGATGCGTAACAATGAACATGGCGATTTAGGAGCACTAAAGGTAACAACACAAAAGTTCTATCGTGTAAACGGAGGTTCTACCCAATTAGAAGGTGTAAAAAGTGATGTGGTTGTGCCTGATCGATATAGTTTTATAGAAGTAGGAGAACGCGATTATGAAAATCCGCTTCCTTATGATAAAATTGCACCTGCAAATTACGAAGTTTGGAATGGTATTACTGATTTTGATGAGGTTATTAAAAATAGCTCCAAGCGAATGGCTGCCAGTAACCAATTACGCCTGATTGAAAAAAATGCAAAATGGATTAAAGAGCGAAGCGATAACAATACCGTTTCGTTAAACTATAAAAAATATATTTCTGAAATCGAGAAAAATATGGAAAGCGCCAAAGAATTTGATGTTATTTCTGAATACCAAACAAATCTTAGTTATACTTCTTTACCTTATGAAGTAGAATTGAAAAAAGCGGATAGTTCACTTCTGGAAAAGAGAAATCGATGGCATAAAAGTTTAAGCCAAGATGTGTATGTGGAAGAAGCAATTCATGTGTTAGAAGATTTAAAAGTAAATACGATAAGAAATAATAAAGTTGCAAATATTAAAGACTAAATTGCTTTATGAGCAACCAGGCAACATCCTTAAGTAAAATTGCGCTCCAAAAGTTTAAAAAAAACTTTTGGGGCGTTTTTAGTTTTTGCTTTTTGGCACTTTGTATCTTGGTAGCGGTTTTTGCGTATCTTTTTGCACCAGACAATTCTAAAAATGCTAATCAAATGCATTTGTCTATTCACTCAAAAGCACCCGGATTTTCTGTGATGATGCTTACGTTGCCCTCTGGAATTTCCTCTTCTCAAAATATGGTAGAAACTGTTTTTTTTGGAAATGAAAATACAGAAACTGCACTTCCTATTAAAAACTTTACAATCACACCTTACGGGATTCAAATAGAAGAATATATGGAAGACGGACTTCAAGGGCAAATGAAGGAATTTTCAATAACCGCTTTTCCAAAGGCAAATACCCCCGAAAACATACCCACTATTTATATACAAGAGCAAAAGTTTTTGTTAGGTACCGATAAATATGGAAGAGATTTATTAAGCAGAATGCTTGTAGGTATGCGAATATCTCTATCCATTGGTTTTGTTGCTGTTTTTATTTCCTTAGTAATAGGTATTACATTAGGCGCAATAGCCGGTTACTATGGTGGAAAAATAGATACGCTTATTATGTGGCTTATCAATGTAACATGGTCCATTCCTACTTTATTGCTTGTAATTGCTATTACTTTAGCCTTGGGCAAAGGATTTTGGCAGGTTTTTATAGCAGTAGGATTAACGATGTGGGTAGAAGTTGCCAGAGTAGTGCGGGGGCAAGTTATGGGTGTAAAACAAATGCAATATGTTACAGCGGCAAGAGCACTTGGATTTAAAAATTATCGAATCATTACTAAACACATACTCCCAAACATCATGGCGCCGGTGATTGTAATTTCAGCAGCAAATTTTGCCGGAGCTATTCTTATTGAAAGTGGACTGAGTTTTTTGGGCATCGGGGCGCAGCCGCCAATGCCTAGCTGGGGCGCGATGATCAAGGACCATTACAGCTATATTATTTTAGGAAAAGCCTACCTGGCAGTCATACCGGGCCTTGCCATTATGAGTTTAGTAATGGCTTTTATGCTAATGGGTAACGCACTTCGCGATGCTATGGATGTGAAGGGGTAGGTATTTTTTAGACGTAAGATTTCAGGACTTATGACGTAGAGCTAAAAAATAAGGTATAGCAGTTAAAGGTTTTCACATAGTCGTTAAAGTCTCTGTTGTCCATTTAACCTTTTTTACTTTGCTTCATTCTTACCTTAGTTATTAAGTTAGTTTCTGAAATAACAAAGCCGCAAAGACAGATGTAAGATATTAGCAAAAATTTTAATACTTAATCCTAATTTCAAACCACTGACCACTCTTTTGGAATTTGGAATTTATAAATTGGAATTTTTCGTCTTACATCCTAAGTCTAGCAATCCTTAGTCAACGATTTACGACATTATTTAATACATCATCTATTCACGTGTTTCTGACTGTCTAATTTAATAAAAATAAATAGCAAAATAGTAAAAGCCCAAAGTCCGGAGCCACCATAACTTAAGAACGGTAAAGGAATACCTACGGTAGGGAATAAGCCAATGACCATACTTATATTCACAAAAAAGTGAACAAATAAAATGGATGCCACACTATATCCATAGACTCTGCTAAAAGTAGAATTTTGATTTTCAGCTAGATATAACAGTCGTAAAATAAGAAAAACAAATAAGGCAACCACTACAAAACTGCCAACAAAACCCCACTCTTCACCCACCGTGCTGAAAATATAATCTGTATGTTGCTCCGGCACAAAATTACCTTTGGTTTGTGTGCCTTCGGTCCATCCTTTTCCAGTCCAACCACCACTTCCTATGGCTATTTCACTTTGGTTTGTATTATAACCCACGCCTTTGATATCTACTTCTTTCCCTAGTATAATATTAAATCGGTCACGGTGATGTTGTTTAAAAACATGGTCAAAAACATATTCTACTGATAGGGAAAAAATAATGCAAGAAGCTGCAATAAATAGGTATTTAAAAAGATTAGGACGGTTTTTTCTGTATTTATAATAAACGAGTAAGGAAATAGCAATAACACCAAAAATTACCCATTCATGGCCAAAGGCTAAGGTGGTGGTGAATAGAACTGCAGCAAAAAACCCGAGGAGAAGATACACAAAATGCATGCCCTCTCTAAAAAGCGGAAACAGAAACGCAAAATAAATTAAAGCACTACCTGGGTCTGGCTGCAATAAAACCAATACAATGGGAATAGCAATAATTGTAAATGCCTTTAATTGATCTATAAAAGTATGTATGTTGGTTTGTATATCACTCAAGTATTTTGCCATGGCTAAAGCTGTAGCCGCTTTCACCAATTCAGACGGTTGAATCCTAAAATCGCCAAAAACATACCAAGCGGTTTGCCCTGCAATGGTGCTGCCAAATACAAATAAACCCAATAAGGATGCTATCGCTATTAAATAGATTAAACTTGAAAATCGTTCGTAGAATTTGGAATCAATTGCCAATACAAAAACGATTATAATAAAACTGAGTCCTATCCAAACCAATTGTTTGGTTTGTATTTGACTAAAATCGAAAAAAGCTACAGAAGTATCGGTTAAAGAGGCAGAGTAAATATTAATCCAACCAATGGTAATTAATGCAAAATAGATAAAAATGGTTAACCAATCAAATTTGCCGATATTATTGGATACATTCATTATTGGTTAATTCTAAAAGGTTTGCCACTAAGGGGTTTTGCATATTCCTCTTCTAAACTTCTACTTAAAACCCATTCTTCCATATCTGTTCTGGTTATGGATCCTTTTAAATATTTTTCAATCATTAAGCCAGCTATTCTTCCGGCATATCTACCTCCCCAATACCCATTTTCTACAAATATGGCGATGGCTATTTTAGGGTTGTCTTTTGGCGCAAAGGCTATAAAAATAGAGTGGTCTGTAAGTTGTGTTTTTTTACCGTCAATTTTTGTAAAATTTTCAGCGGTTCCAGTTTTTCCGCAAATTTCGATGCCTTCAACTTGTAATCTTGAGGCGGTTCCTTTATTATATACATCAAACATGCCTTCAATAATGGGTTCAAAATATTGAGGATGAACGGTGGTGAATTTTTTTTCTGTATAGGTTGGGTCATCCATTGGTTTTCCATCAATTTCTTTTATAACATGGGGCGTAATATAAAAGCCTCTATTGGCAATAGCTGCAGTCATATTTGCAAGTTGAATGGGCGTGGTAATCACTTCACCTTGACCAATTGCATTTGAAATGGTAGCGGTGCTAAACCATTTGTAGGTGGGAAAGTTGTAAATTTTATTATAATATGCAGCAGTTGGTATTTTTCCTGGTCTGCCTATTGGCAAATCATTTCCTAGAAAACCTCCTAATCCAAAACTTTTTAAGTGGTTTGACCAGACGTCTATCCCTTCCTGAGGGGTAGGATATTTTTCAATAATCCTGCGGTAAATATTTGCAAAATAGGCATTACAGGATTCGTAAATTCCCATATTTAAGTTCACCGGACTTGGGTGGGAGTGGCATCCCATTTTTCTTCCTCTTCCATAACTGTACCCGTGATTGCAACTAAAAGTGTTGTTTTCATCGATAACATTTTCTTCTAAAGCAATTAGCGCATTCATAATTTTAAAGGTAGATCCCGGGGCATATTCGGCAAGAAGGCCTCTGTCATAAAGGGGTTTTGCTATGCTGTCTTGGTATAAAGCGGTATAATTTTTTGATCGTTGTCTTCCCACAAGTAATGCAGGGTCGTAACCTGGAGCAGAAACCAAAGCTAAAATTTCGCCGGTTTCTGGCTCAATGGCAACAATGCCTCCCCGTTTGTTTTTCATGAGTAATTCACCATAAGCTTGAAGGGTTTCGTCTATAGATAGTGTAATGTCTTGTCCTGGTTTGGGTAAGGTGTCAAAAACGCCTTCTTTGTAGGCGCCAATATCTCTGTTAAAACGATCCTTCTGAATATATTTAACTCCTTTAACACCGCGTAAAATTTCTTCGTATTGCGATTCAACCCCGGTAACGCCAATTAAATCACCCATTTGATAGTATGGATTTTCTTCAATAGTTTTTGGGTTTACTTCTGCAATATATCCAAGGATATTTCCGGAATGGGTTACTTGGTAATCTCGAAGAGTTCTTTTTTGAATATAAAACCCCGGATATTTATACATTTTTTCTTGTAAATAGGCATATTCATCTTTGGTAAGTTGAGGTAAAACAACCGATGGTAATCTAGGGGAATAGATTCTTGCTTTTTCTAAAATGCGATTTAATTCTGCTTTTTCTATATGAAGCATTTTACAAAATTCTAGAGTGTCTAATTTTTTTATGTTTCTAGGAATTACCATGACATCATAAGAAGGCTGGTTTGCAACGAGAAGTTTTCCATGACGGTCATACACATAACCGCGTTGAGGATAATCATATACAACTGAAACCGCATTTATTTCAGACATTTGCTGAAAAGAAGAATCAAAAACTTGAAGATAAAGTAGCCGAGCTGTAAATAGAATTCCTGTAAAAATAACTAAGGAATAAAGCAACAATTTTCTCATGGTTTTTTTTTACTAAATAAAATCATAAAAATCATACAGACTAATGTAGTAAATATACTTGAAAATAACGTTAATTTTAGGACGAAAAGTGTATGCGACATGTTAAAAACTTCTAAATTGAAAAGTACCAAATGATGTATTATCACTAGAAGAAAAAAATAAGTTAATCTGCTTCCAAAAGGGGTGTTACTTACTTTTACGTTATTGTATTCATAACTCACCCCAAATGAAAATTTTAAAATGGAAGGTCTAAGAAATGCAATAACTATGCAGGATGCTGCATGAATTCCACCGGAGTCACTAAAAATATCTATGCTTAAACCAAGAAAAAAACTTACTAATAGAAACAGTAATTGGTTTGAATTTACAGGATATAACAAGATAAATAGGATGTACACGTATGGATTGATGAATCCTAAAAAGTCGATGTTATTAAAAAGAAAAACTTGAGCTAATAGCAATACTAAAAAACGGGTACCATGTAATAAAATACTACTACTCATCTTTTGTGGTTTTTTCTAATTCTTTTATTTCCTCAGCTTTTCTATTTTCAATAATATATACGTGCTCGGTTTTGGTCATATCATTAAATAAGACTACATCAATAATATAAAAATTTTCTCCTCGATCGAGATTAAACCCAGAAATAACACCCACCGGCAATCCTTTCGGAAAAATAGTAGATCGTCCATCGGTTGTAACGGTATCACCTATGGATATATCTGCAAGTCTTGCTACATCGATAAGTTGTAAGGTATTTGGAAGCTTTCCGTCCCATACTAAGGATCCAAAATGTCCAGATTTTTTCAGTTTTACGCTTATGCTGGACTTGGAATTTAAAATAGACAATACCGTTGAAAAATTTTCAGAAACTTGATCTACAATGCCAACAATCCCTTCCGAAGTGATTACGCCCATTTCGCTTTGAATGCCTTGTTTTCTTCCTGAATTTAAGGTCAAGTAGTTGTTTGTTTTAGAGTAATTATTGTTGATTACTTCTGCAGTCCTATAGGTGTATGGAATATCTTCTAATAAAGAATCGGAAATTCTGACCGACATTGTTGAAGTTTCTGAAAATTGCTCTAACTGATTTCGTAATCTATTATTTTCTTTTGCTAAAAGCTCGTTTTCTTTTCGCAAACCAAAATACCCGGTAATTTCATGTTTTAAAGAAAACAGATTTCCTGTTACAAAATTTGCGGAATGTACAAATTTACTTTGGTGGTAGGAGTGCGATTGTATGGTTAGACTTAAAGAAATAGTAAGTAAAAAAAGAAACAACAGAAAATTTTTATTCCGAATAAAAAAATTAATAATCTGTTGCATGTCGTGAAAATCCTAAATGGTTGTAAATAATTAATGCTACAAGGTAAAAGGATATGGTATCTTAAAAAAATAGCTATTCCAAATTTCCAGCCGGTTGGCTATGAAGAGGATGGGCATTATTTTATTAAAATACTTCTATATCTATTTAAGTTTTTAAGACAAATTCCTGTACCTCTCACTACGGCTCTCAGCGGGTCTTCTGCTATATAGACCGGAAGGTCGGTTTTCTGGGACAAACGTTTGTCTAAGCCGCGCAGCATGGATCCTCCTCCGGCAAGATAGATACCTGTATTGTAAATATCGGCTGCAAGTTCTGGAGGTGTTTGCGACAAGGTTTCCATAACGGCATCTTCAATACGAAGAATGGATTTATCTAGTGCTTTTGCAATTTCACGATAAGAAATTTGAACTTGTTTAGGTTTACCGGTGAGTAAATCACGCCCTTGAACAGACATTTCTTCCGGTGGATTTTCTAAATCTTCGGTTGCTGCGCCTATTTGTATTTTAATTTTTTCTGCGGTGCGTTCGCCCACATATAAATTGTGTTGTGTTCGCATAAAATAGACAATGTCATTTGTAAAAACATCTCCGGCAATTTTAACCGATTTATCACAAACAATACCGCCAAGTGCTATAACCGCTATTTCTGTTGTGCCTCCTCCTATGTCTATAACCATATTTCCTTTTGGCTGCATAATATCAATGCCTATACCTATAGCAGCAGCCATTGGCTCGTGAATTAAATATACTTCTTTTCCATTTACACGTTCGCAACTTTCTTTTACGGCGCGCATTTCAACTTCAGTAATGCCACTAGGAATACAAACAACCATACGTAAAGAGGGGGTAAACCATTTTTTCTTTAATGCAGGAATGTCTTTGATAAACATATTTATCATTTTTTCACTAGCATCAAAGTCTGCAATCACGCCGTCTTTTAGGGGTCGAATCGTTTTAATGTTTTCGTGCGTTTTTCCTTGCATCATAGCAGCTTCCTTACCTACTGCAATAATCTTCCCAGACATTCTGTCGCGAGCAACAATGGAAGGACTGTCCACCACAACCTTATCGTTATGGATAATTAATGTATTAGCGGTTCCAAGGTCGATGGCAATTTCCTCGGTTAAGAAGTCAAAAAATCCCATGTTATGTTAGTTGTTCAAATTAATGTTCGTGTTGTTGTTAACAAACAAATGTAACAAATTTAATGTTTAAAATGTCGTGTGCCTGTAAATACCATAGCAATATTATTTGCATTGCAATAATCAATACTTAATTGGTCTTTTATAGAGCCACCTGGTTGAATTACTGCGGTTATTCCTGCATTGCCCGCGATCTCTACACAATCTGGAAATGGAAAAAAAGCATCACTTGCCATTACAGCTCCTTTTAAATCAAAATGAAAAGAAGTCGATTTTTCAATGGCTTGGCGCAAGGCATCCACTCTGGACGTTTGTCCGGTACCGGATGCACAAAGTTGTTTGTTCTTTACTAAAACAATGGTGTTTGATTTGGTGTTTTTGCAAATTTTTGAGGCAAACAATAAATCATCTAACTCAATATTGCTGGGTTTATTGTTAGTTACAAGTACCAAATCGGATGCTGTATCTGTTTTTTGGTTTTTATCTTGAAGAAGCACACCGTTTAAACAGCTTCTTACCTGTGTTTTGGGCAGGGTTACTTCTTTTTGTATCAAAAGAATTCTGTTTTTCTTTTCTTTTAAAGTTTTTTCTGCATCTGTTGCATAAGATGGTGCTATAACCACTTCACAAAAAAGTTTGTTTACTTCTTGGGCGGTTGCAGCATCTATTTCTTTATTGCTGATTAAAACACCACCAAAGGCAGATACCGGATCACCTGCCAATGCTGCATTGTAAGCTTCTAAAAGTGTTTTTCGTTGGGCAATTCCGCAAGCATTATTGTGTTTAAGAATTGCAAAGGTGGGTGCTTCGTTTTTAAATTCAGCCATTAAATTTATAGCAGCATCTACATCCAGTAGGTTGTTATAAGACAATTCTTTACCGTGAAGTATGTCAAACATAGCATCAAAATCGCCAAAGAAATACCCTTTTTGATGTGGGTTTTCACCGTAACGAAGTTCTTTCCCTTTTAAAATACTTGCTTTATACGAAGGGATTTTTTCTTCAGTATTAAAATAATTAAAAATAGCCGTATCATAATGTGATGAGATGTTGAATGCTTTTCCTGCAAATCGTTTTCTATCTGCTAGTGAAGTTTGCCCTTCTTTTTCGTTTAACAAAGTTAAAAACTCTTTATAGTCTTCCACAGAAGAAACGCAAATAGTATCTGCAAAATTTTTAGCTGCTGCGCGTATAAGTGATATGCCGCCAATATCAATTTTTTCAATAACATCCTCTTCCTTAGCACCCGACGCTACTGTTTTTTCAAAAGGATATAAATCGACAATGACGATATCAATTTGAGGTATTTTATATTGCTGCATTTCGGCAATATCGCCTTGGTGATTTTGTCTGTTTAAAATACCGCCAAAAACTTTAGGGTGTAAGGTTTTAACCCTACCGCCAAGTATAGAAGGGTAGGAGGTTACTTCTTCAATAGGGATAACTCGAATTCCTAATTCGGAAATAAATTTTTCTGTGCCACCGGTAGAATATATAGTGACTCCTAATGCATTTAATTTTCTTACAATAGGCTCTAGACCTTCTTTGCTGAATACAGAAATTAGCGCAGATTTTACCGTTTTTAAATCATTCATTGTGTTGGGTTTATTAAAAGTGCAAAAGTAGGTATTTACATAGAAAAATCTTTAGAAATAGAGTGTATATTTTCAAAAGTTTGTAACTTTTAATCCTGCTAAACGTCCTATGGGTTACATAAAATAAAACCAGTAAAGAGCTTCCTATGCTTATCTATCTCAGAGTCCTTAAAGAAAGTTTTAATTTTGCCATTAATGCATTAGTAAACAATAAGTTACGTACATTTCTTTCTTTGTTGGGAGTTACCATTGGCATTTTTTCTATCATTGGTATTTTGGCAGCTGTAGATTCTTTGAAAAGGGAAATTGAAGGAAGTCTTAGTGGTTTGGATAATAGAATGCTTATTGTTGCTCGTTTTTCCTTTGGGCCCACAGAAATACCTCGCTGGCGAAGGGAGCAATTTCCGGATGTAAATTATGAAGAATACCAATACATAAGCAGATCTATGAATAATGCAGAAGCTGTTTCTTATGTAATGAATGTCCCTCCAGAGAGTATTCGTTATGAAGATAAAACCGTAGCTAATGTTCAAATTGGGGCTACAACTCATGAATATTACGATATTGAGGCGTTACAATTAGAAACCGGACGATTTTTTAATGAGTCGGAATCTACTAGTGGTACTCCTGTGGTTATTCTTGGCAACCAAATTGCAACAAGTTTATTTGGAAGTATCGATCCTATTGGTAAAACGGTTCGTTTGTATGGCAGAAAATTTTCTGTTATTGGTGTTCTGAAAAAAGAAGGAGCCGGGTTGTTTGGCAATTCTAAAGACAGTTCTATCTTTCTTCCGGTTAATGTTACTCGAAGAATTTTTGGAGATAATAACAGATCTACCTTTCCACAATTAGTTATTATGCCGGAAAAGGGTGTAGATGCTGCTGAATTTATAGCTGTTTTAAAACAACGACTTCGAACGTCACGCGGGTTAAAACCGGATCAAGAAGATACTTTTTTTGTTAACCAATTAAAGGGATTTACCGATTTAATAGATAATCTTACCAGTCAAATGAACATCATGGGATTAGTAATAAGCGGATTTTCACTTTTGGTAGGTGGTTTTGGCATTGCTAATATCATGTTTGTATCTGTAAAAGAAAGAACCAATTTAATAGGAATCCAAAAATCGTTAGGGGCTAAAAACAAATTTATTTTATTCCAATTTCTTTTTGAAGCGGTTATTCTTGCGGTTATCGGCGGTTTGGTTGGTTTACTACTAGTTTGGATAGTTTCCATATTTGCCTCTATGTTTACAGGTGATTTTCAATTTGTACTTTCTGCTAAAAACATGTTTATAGGAACAGCAGTTTCTGCAATCATTGGGTTAATTTCAGGTATAATTCCAGCTATTTCAGCTTCTAAACTCGATCCTGTGGAGGCTATAAGGACAGGGATGTAGTTTCGTGTTCCGTGTTCCGTACCTTGTTCCGCACAATATTGCTCACTTTTCTATACTCTATATTCTATATTCTCTTTTCGTACTTCAAACTTCTAACTTAAAATTCCTGCAACTTCTTCATTTACCCATTCTAAAAATCGCTCATCGGCTTCGGTAAAGGGATTTGCGGTGTTGGAATCAATATCAATCTGTCCGATGTTTTTTCCATCTTTGAATAATGGAATTACAATTTCTGCTTTAACGGTTATACTACACGCAATATAATTATCCTGAGCTTTGACATCAGGTACGACAAAATTGGTGTTTGAAACAGCAACCTGTCCGCAAATACCTTTTCCAAATGGAATAACAGTATGCTCTGTAGGATCTCCGGCAAAGGCTTTTAGGTGCAAAGTTTTCTCTGCTTTGTTTGCAAAATAGAAACCAACCCAAGTATAGTAAGAAACTTTTTCTTGGAGAAGTTCACAAACTTTGGTGAGTTTTTGATCCGTTGATAAATGATTAGATGCTACTATTACAGAAATTTCAGGTTTTAAATTTTTAAAGGACATGGTAAAATGTTTTTGCAAAAGTATTTAAAATCATAATACCACAATGCCATTGGTTTTATATATTTTTGTTACTACAAAAAAATTTATTTTTGAAAGAACTTTTCCTAAAATACAAATTGGTTATTCGGTTTTTAGTGCTTTTTTTGGGCACCTATATAGTGCTTAGTATTTTGTATAATGGGTATTTGCATTTCGGAAAATCGGAAACCTATTACCCTGATCCTATAACCCACTTAGTGGCAAAACAAGCTTCTGTGCTGACATCGGCATTTGGTTATAAAACAGAAATAATCCCGCACCAAAATGAGGCTTCCATGAAGTTGCTGATTAACGATAAATATCTTGCGCGCATTGTGGAAGGTTGTAATGCCTTAAGTGTTATTGTGTTGTTTATTGCTTTTATAGTTGCTTTTTATCAAAAAACCAAACCCACTTTATTGTATATTTTTGTTGGTTCGGTATTGCTTTATTGCGCTAATTTATTTCGAATCGTACTTTTAGCTATTGCCTTATATGAATATCCACAGCATGAAGAAATTTTACACGGCGTTATCTTTCCAGCTATTATTTATGGAATGGTTTTTTTGCTTTGGGTATTTTGGATTCGAAAAATACCAACGAAACAAGTTTCTGATGCACAAGCCTAACTCGAAATATAAAGTAATTAGGATTATTTGCGTCCTTTTTTTAATTATGCTTCTGGTTTTGGAACGACTTTTTGAAACGGAATTGTTTTATGACCCTTTAATTCCTTTTTTTAAACAGGATTATTTATTAAAAAAAGTTCCTCAAGTAAATGTTACTTTATTACTGCTTAACACCGTTTTTCGCTATGCATTAAATATGTTGATTTCACTTGCCATACTTTATGTAATTTTCAAAGATAAAGATGTGATTAAGTTTTCCTTTTTTTTGTTTGTTTTGGCGCTTGTTATTCTTCTCCCTTGGATGGCTTATCTGGTTTTAAATGCTTCGCCGGAAAGCAATTACAACCTGCTTTTTTATGTGCGTCGTTTTTTAATTCAACCTATTTTTATTTTATTTCTATTGCCTGCTTTTTATTATCACAAACTTACAATCAAATAGTTAAGAGAAGTATAAAATAATTTTTGTATTAAAAAATTGACTACATTTGCTTTTAATGAAACGGATTTTTCAAAAAATAACGTCTTCTTTGATGGCACTTTTGGTGTTGGTTTCTACGTTCTCATTTACTGTAGATAAGCATTACTGTGGAAGTTTATTAGTAGATCAAGCGGTTTTTGCAAAAGCAACATCTTGTGGTATGGAGATGCATTCCTCTTCGGAAAAAATGATGATGGACGAAGAAAATTGTTGCAGTAATCAAAATATTACTGTGGAAGGTCAAGATCAACTCAAGTTGTCTTTTTCCTCTTTGGAGTTTGATCAACAGGTATTTTTTACTGCATTCTCTTTTTCTTATATCAATTTATTTGAGGGTTTACCACAACAGATAATTCCTTATAAAAATTATACCCCACCCCTTATAGTCAAGGACATTCCAGTTCTTAACGACACTTTCCTTATTTGATTATTTAACGATTTTTTTACCGCCGAAGCATTTAGCTCCCGGCGTTAAAGCATTGTTGTGGTTTTTTTTAAATCATTTGCCATGCCCTTTCAGGATTATATCATTAAAAATAATCAAAAAAATGTTTGATAAACTCATAAAATATTTTCTGTACAACCGTTTGGTTACCGTACTTCTGCTTGCATCTTTCATAGGTTGGGGGTTGGTGACATCTCCCTTTGGCTGGGATACAGGTTTTCTTCCCAAAGATTCAGTACCCGTAGATGCCATTCCGGATATAGGGGAAAACCAACAAATTGTATTTACCGATTGGTCCGGCCGATCTCCCCAGGATATTGAAGACCAGATTACCTATCCCTTAACTACTTCCTTACTTGGAATTCCCGGAGTCAAATCCATAAGGAGCACCTCGATGTTCGGGTTTTCTATTATCTACATCATTTTTGAAGAGGATGTAGAGTTTTACTGGTCCAGGACCCGTGTTTTGGAAAAATTGAATTCCCTTCCCGCTAATGTATTGCCGCAAGGTGTTTCTCCTTCTATGGGACCTGATGCAACGGGATTGGGACAGGTATTTTGGTACACTCTGGAAGGACGCGATCCTCAAGGAAATGTAACCGGAGGATGGGATTTGCACGAATTGCGTACCATACAGGATTTTTATGTAAAACTCGGATTAAGCGGTACCACGGGCGTTTCGGAAGTTGCCTCAGTGGGTGGATTTGTTCAGGAATACCAGATTGATGTAAACCCCGATGCGCTGAAAGCCTATAACGTTGGAATTGATCAGGTAATGATGGCTGTGAAAAATTCCAACCGAGATATTGGTGCAAAAACCTTGGAAATAAACAAAGTGGAATATCTGGTTCGTGGGCTGGGGTATATAAAATCTGTTGAGGATATTGAAAATTCTGTAGTTACCGAAAAAGATAACAAGCCAATCCTGATCAAGGATTTGGGGGTAGTGCATCTAGGACCAGCCGAAAGACGCGGGATTTTAGACAAAGGCGGTGCCGATGTTGTGGGTGGCGTGGTTGTGGCTCGCTATGGGTCAAATCCGTTGCAGGCAATTGAAAATACCAAAAAAAGGATTGAGGAAATATCTGTTGGATTGCCCCAAAAAACCCTGGCTGATGGGACGGTAAGCAAAGTCACCATAGTTCCTTATTACGACAGAACTCAGCTCATTCACGAAACCATTGGCACCCTAGAAAACGCCCTTTCCCACGAAATCCTGATCAGTATTATCGTAATTCTCGTTTTGGTACTCAATTTAAGGGCATCCCTTTTAATTTCCAGTTTGTTGCCTGTTGGAGTCTTAATGACCTTTATCGCCATGCGTTATTTTGGGGTAGATGCCAATGTGGTGGCACTCTCTGGAATAGCTATTGCTATTGGGGTGATGGTTGATGTGGGGATCATCTTTGTGGAAAATACCATTAGGCATCTGGAAATGCCCGAAAACAAGGATGCCAAAGGAGCCCGGCTTCTGGCCATTATTCATGAGGCTACCATGGAAGTTTTTCCGGCTGTGACCACGGCTCTTTTAACTACCGTTGTGAGTTTTCTACCCGTATTTTTTATGGAAAATGCCGAAGGAAAATTGTTCAGACCCTTGGCTTTTACAAAAACCTTTGCACTTGTAGCTTCCTTTATCATCGGAATACTAATCCTGCCTATGCTGTCTTACTTTGCATTTAATATCAGGATCCAAAAAGCCAGGATGGTGCGGATATGGAACATCATCCTGATAGTTGCAGGCTTGTTTTTGGCAATTTATTTTAGCTTCTGGCTGCCACTTGCACTGGTCGTTATTGGGGCTATAAGATTGGTGGAAGATAGAAATCCACAGTTTTTAGGAAAGTATTCCACCCAAATCACCTTGTTTATTATTGTTGCTGTAACTCTGTTTTTTTTAACAGAAGAATGGCTTCCGTTGGGACATCAAAATTCGGTGTTTTCCAACTATATTTTTGTAATTGTATTATTGGCAATTGTTTTAGGGATTTTAATGAGTATGGTTAAATTTTATGAACCTATTTTAAGTTGGTGTCTTGTCAATAAAAAGAAATTCCTGATGGTGCCAATAATCACCATTTTCTTTGGAATTTTAATTTGGCTTGGTTTCCCAAAAATCTTCGGGTTTGCCGCCAACGGATTTGATAAAGTGGGATGGAATGTAAGAACTACTTCGGTTTGGACAGGAATGACCGATATTTTTCCCGGGGTTGGGAAAGAATTTATGCCCTCCTTAAATGAAGGAAGCTTTTTGCTGATGCCTACATCTATGCCCCACGCGGGAATTGAAGCATCCAAAGAAACCTTACAGAAACTGGATATGGCAATTACCAATATTCCAGAAGTAGATGTAGCCGTTGGAAAATTAGGTAGGGTGGAAAGTGCTCTGGATCCGGCACCTATTTCTATGTATGAAAATATCATTAATTACAAACCCAAATATATCCTTTCTGAAAATGGAAAACCTTTAGCATTCAAGGTAGATAAAAAGGAAAGATTTATTCTTAAATCCGGTGATACTTTAAGCAATAAAGACGCTATAAATCAAAAAATTTCCCAGGAAAACCTAATTGAAGACAAAAAGGGAGAATATTACCGAAACTGGCGCGAACACATCAAAAACCCCGATGATATTTGGGATGAAATTGTAAAAGCCACTAATATTCCCGGCGTTACCTCAGCACCTAAACTACAACCTATTGAAACCCGTTTGGTAATGTTGCAAACCGGAATGCGG
>MNYN01000029.1 GCA_001873105.1 Flavobacteriaceae bacterium CG2_30_34_30 | reverse complement strand
TGTGAAATATTATTTATTAATAGTAGTTTCCAGCCACTTTCTAGCGTTTACAAAAGCCTCAACCCAAGGCGACACTTCATCGTTTCTGTCTTTGGGGTAGTGTGCCCAATTCCACGAAAAAGTAGAACGTTCTAAATGGGGCATCATTACCAGATGTCTGCCATCATCGCTAGTTAACATTGCTGTGTTAAAATCAGAATCATTTGAATTTGCAGGAAAACAATCATAACCATAAGTGGCTACAAGATTATATTTTTCCTTTCCGTAAGGGAATGGGGTAGGTTGTTTTTTAGGAGTTGGTAATAGTGGAATTCAAACAGACGTGTCACAGTGTTCATATTAATTTCGTATTTATGCTATGCAAAATAAGAAAAAATGAGGAGTTTATGTTTTATAATTTTAAAAGGATTTAAAATTTATAGCCTCTATTGCATAGCATCCAGAAATGCGTCTTTTTTGCTTCTGGAAATACTAACAATATCCTTATTATTCATAACAATATATCCACCATCTGATTTGACATATTTCTTGACCTCTTTTAGATTGATGAGATAGCTGTTGTGTACACGCATAAAGTGATTGTCAGTTAACAGGTTTTCATACTCTTTAAGATGTTTGCTAACCAGTATTTTTTTTCCATCTGAAAGTACAAATGTGGTGTAAGAGCCACCGGCTTCACAATAGAGAATGTCCTGTGTGTTGATAAATTCAAATCCATCTGAAGTAGCAAGGCAGATTTTGGAGAGTTTGGGCTGTTTGATGTTTTGTAGTAATGTTTTTAATTGTTGGTTATATTCTTCTTTGTTTTTCACTTTTTTTGCTTTTTCAACTGCGAGTTGCAATTCTTCCAGATCGATGGGTTTTAGTAAATAATCCAGCGAACTGAATTTCACCGCTTTGATGGCATATTGGTCAAAAGCAGTGGTGAAGATGACTTCAAAATTGATTTCTGGTAGTTGAGTAAGTATGTCAAATCCGGTTCCCGATTGCAGCTCAATGTCCATAAAAACCACGTCCACATTTGACTTAGGAATGATGTCGAGTGCTTCTTTGACTGAGGAAGCCAAACCAATCACCCCCACACCCTCACAGAATTTTTCCAGTAGGTTCTTGAGTGTTTCACGGCTATGTTTTTCGTCTTCTACTATGATTGCTTTTAATTGCATAGGCTTAATTTTTTGGAATTTTTACAATTACCCTTGTGCCTGATGGCTTTCCGGAATTGTCTGTCAGGTCTTCTATAACATAGGAGCCGGCTTTTTCAGGTTGGGTCTTTATTATTTCTATACGTTTTTGAGTGAGTTCCATACCACGTGAAATCTTGCCAGGTTTGGCACTTTTTTCCTGCAATGCCTTACTGGTTTTTCGACCAATACCGTTGTCTTCTATCGTGGCGATGATGTGACTGGCATTTTCAGAAAAAGAAATGGTCAATTTTTTTTCACCATCTTTTTTATACATCAAGCCGTGCAGTATGGCATTTTCAACAAAGGGTTGAATGATGAGTAGGGGCACTTCAAGCAAATGGGTATTAAGGTGTTTTTCTACTTGGATTTCATAATAAAAATTGCCGTCAAAACGAAGCGATTCCAAATCGATGTAGGTTTGCAATAGTTTGATTTCCTCAGCCAAAGTGACGTTTTTTTCAATAGAATTTTCCAGGGTAGACCGCATCAACTGGCTGAATTTAGACAAATATTTCAGGGCTGCCGGGGTGTCGCTTTTCAACACCAAATGCTGTATGGAGCTGAGCGAATTAAAAATAAAATGCGGATTCATTTGTGCCCGTAAGGCTTTGATGTAATTGTTGATGGACTCTTCTTGCAGCCTGAATTTTTCATCCTGCTCGAGTTTAATTTTATAGCCCAATCCAAGACCGAAAATGATAATTTCAATAAGTGCTCCTGTTTTTATATAATATGCATAGCCTGTTAAAAACACCATTACAGATCCTGCCGAGTAAAAAAAGGAGCCAAAAATAATAAAATAGGTGAGTTTATGTTTTAAATGAAACAAAAGATAAACAATGCTCAAAACAACAAAAGCTGTTATGATAAATGCTCTTATATCCAGCAAAAATGCGTGTAAACTAAAATTCTGCATCAATAACACAATACTGTCAAGAAGCAATAAAGCCGTTAAAAACACTATTGCAAAATGAATGCCTGTGTTGAGTTTTGGATAGAATTCACGCGTGTTTAGATAATATTTTACAAAGAGTATATAAAATATATTAGAAAGTATTTCAAAAAAATTGTTCAGAAAAAAAGTGGTAAAAGAAAAGCCGCCAAATGTATTTGTATACGATTCAAAAACAAACCTTCCAAAATATACAGTCATACAAGTTACATAGAGCACATATAACAGATATTCTTTTTTTCTGTTGATAAAATATATAGTCAATGCAATGATTATGATGATGAGCGAAACGCCAAGAAAGAAATGTGTTAATGCCTTACTTTTAAAATGAAACCCGGATATATAATTCTGTTTATAATACTGTACCGTTTCACTATAACATACAAAAGTATGGTTGCTTATATTGTATTTGACATTTAGTTTTTCAACCTTTAAATACAGATATTTAGAGTCTATAAGTTGTTCTTGAGTAAAAGAAAATTCGCCAGTAAATTTATTTCCGGTTTCAAAACTACCCAAAATGGTTGAACCAATAGCATTTTGATTTTGATAATATACTTTTGCTTTGTTGAAGTATTCTATATAAACATACCATCTTTCCTTTTGGCTTAAGACATTGAGATGTTCAGAAAAATCTAGTTGGACCCAAAAGATGTCGCCGGGAGTACTCTTTAAATCTTTTTTTGGACATGAAAACAAAGCAGGGGCATTATCGATAATATAGTCAACCTTCAGGGTATCCTGGCTTATTTTTAATAATTTAAAAGGGATTTGAAATTCCTCAGTTTGTTGTGCATATGAAATGCTTCCATATAATAAGCAAAGTGCATAAATCAAATATGTCAGGTTTGATTTCATGATTATAACAGATTCGGAAGGCACAAAACTACTTGCCCGCCTGAAAATTCCTTATTCCCTTTTGTTTTTAGTAAAACTCTTTTTTTGATGTTAAAATTCTTCGTTAAATTAAGCATTCTAATTTGGTCTTGCCATTTTGAAATCTCTTTTCTGTATTCCGGAAGGTAATTTGTTTTTCCGGAACGTGAGTTTTTAAAGTTAAAATCAACATCAAACTCTACTTTTTCTTTGCTAATTTTAAAATATATATTGATAACAGCCTGTTCCTTATTATTGAAAATAGAGAATTCAATAATATTTTCCAGCAAGGTTTGAAGCACAAAACATGGTATGCGGGCGTCTGCTTTTGTGGTATTTAATACTTTGTGAAGGGTGAATTCAAACCGCTGGTCATACCGAAGCTTTTGTAAAGTTAAATACCAGGTCAGCATGGCGATTTCATCGCTTAGGGAAATGGTTTCTTTCTCAAAATTTTTAAGATAATACCTTATGAGTTTACTGAAAACCGATAAATAGTTAAGTGCTCTTACTTTTTCATCTGATGTTATAAAATACTGAATGGCATTAAGGGTGTTAAATACAAAATGCGGATTCATTTGCGACTGAAAGGCTTTTAACTTGAGGTCAGCCATTTCACTTTGAATCTTAAGTCGCTGCTGTTGTTCAAGGAGTGCTTTTTTTTCGGTTCTTATTTGATGTAGTTTAATACCACAAATGGAAGCAATTGTTTTTAAAATGCGCAGGTGTTGTTCTGTAAAAAAGTTTTTTTGTGGATGTTCGCAATCTATAACCCCCAGAATTTCTTCATTGGCAATGATAGGGACACATATTTCTGAAAATCGCATTTCATCATCCTCGATATAGCGAGGGTCTTGCGAAGTGTCAAAAATTATTTCAGCTTTTCCGGTTTGAACTACAGTTCCTGTAATTCCCTGCCCGATGGAGATATGGACGGGTTCATAGATTTCATAATCTTTTGGATTTTTAGGTCCGTATGCCGCTTTTTGAATGAGTATGTTGGTATGCTGATCCAGTAGATAAATAACACAATCTACAAAACCAAGTTTGGCTATGCAATTTTTAGCCAGATTCCATAGAACTTCTTCCTCTGTGTTTTTTTTATGAATGGATGTAGTGAAGTAAATTAATATTTCTTCAAATTGATCCAGGTTTAATTTTGTTGTATATGTAGAGGATTTTTTCACATCTTAGTATTTATTTTTAATACATGGTTATTTTAAATGTAGTTAATTATTTTTAATTGTTTAAAAAATGCTGTCTTGCATTAGCTACAAAACAGCATTTAGATAAACATACTAACTAAACAATTTTCTTCTATGTTAGAGTCCAATGGAATTAAGCTTGCTTTTAAGGTCCTGGACTTCTTTTTCAAGTTTGCCTACTTTATCCTGATTGTTTGCGGCAATGGCTATAAAAGCAACTAATAAGATTAAAATAAAATATTCCATAACGGTTACTTTTTTAAGATTTTTGCAATGGTCTTAGAGTCACCTGAAGATATTTCTGCCAGATACATACCTTTTAATAATTGACTCATATCAATTGAACCAGAGGTATTATTGATGTCTTGATTCAAAACCTGCTGACCCAAAAGGGTATAGATTTTAAGGTTGTCAATTGTTGATTTTGAATTAAAATTTAATTGGTTAATCACAGGATTGGGATAGAAATTAAAATTTAGGATATCGTTGTCGGGTGTATTTAATACCAGGCTGGTATCTATAACAATATCTGCATAAGGGTCTCCTGATAATGCGAAAAAATAATATGTTTTTCCTACTACAGCATCAACGATAGCAAAGTTGCCAACACCACAGGGATTTAATGGTTGATCTACCCAGGTTAATTGTGTTCCTGTAGTTGCATTGGGATTGTTTGATTCATATATGATAAGTATAGTATCTGGTTCTGCACTACTCATGAGTGCGCTGATTTGACCCTCTTGATTTGGTGTTACTTTATACCAAATCCCGGGAAAATTTCCAGATGTACAGTTCGTTTGCCCTCCATCATTAGTGTTTGTCGACATTAAAAAATGTATATTTTCTTCCACATAAGGCATAGTTACGTCATTCATACTTATTGAATTTTCAATCAAATCGTTATCAGGAATTTTAAAAATGGTTGATGTGTCTATGCCTACATCTGATACTACGGTGTTTCTCATATAAAGATAGTAGGTAGTTCCAATGGTAGTTTGAATACTGGCTAATGGATTTGAGGCACATGGATTATTTCCCTGATTGACATGGGTAAGTTGCATTCCTGAGGTAACACCTGTTTCAGGTCCTTCAAAGAAAATTACTACAGCTCCATTCGGATTAAAAATTCCAGCAGTAACCGTTCCCACTTTTGTGGCTGTAAACTTATACCAAATGCCGGCTTGAGATAATGCACATCCTGTTCCCCCAGGAGTATTGTCATTTGTGTTTGTTGCATTTGGAAAGTCAACTGCAGCTTCATCATAAGGAATGGGGCCAAACCCAAGATTTATAGCATCTTCAATTAAATCATTTGGCGGTTGCGCCATTATGTTGGCCAATCCGATTGTAAAATTCATAGTTAAAACTAAAAGTAAAGTAGATAATGTTTTCATAATAGTGTGTATTAAAGGTTTATGAGACAAAACTACTGTGGATCAGCCTGCTATATAGCGACAAATTGATGAATGGTTTTTTTGAGTGGATAGATGGTAATTTACAATTTGTTTCAAAAAAAAACCGCTTACAGTTTCCTGCAAACGGTTAATCTATAAAAGCTTTTAGTTTATTTCTTCTCCAACCACTCCCGCGCATTTAAGAACGCCTCAACCCAAGGCGACACTTCATCGTTTCTGTCTTTGGGGTAGTGTGCCCAATTCCAGGGGAAAGTTGAGCGTTCAAGATGAGGCATCATTACCAGATGTCTGCCATCATCGCTAGTTAACATTGCTGTGTTAAAATCAGAACCGTTGGGGTTGGCGGGATAGCCTTCATAGCCATACGTTCCCACAATGTTGTATTTTTCTTTACCATAAGGAAAGCTAAATTTGCCTTCACCGTGAGCTGCCCAGATACCTAGTTTACTTCCGGCAAGGGTAGAAAGCATGACCGATCTATTCTCAGCAATCTCCACCGAAGTGAAGTTACACTCAAACTTACCACTGTCGTTGTGTAGCATTTTAGGTTTTTCATCATGGTCAGGATTGATGAGTCCTAATTCAATAAATAATTGGCAACCGTTGCAAACTCCAAGGGATAGGGTATCCGGTCTAGCATAAAAGTCTTTCAATGCTTTGTTGGCTTTTTCGTTGTAGAGAAAAGCACCGGCCCAACCTTTGGCACTTCCTAGAACATCACTGTTTGAGAATCCACCAACAGCAGCGATAAACTGTATGCCTTCTAACGTTTCCCGACCTGAAATCAAATCGGTCATATGCACGTCCTTCACATCAAAACCGGCGAGGTACATGGCATTAGCCATTTCGCGTTCGCTATTGCTGCCTTTTTCACGAAGAATGGCAGCTTTTATTCTAGGTTTTGTTGTATTTATTTCTGGTAAATTTCCATTAAATTTAGTTGGAAAAGTATAATTTAAAGGTTGATTTTTATAATTTTCATAGCGTTCGTCGGCTTTTGAAATACTGCTTTGTTTTCTGTCTAAAAGATGGGAGGTTTTATACCAAATATCTCGCATTTCGGAAATAGAAAATATTTCCGAAGTACTTCCGTGAGTAATGTTAATAGAATCGCTTTCGGTTACAGTTCCTATTTTATATGCTTCAATATTGGCTTTTGCGAAAGTATTTTCGATAGCAACGTCTTCATTTGCTTGAATTAGTAAGCCACTGTTTTCAGCAAAGAGAATTTTAATCAAATCATCAGTTTCAAAAGCCCCTCCTTTGGAGTGGTTGGGTAGGATAATGTCAGCACCAAGATTTGTGTCTGCAAAACACATTTCCAAAAGTGCCGTTAACAATCCGCCTGAAGAAATATCGTGGCCGGCAGCGATATGATTGTTTCGAATTAAGTCTTGAATCGTATTAAAGGTGTTTTTAAAATAAGATGCATCATTCACCGAAGGTGCTTCATTGCCAATTTCGTTGAGGATTTGAGCAAACGAAGAACCGCCTAATTTGAAGCCGTCTTTACTAAGGTTGAGGTAGTAAATACTGCCTTTTCCTTTTTGGAGCAAAGGCTCTACCACTTGGGTTATTGCATCGCAGTTTCCTGCTGCTGAAATGATTACTGTTCCGGGTGAAATCACATCACCATCGGGATATTTTTGTTTCATAGAAAGGGAATCCTTTCCTGTAGGAACATTGATACCTAAAGCAATGGCAAATTGCGAAACAGCTTCAACAGCTTCATACAATCGAGCATCCTCACCTTCATTATTGCAAGGCCACATCCAGTTTGCTGATAAAGAAACTGATTGAAGTCCATCTTTTAAAGGCGCCCAAACAATATTTGTAAGAGCTTCTGCTATAGAATTTCGCGAGCCGGCTATAGGATCAATTAATCCCGAAATAGGCGAGTGCCCTATACTGGTTGCTACGCCTTCTTTACCGTTATAATCTAATGCCATAACCCCACAATTGTTAAGTGGAATTTGTAATGGACCTACACATTGTTGTTTGGCAACACGACCTGTAACACAACGATCTACTTTATTAGTAAGCCAGTCTTTACACGCCACGGCTTCCAACTGAAGCACTTGAGTTAGATAATATTTTATTTTTTTTGCATCATAGTGTAATGTCGGATAGTTTCTTCTTACCGTTATACCCTTCATAATGGTTTTTGGCGAACTGCCAAACATGTCTGCTAGTGCCAAATCCATTGGGCTTTTCCCCGCTTTTGAAACAAAAACAAAACGGTTGTCACTGGTTACTGTTCCTACTTCATACATTGGGGCGCGCTCCCGTTCAGCTATGCGGCGCAAGGTGGCGGTGTTTTCTTTGCCAATGACAAGACCCATGCGTTCCTGCGATTCATTCCCAATGATTTCCTTTGCGGAAAGGGTTGGGTCGCCAACTGGAAGGGCATCTAAATTTATTTTTCCTCCTGTTTCTTCTATCAACTCACTAAGGCAGTTTAAATGGCCTCCTGCACCGTGATCGTGGATGGAAACTATGAGATTTACATCCCTTTCAACCATAGCACGTATGGCATTTGCAGCGCGCTTTTGCATTTCTGGGTTGGACCGTTGAATGGCATTGAGTTCGATACCGCTGGAAAATGCGCCGGTATCTGCTGAGGATACTGCAGCTCCGCCCATTCCTATGCGATAATTATCGCCACCTAATATAACAATGTTATCGCCTGCTTTGGGTTTGTCTTTGATGCTTTGGTCTTTTTTACCATATCCAATGCCACCTGCCATCATGATGACTTTATCATAACCCAAAAGTCTTGGTTCAGCTTCTGGTTCTTTTGGGGAGTTGGAGAGGGATTCTTTATGTTCAAAAGTTAGCACAGAACCCGCAATAAGTGGTTGTCCAAATTTATTTCCAAAATCAGATGCACCGTTGGAAGCTTTAATTAATAGGTCTAAAGGTGTTTGGTAAAGCCATTTTCTGGCTTTGAAATTTTGTTCCCAAGGTCGGTTCTTTTCCAGACGAGAGTAGGAAGTCATGTAAACAGCTGTTCCGGCAAGAGGCAAAGAGCCTTTTCCACCTGCAAGACGGTCTCTTATTTCACCACCACTTCCTGTAGCAGCACCATTAAAAGGTTCTACAGTAGTAGGAAAGTTGTGGGTTTCTGCTTTAAGTGAAATAACACTATGGTAGTTTTTCTTTTCGTAAAAATCAGGTTTGTCTGCACTTTTTGGTGCAAATTGTTCAATCGTTGGACCGTCGATAAAGGCTACATTGTCTTTATATGCCGAAATAATGGTATTTGGATTTTCAGTAGCTGTTTTTTTGATAAGTTTAAAAAGAGAACTGGGTTTTTCTTTCCCATCAATAATAAAAGTACCATTGAAAATTTTATGACGGCAATGTTCTGAATTTACTTGTGAAAATCCAAAAACTTCGGAATCTGTCAGGGGTCTTTCTAGTTTTTTTGAAAGATCTTGTAAATAAGTGACTTCTTCTTGATTTAAAGAGAGACCTTCGTCTTTGTTGTATGCAGCAATATCTGTTATTTCTAAAATAGGCTCAGGTTGAATATTTATGGTAAAGACATCCTGATCGAGGGTATCGTATTTTTGTAAAAGCATAGGGTCAAAATCGGCTTGGGTTTTAAGAACGATATGAAATTCTTCAATTCTAACGATACCTTCAATCGCCATATTTTGGGTTATTTCTACGGCATTAGTACTCCAAGGAGTTATCATAGCGGAGCGAGGACCAATAAAACACCTATCTATACCTGCTGTTAGTAATGATTTTTCATTTAATGAAGTGTCACCAAAAAGCCAGTTTAATTTTTGTATATCGGTTTTACTGAGATTATGTAGCGATTGAACCGCATAAATAGTAAGGTTTTGCTTGGAGAAAAAGAGGATCATTATAGAATAAATGTTTCAGATTTTGAACAAGTGCAAAGGTAATTTATTTCTATACATATTGGTTAATGGTTGTCTATTATTGTTTAAATAGTATAGTAAAAATTTAAAGAAACTTATTTTTTTTAGATTAATAATAGTACTTTAGTAAGCTAAATTTAAAACCAAAACTTTATTATGAAAAAAAGAATACAAATGATATTGTTTTTCTTTATTTGTTTTGCATTTATGCAAGCACAAGAAGCACCTGAATTTATTTCACAAGGTGTCTTTTTAGGAAAAACGATGCCTTTAAGTGAAATGCCAACTGCCGGAATTCCTCCAGTGAGAGATAATACCGAGGCACGAATTATTAGAAACAGATTACGTGCACCTCGAAAAGTGAATGCCAATGCTTTGCCGTTGTTTGGAGAGCCAAACGCACAAACCGACTTTGGAGGAATAACATCCTTTGCTTTAGAAGAAAATTTTGACGGTGCAACTGTATCTGAAGGTGGTGCCTTACCACCCGACCCAACTGGCGCAGTAGGACCAAATCATTATGTACATGCCTTCAACTTGGGGATTAAAATTTTTGATAAAACAGGGACTTTGCTTTTTGGACCCATTTCCTTAGGTGATTTTTTTCAAAATGGGGTAAATAGTGGAGACCCAATTGTACTTTATGACCAACTAGCAGATCGTTTTTTTGTGAGTCAGTTTAGAACTTCTAACAATGCTCTACTTATTGCTGTTTCAGAAACAGCAGATCCAACAGGAGCATATAATCTTTATGAGTTTCCACTTAATGCTTTTCCTGATTATCCTAAATATTCGGTATGGCCAGATGGTTACTATATGACAGCCAATAAATTTACCGGAAATACCACCTATGTTTTAGAAAGAGACGTGATTTTAGCTGGGGGAGCAAATCCTCAAATTGTGGGATTTAATTTACCGGGAATTGTCAATAATCCAAACTCGGTAAGAAGCCCGAATCCTGCTCATTTATTGGGAACAAGTTTTACTCCTAATACTCCAGGACAAATCGTTTATTTTCAAGATGATGGTTGGTCTGGAGTAACTTTTGATCATTTAAAAATTTGGGAAATTACCATGGACTGGAATACGTCTTCAAATTCTACCATTTCAGCGCCATTAGAAATTCCAACACAACCGTTTGAATCAACTTTTGCCCCTTTCGGAACGGGAGATGTCAATCAGCCCGGAACAGGTCAAAAAATAGATATGATAGCAGGTGTAATTTCCTACATGGTAAATTATCGGGAATTTACAACCCACAATTCTATGACTGTAACTTTTAATGTAGATGTTGACGGCAATGATAGAAGTGGTATTCGATGGATAGAGTTACGAACAGACGGTGTAAACCCTTGGACTATTTTTCAGGAAGGCACCTATGCGCCTGCTGATAACAATAGCAGATTTATGGGTAGTTTAGCCATGGATGCTGCCGGTAATATGGGAATGGGATTTCAGATAGCCAGTGGTACTTTACCCGTTGGAATTAGATATACAGGAAGATTTGATGGAGATCCTCTCGGTCAAATGACTGTTGCTGAAACCACTATTATAGACGGAATAGGAGTTCAAACTAATTCTAACAGATTTGGTGATTATACCCATTTAACGATGGATCCTGATAATTTTACGTTTTGGTTTACAGGCGAGTATTTTAGTTCGAATAATTTTTGGCGTACCAGAATTGCTTCTTTTAGTCTTTCAGGAGGATTTAATAACGATTTGGGCGTAAATACTATTTTAAATCCAAATGACGGAATTCTAACCGCTAACGAAAGTGTTCAAGTTTCTGTTAGAAATTTTGGTTTAAATGCACAAACCAATTTTCCATTAGAATTGAGAGTGGATGGAAATTTAGTGGCCACCGAAAATTTTGTAGGGACAATTAATCCTAACGAAACGGCAAACTATACTTTTGCGCAAACAGTTGATTTATCTAATCAAGGGCAAACGTATGTTATTGCAGCACGAACTAACCTAGCAGGAGATGAGTTTCCAGGAAATGACAGTTTTACTAAAAATGTGACACATTTACTTACAAATGATGTAGGTGTGGTGGATATATTAAGCCCAACTACCGGAGAAGGTCTTGGACAAGAAACCATCGTTGTGAGAGTAAAAAACTTTGGTGCTAATCCGCAATCTAATTTTAATGTTTCTTACAGTATTGACGGAGGTACTCCGGTGGTAGAAACCATAACTAATACATTAAATTCTTTAGAACAACTGGATTTTTCTTTTACCCAAACAGGAGATTTTTCAGCTTTAGGCACTTATGTTATTTCTTCTTCTACCTTATTAGCTGGTGATGGTGACAGTGCTAATGATACTTATGAGGTAACTATTCAAAATCAACAATGTTCACCAACGGGTAATTGTACTTTAGGTGATGGATTAACTCGTTTTTCCATAGGAACTATAGATAATGCAACTACTTGTTCGCCAAACGGTTTTGGCGATTTCACTTCCTTGAATACTGAATTAGATATTGATACTCAGGTTAATGTAATAGCCCGATCTGGGTTTGCTAATCAGTTATTATCAGTTTGGGTGGATTATAATGACAATCAGGTTTTTGAAGTAAGCGAACGCGTTATTTTTGATTTTCCACTTCCTAATTCCGGTGTGAGTTATACTTCTTCTTTTGTTATACCTAACGATATTAATTTATTAGGGACTCACTTGTTGCGAGCTCGTGTAGGTTGGGTTACGTCTGAAGGAACTATAAACGACCCTTGTGTTGATTTTACTTGGGGAGAAACAGAGGATTATACCGTTACTCTTTTAGACGGCACCTTATCTGTTGCACAAAATGATTTTTATGATGCAGACTTTTTAGTGTATCCTATTGGTACTAGAATTTATGAAGTTTTATTTCAGCCTAAAACAGATTTAGGTGAAATGAGTGTGGAAGTATATAATATACTGGGTCAAAAAATCACAAGTGCTAAAATGTCCGTCTTTGAAAATGGGTATAAAACCCTGTTAAATTTTGAAACGGTAACTACCGGCACTTATTTAGTGAAGGTATTTAACGGTTCTTATAGTACGGTAAAAAGAATTTTAGTAAAATAGTTTTTTATAATGATAGTAATTAAAAAAAAGTGGCGAAAGCCACTTTTTTTTGTTTGATAGAAATACTTGTGTAAATTAGTTTACCAGTACTTTTTTTGTAATGCTTTTAGTCTCAGAAAAGATTTTAACTAAATAAAAACCATTGGGTATATCGCCAATATGAATGGTGTTATTAGATGTAGTAGGTTGAACAAGTTCAAGAACGATTCTACCCATCATATCATAAAATACCACTGCGTCAATAGTAGCGGTTGAGGTTATTGAAATTTCATTACTAAGGGTTGGGTTTGGATACAACACAAAACTAGGAGGTGTGATGTCAATGGTAGATAAAATTCCCCATCGATCTTCGGCTTGTGGGCCACCCCAAATAACCGTGGCTAATGCAGGATTGTCTATAAAAGGATTTCTGTTAAGATAAACACCTTCTAAAAAATTATTTCTTTGATCTTCATAACTATTTACAGGATCTGCAGCATTCCATTCTAAAAATGTTTGTAACATTTGAGTTGTTCCTTGTAAATTTCCAACGCCAACATAGCTAGGTAAACATCTGTTGCCATAACGGGTGTACATATACATGATTATTCTGGCAACATCTCCTTTCCATTCATCACCGGGATACCAATTGCCACTTCCAACATTTCCGGCAGTTCCGGAACCATTTTGGAAGAGTTTGCTTCCTCTGTTATTATTCATTTGTTGGTCTGAGGCTCTTAAATTGTTAGGATCTGCACCAATACCTGTAGTTGAATTATTCACATTTCCCATATCAGGCACCGGTAAAGTGCGAGCAAAAACATGTTCTCGGTTATATTCACATGCCAAACCACCAAAGTCTAGTTTGTCTCTAGATCGATCGGTTGTACAGTTTCCATCCGTGTCATTATATCCATAAATTAACAACACATTGTTTGAGTTTGATGGATCCTCATCCGTAAAAACCAAAACATCTCTGGCATCACCATAGTTAAAACTTTGGTTGTAGTTAGATATTCTTTGTTGCAAAGCATTATATAAATCCTCTCCCGTTAGAGAAAAATCTATACCGTTATAATAGGCTTGTTGTGAAAATAATAGATTGGTAAGAAGTAATACTAAGAATGTAATTTTTTTCATGGGGTGTTTTTTTTATTTTTTTTCAAGAAGTGCCATATAAAATCCATCAAAACCAGAGGTGCTTGGCAGTACTTTTTTTTCTTTTGCAAAAGTAAAATCTTTTCCGGTATCTCGCTTTAAGAAATCTTTAATTTGTTTTTCATTTTCTGAAGGTAAAATGGAACAAGTAGCATAAATCATCTTACCGCCCGGTTTTACCATTTTAGAATAGTTATCTAATATTTCAGCTTGTGTTTTTTTTATGTTTTCTATAAATTCCGGTTGCAATTTCCATTTAGCATCGGGGTTTCTTCTTAAAACGCCTAATCCGGAGCAAGGAGCATCAATTAAAACTCTGTCTGCTTTTTCGTGAAGCTTTTTAATCACTTTCGTTGTGTCAATTAAACGAGTTTCAATGTTGAAAGCACCGGCTCGTTTGGCACGTCTTTTTAATTCATTAAGTTTGTTGGCATAAATATCTAATGCAATAAGTTGGCCTTTGTTTTCCATAATAGAAGCAAGATGAAGTGCTTTACCACCGGCTCCTGCACAAGCATCTACTACTCGCATTCCGGGTTGAACTTCTAAAAATTCTGCTACTAGTTGTGAGGAAGCATCTTGGACTTCAAACCAGCCATTACTAAAAGCTTCTGTTTGAAAAACATTTGCTCTTTCTTTTAACTTTAAAGCATCTGGATAGCCTTTTATTTTTTCAGTTTCTAAATCGAGGTCAAATAGGGTGGCTTGTAATTTATCTATAGTGGTTTTAAGGGTATTTACTCTTAAAATTACATCTGCTTGTTGGTTGAGGGCTGCTATTTCATCATCCCATTTTTTGCCTAATTCTTTTTCACCTAATGCATCTAGCCAATCTGGTATGGATTCTCTAAATTTTCTTATTTTAGATAAAGCATCAAACTTTCCTTTTATTCTGCGTGTAGGGGTTTCTTCCAATTGTTTCCAATCCGGGACAGTGATACCACGCAAGGTAGCCCATACGGTAAATAATCGAAATGCTTTTTGCCTGTCAAAGGGTTCTTTTACTTCTGCTATTTCCACGTAAAGTCGCTTCCATCGCACGATATCATAAACGGTTTCTGCTATAAAACTTCTATCACGTGCTCCCCAACGTTTGTCTCTTTTTAGGGTACCTTGCAATACTTTGTCGGCATACTTTCCATCATTAAAGATTTCTTGTAATGCATCTACAGCAGCAAAAACTAAATTTCGGTGTAATTTCATTAATTTTATAATAAATAAAATACTTTTTTATTCTAAAATATTTCATTGAGGTAAAAGGACTTTAAACTAATTTCTCAAATGCTATATCTAATATCTTCCGGGCAAAGGTATCACAATCTAAAAGAATTGTTTTTATATTTATCAAAAATTACTGCTATGCGTTTATGTTTCGTTGTTATTATTTCTTTTATAGTATATTCTTGTGTTGATGATAAAAAAGACACATCCAGATCGATTTCAAATGTAGAAATTGAGATTGTACATAGCGACTCTGTAAGCATCCGTGCCATTCAGCCTGTGGATGCAAATGGCGTTTGGTTTGCCGGATCAAATGGAAAAATTGGTTTTGTGGATGGCAAGAATCCTAAATTAGCAACGATTCAATTTGCTGATAGCTTATTGTCTTTTCGGGCAATTGCAAAAACCGATAAGGCTGTATTTATATTGAGTATTTCCAATCCGGCGGTAATTTATAAAATTGGCTTTAACGAAAAAGAGGCAACTTCCATGGAGGAGGTATATTATGAAGAAGGAGAGAAGGTTTTTTATGACGCTATGAAGTTTTGGAATAACCTAGAAGGAATTGCTATGGGCGATCCAACAAACGATTGCCTTTCTGTAATTATTACCAAAGATGGCGGTAATTCGTGGGAAAAAGTATCATGTGATGTATTGCCAAAAGTAGAAAAAGGAGAAGCAGCATTTGCCGCTAGTAATTCAAATATTGCGATTTTTGAAGATAAGGTGTGGATGGTAAGTGGTGGAATGCGAGCCCGTGTTTTTTTTTCGCCAGATAAAGGGAAAAGTTGGAAGGTTTTTAATACACCAATTGTGGAAGGTGGTGCAATGACAGGGATATATAGTGTAGATTTTTATGATGATAACACCGGAATCCTTTTTGGGGGCGATTGGAATAACAAAGAAAATAATTTTTCAAACAAAGCCCTTACTACCGATGGTGGCAAAACTTGGCAATTAGTAAGTGATGGCAAAGAGCCCGGCTATCGGTCTTCTGTTAAATTTGTTCCGAATAGAAATGGGCAGGAAATTGTGGCAGTTGGGTCTTTAGGAATTTCGTATTCCAATGATCAAGGAAAAAACTGGCGCGAATTAAGTAAGGAAGGATTTTTTGCTATCGAGTTTGTAAATGATAGCGTAGCGTTTGCCTCCGGGAATAACAAAATTGCTAAATTAACATTTAAAGAATAAATTATTTTTTTCCTCCGCGATACTTTTTAAGCATCTGCATTCTAAAATCAAATTCCGCTTTTTTTAGTTTTATAATTTGAATGGGTTGCAATTGTTCTTTCAGTTTTTTTATGAGTTCAATTTCAAGTTTTGTTTCTTCATTTCTGAAATACTCCATTTTTTCTAATAGAATTTGAGCATCTTCATTACTCAAGGTAAGAACATCGTTATCCATTTTATTTTTAATTTCGTCACGCTCCTTTACTTTTAAATCGTGCTTGCGTTGTTCAAAACTATTATACACAGGCCAGAATTTTTCGGCATCTGCACTGGTTAAATTTAATTCTTGGGTAATAAAAGCTGTTTTTAAGGCTCTTATTTTTTCGTGTTTGTCTCCTTGAGCGTGGATGGATATGGAAAACAAGAATAAAAGTATGGAAAGAGTTTGTAATTTTTTCATTGTAATAATTTTTAATTTTTTCAGAATTTTATGTAAAAAAACACGCATTAGCAATATAAATTAAGGCTGATACCCTTCTATAGATAATGTATTGTATTCTAAGGAATTAGATAAGTATTCAAACAATTCTTCTTTTGAAATATCCAACCCTAATAGGTTGTTGTTTAAAGCTTGTTCCGAAATTAATATTTCTAATTCTGTATCGGATACATCAATATATCCTTGTTCTACATAATAAGAAATTTGGCTTTGTTCAATGGCATCAAAATCAAACATACTCATAGTAGTATCGGCAAAAATAGATACAAATAAAATAGTAATTGCTGCAATACTTGCTACATACTTAAATGCTTTGGTGTGAATAAGTGAAATTAATTTATGTTCTTTTTTTATAGGATGTAGTTTTGCTAAAATATGACCCTCTAAGGTTTCAAAATACCCGTTTGGAATGCTAAAAGGTAAAGCTTTAGCACCATTTTTTTCCAACTTTACTAGTTGCAAAACATGTTCTTCTACACCATCAAAATAAGAGGATGGTGTAGTAAAGCCTGCATTTTTAATAGGATTATTTTTATTGTTCATTTGTTCATTAAGACTACTAATAGTGTAAAAGGTTTAATTTTCAGTAAGATATGCTGTAATTTTTTTTACTGCTATATGATAGGAGCTTTTTAAAGCGCCTACAGAGGTTTCTAATATTTCCGAAAGTTGTTCATAGGTGTGCTCATCAAAATATTTCATATTAAAAACCAATTGTTGCTTTTGCGGCAAAGTAGCTATTGCTTTTTGCAGTTTTAACTGAATTTCGTCTCCTTCAAAATAGACATCAGCCTCCAGATTATTAATGGCTATTTGTTGCACTTTCTCTGAGCTTACCTGATTATGTTTTGCTTTATTATGAATAAATGTAATGGCTTCATTGGTTGCAATACGATACATCCAGGAATACAATTTGCTTTCACCTTTAAAACCTTTAATGTTTCTAAAAATTTTTATAAAGGTGTTTTGTAAAACATCATCTGCATCGTCATGGTTTAGAACAATTTTTCGAATATGCCAATACAACCGCTCTTTGTAAAGTGAAATCAACTCTCTAAAAGCAATATCTCTATTGGTTTCAGATTGTAAATCGGCAATTAGTATTTCTTCGGTTTCTAATTTCATTTTTTATTAGACTAAAGATAATAGAAAAAGATTGAATTTTGAAAGGATTGTTTTTTATAAAATAAAGCCGATAAAAGGTTAATTAAAACGTTAAAAAGTAAAAATAATTTTTTTGTAAGAAAAAATTAGTATCTTTAAGCCATCTTATGCGGTTACGTTTGCTATTATAAGCCCCAATTATAATAGTCAACAAAGTTTGGGAAGGGCAAGTCTGTAAGGCTTGCCCTTTATTTTTATAAATTTTTGATGCGTTTAAGTAAAATTAAAAATGGTATTGAAAATAAATAGAAATTTGTAGGAAATAATTATAAATAAATTATAAAAAATCGATAAAGTGTAAAATATTTCGACAAAATGTAAAATATTTTTGGTATATATGTTTTTCTTTTATACATTTACATCACTATTTATGAAAAACCTGTTGTCACGAGCCCCAAATGTGATGACTAAAAGTAAGAAAAGCGAGCCCAACAGGTTCGCTTTTTTTAATTATTTGTATTCTGTTAACGTACTTTTATTCAAAGGATTGCATTTCAATAAGACCATTATACACGCCTTTTCTGCTGATTAATTCTTGATGTGTTCCCAGTTCAACGATTTCACCTTTGGACAAAACTACAATTAAATTAGCCGATTGTATGGTGGATAAACGGTGTGCAATGACAATAGAAGTTCTGTTTTGCATCATTTTTTCAAGGGCGTTTTGTACTAATCGTTCACTTTCGGTATCAAGGGCCGAGGTAGCTTCGTCTAATACCATTATTGGTGGGTTTTTTAGTACTGCCCGAGCTATACTTAATCTTTGTTTTTGACCACCACTAAGTTTGTTACCACTGTCTCCAATATTGGTTTCTATGCCATTGGGCAGGTCTTTTACAAACTCCCAGGCGTTTGCTATTTTTAGTGCTTCTATTATTTCCGTATCACTTGCAGTTTCTTTACCTAAAAGTAAGTTTCCTTTTATAGTGTCATTAAAGAGTATGGAGTCTTGGGTTACTAATCCCATCAAACTTCGTAAAGAATGGATTGTCAAGTCTTTAATATTGATGCCATCTATTTTAATTTCTCCTTGGTTGACGTCATAAAATCTGGTTACTAAATTAGCAATTGTACTTTTTCCACTTCCACTTTGCCCTACTAATGCTACTGTGGTACCTTTAGGTATGGTGACAGAAAAGTTTTTCAACACCATTTCATTATTGTATTTAAAAAAAATATTTTCAATGGAAATTAAATTGTCAAAAGTTTGTTTTACAATAGCGTTCGGTTTGTCTTCAATGGTGTTTTTTGTTTCCAAAATTTCTAGTATTCTTTCGGCAGCTGCATTTCCTTTTTTTACGGCATACGATGCTTTAGAAATAGCTTTTGCCGGTGTTAAAATATTATACGCTAAACCCATGTAAACGATAAATAATTCAGGTTGTAGGGTTTGTTCCACTAGAACCATTTGCCCTCCATACCATAATAATACAGCAATGACGCTTATTCCTAAAAATTCACTGGCTGGAGATGCAAGATTTTGCCTATTCAACAATTTATTAGAAAAAGTATAGAAATTTTTTGTAGATTCTTCAAACTTATTTGAGAAAATAGTTTCGGCATTAAATCCTTTAATAATTTTTAATCCGCCTAGGGTTTCTTCTAAAATAGACAAAAAATTACCTTGTTCTTTTTGCACTTTATCCGATTTTCGCTTTAATGATTTTCCTATTAAAGAGATAATGAAGCCCGAAATAGGAATAAAAATAAATACAAATATGGTTAGCTTCACGCTAATAAGAAACATGGCTACAATGGTAAATAATATAGTAAGAGGTTCGCGCACAATCAACTCCAAAATGGAAAGAAAGGAGTGTTGTATTTCTAAAACATCACTGGTTATTCTGGCAATAGTATCTCCTTTTCTTTTTTCGGAATAGTGGGAGAGGGGCAACTCAATGGTTTTTTTATACAGGGCATTTCGCAAATCTTTTAAAACGCCATTTCGCAAAAAAGTAATGAAATACATAGCTAAATAATTAAAGAAATTCTTGAATAAAAACATGGTGATAACAAGAATTACCATAAATATTAATACATCGTCAACCCCTTCATTTGCTTTTTGAGTGACAAAATAATTTAGCGAATTTTCAGCATAACTTTTTGCGTCACCAATACCGGTCCAAATTGGTTTGATGTTTAATTGCTTGGTGTTATCAAACAAAACAGATAGCATCGGAAATAAAGAAACCATAGCCAATGTGCCAAAAAGCGCATAAAAAATATTGGAGATAATATTTAAAACCGCATATATTTTATAGGGTCCCGCAAACCGGAATATTTTTTTGAAGTAGTTCATCAATACAAAAGTATAAGAGTTTTTAGCAGTAGATTTTTCAAGTTAAATTTTCATATCTTTTACAATTAATTTAATTTTTTGATCTAAATTTTCAGTAATTAAATCAAAATCTTCTGCCTTTGCCATTGGAAGTTGTACGCTAATATAAAACTTTATTTTTGGTTCTGTTCCACTTGGTCTTGCAGCAATTTTACTACCATCTTCGGTATGGTAAATTAAAACATTGGAAGCAGGAACGGCCATGGTTTCAAAAGTCCCGGTTTTCATGTTTTGTGCTTTGCCAGTGCTGTAATCTTCTATTCTTATAACTTTAGATCCTCCAATTTTTTGTAGAGGATTTGCTCTTAAATTGGCCATAATTTGGTTAATTTCTTCTGCACCTTCCATTCCTTTTTTAACTAAGGAAACGAGATGCTCTTTGTAAAACCCGTGTTTTACATATAAATCCAGCAAACGATTATAGATAGAACTGTTTTTTTCTTTTGCTTGTGCAGCAATTTCGCAGGCCAATAATGTGGCAGTTACGGCATCTTTATCTCTTACAAAATCGCTTACCATATAACCAAAACTTTCTTCACCACCACCTATAAATTGTTGATTGGGATAGTCTTTAATCATTTTTGCAATCCATTTAAATCCGGTGAGACCCACTTTGCATTCTACTTGATAATATGCTGCAATTTTCTCCATTAAAGGTGTGGAAACTATGGTAGAGGCCACAAAGGCGTTTTTTTGTAGTGTATTATTTTTTTGATGGTATTCTAATAAAAAATCGGTCATTAAAACCATCACCTGATTTCCGTTTAAGAGAATCAATTTTCCTTGATGGTTTCTAACGGCTATACCTAATCTGTCGCCGTCAGGATCGGTGCCTATAACGATATCGGCATTTATTTTGTCAGCTAAATGCAATGCCATTTTCAACGCTTCCGGCTCTTCCGGATTTGGTGATTTTACAGTAGGAAAGTCACCATCAGGTTTTGCCTGTTCCTTAACAATAGAAACATCGGTATATCCAGCTTTTTCTAATGCTACCGGATTTAATACGATAGAAGTACCGTGTAGGGATGTAAAAACTATTTTTAGGTTTTGTTTTGCTTTTGTAGAGGTTTTAAAATCGCTATTTTGCAAAGAAGCTTCTAAAAATGCAGCATCGATTTTTGTATCGATAGGGAAAATTTTATCTTCTTTCGCTGTAAAATTTATATCAGAAAAGCTTAAGGTATTTATTTCGGTGATAATTTCAACATCTTGCGGCGGAACCAGTTGCCCACCGTCTTGCCAATACACTTTATATCCATTGTATTCCGGAGGGTTGTGAGAGGCTGTAAGCACTATGCCGCAATGACAATGAAGATATCTTACAGCAAAGGAAAGCTCTGGTGTGGGTCGCAAATCGGTGAAAAGAAACACTTCTACATCATTTGCAGAAAAAACATCGGCTACAATTTTTGCAAATGCTTTGCTATTGTGTCTGCAATCGAATGCTATGGCAACTCTAAGGTTTTCATCAGGAAATTGCTGTTTCATATAGTTAGCTATACCTTGGGTGTTTTTTCCTAGAGTATATTTATTGATTCGGTTATCACCAACGCCCATCACACCACGCATGCCGCCAGTGCCAAATTCAATATTTTTGTAAAAACTTTCTTCCAGTTCTTCCGGGTCGTGGGCAATGAGTTCTTTTATTTTATTTTGGGTTTCTTCGTCAAAAAGAGGAGTAAGCCATTTATTGACTTTTTCCAAAATTTCAGGTTTAATATAAATCATGTTCAGAAAAATTTTGCAGTAACAAAGGTAAACAATCTAAAACAGTAGCTATTTTGTAATGAAATAAATTGTAAAATAATTACAATTAAAATATGGAAGCTTTTATATTTTCCCCCAAATTTATTTCATCACTAATTTTGTAGTTGTCTTTTTGTTTGTTTGTTCTTAAAATAATTTCGCCAAGAAAGCCTGCTAAAAATAATTGCGACCCTATTACCATTGCCACAAGAGCAACAAAAAACTGAGGTCTTTCAGTAAGCAGTCTGCCGTATGGATGGAGAAATAGTTTGTCAATTCCTAAATAGAGGGTTAGTACAAAACCAACAAAAAGAATAAAAGCTCCCCAAGCGCCAAATAAATGCATAGGACGTTTGCCGAATTTTGAAAGAAACCAAATAGTAATTAGATCTAAAAACCCATTGATAAATCGTTCCACGCCAAATTTTGTGGTTCCATATTTTCGGGCTTGGTGTTGTACTATTTTTTCACCAATTTTAGTAAATCCTGCATTTTTTGAAAGTACCGGAATATACCGATGCATTTCACCGGTAACTTCAATGTTTTTTATCACCTCTTTTTTGTATGCCTTTAATCCACAATTGAAGTCGTGTAATTTTACCCCGGAAGTTTTTCGAGCAGCAAAATTAAATAATTTAGAAGGTAAATTTTTTTCAAAAAGGGAGTCAAATCGTTTCTTCTTCCAGCCGGAAATGAGATCGTAATTTTCTTTTTTTATCAAATAATATAATTCCGGAATTTCTTCAGGATTGTCTTGTAAGTCGGCATCCATCGTGATAACTACATCACCTTGTGCAAGTTTAAATCCCGCGTGAAGTGCTTGCGATTTGCCATAATTTCTCTGAAATTTAATTCCTTTTACGTTGCTGTCTTTTTGAGCAAGCTCTGTTATGGTATTCCAAGAGCCATCGGTACTTCCGTCATCAATAAAAAGTATTTCATACGAAAAATTATTGGATTGCATCACCGATGCAATCCAATGGTATAATTCGTTTAACGATTCTTGTTCGTTGAGTAAAGGAATGACGATGGAAAGGTTCATTTATATTAGCTTATAGCGTCTTTTTTTTGCATAATTAAACCAGTAATGATAGAGATAATGAAGCCGATAAATAAACTACCGATAAGAGAAAAAGTTGCCATCATAAAAGGAGAGGAGAATTTTTCGCTCATACTCATTGCCATGTCTATTTGTTCTTGAGGCATATCCGGATTTTGCTTAAGAATTTCTTCTCTAGCAGTGTCTAAAACAATTTCAATAAATTCAGGATATACAAAAGAGTAATGTAAATAGGTGTAAACAGCACCAATAATGCCTCCAATGGCAGCAGTTGCCAATCCCACTTTTATAGCCTCACCTAGGTTTAAATATCCGTTATTTGCTGCTTTAAATGTTTTTATTGCAGAAATGAAGATTAATATGGTAACTAAAATGCTAACAATACTGAGTGCCCAGTTTTTTTCTAAGTTAGCCACATACATGATTACTAGCATTAAAATAGTTAAAAGAGCTAGAAGTAAGCCGTGGTTAGTCGCAATTTGCTTGATAGAGGGAGTTGTGTTTTCCATGAGTAGAATGTTTTTGGTTTGGTTAGTTAGTACACAAATATAGTGAATCGTTACAGATTAGTCCTCAAAAGTAGAAGCCACATCCACATAAATTTTTAAATTTCATTGTAGAGAACTTTATTTCTTTGGTTGATTTTGAATAGCAAGCCATATTTTAAATATTTTCTATTGTAGATTTAAAAATAATAGTTAAATTTGCAACCTCAAAATAGGAAAGATTTTAAAACATAAAGTTATGAAACAAGGTATTCACCCAGAAAATTATAGATTAGTAGCATTTAAAGATATGTCTAACGAAGACGTATTTTTAACTAAATCTACTGCAAATACTAGAGAAACAATTGAAGTAGATGGTGTAGAATATCCTTTAGTAAAAATGGAAATTTCTAGAACTTCTCACCCTTTTTATACCGGTAAATCTAAATTAGTTGATACTGCGGGACGTATAGACAAATTTAAAAATAGATACGCTAAATTCAGTAAATAATTTAGAAATAAAAATATTTTATTAACCCCTCCCGACTTTGTTTGGAGGGGTTTTTTAGTTACTTTTGAAATACATAAATGGATTCAAGGTTTAAAATTTATTATAATTTTTATTTTTAATAATAGCGAATACTTAACACCATGCCTATGAACTTTATCCTATCCGACGGTTCTGTCCGAAATAATTTTTTACCATTTACTTTTACACGTCCTGTTGCTGATATTCGCATCGGAATTTTAACTCTTCGCCAAAAGTGGGAAAAGCATTTAAACGCTTCAACTTCCTCAGATACTGAAAATTATTTGTCTGAAAAGTTTCCTTTGGTGGAAGTGGATAAGAATATAAAAATTGATGCGTCATTTATTCCAACGGAAAACCTTGCTGGAATTGTGAAAAATTTAAAAGAAAATCAAGCGGTTTTTTACAATGACTATCCCATTGCTTATTTCTATACCAAAGGGCAAGAGCTTCAATGGGATACTTTTGATATTATACAATACACCCACAACGACATTCTAAAAATGGAACATCTTTGGGATATTTTTAAATACAATGGCGAAGCAATAGCTCTAGATTTTAAATTACTAACCAAAGGCAGGATTTCGCAGCCTATTCCCGAAACGGTACATTGCATCAACAAAGAACATATTTTTTTAGAAGAAGGTGCTTCTGTAGTTTTAGCTTCTTTAAACGCTACTGAAGGACCAATTTATATTGGTAAAGATGCCGAAATAATGGAAGCTTGCGCCATTCGTGGTCCTTTTGCCCTCTGTGAACATGCTACTTTAAAAATGGGAACAAAAATTTATGGTCCAACCACTGTTGGCCCACATTCCAAAGTGGGAGGGGAGGTAACCAATTCTGTTATTTTTGGGTATTCCAATAAAGGTCATGATGGGTTTTTAGGAAATTCTGTTATCGGAGAGTGGTGTAATTTAGGTGCGGACACTAACAATTCGAATTTAAAGAATAATTATGCAGAAGTACGACTGTGGAATTATCAAACCGGTGGTTTTACTCCTACAGGTCTTCAATTTTGTGGTTTGATGATGGGTGATCATAGTAAATGTGGTATCAATACGATGTTTAATACAGGAACGGTAGTGGGTGTGAGTGCAAATATTTTTGGTAGTGGTTTTCCACGAAATTTTATTCCATCGTTTAGTTGGGGTGGAAGTGCCGGTTTGAGCACATACAAGACCGATAAAGCATTTGAAGTTGCTAAAGCCGTAATGTCTAGAAGAAATATGGAGTTTAATGAGGAGGAAGCAAAAATTTTAACGCACGTTTTTGAGGAAACCGCAAAATGGAGAAAAGTCTAATGGAACATTCTAATTTTCTTTTTTAATAAAAACATTACTCTTTTTTTACTTGCTTCAAAACCAAAAAATTCTGTGGATTTATCCCTAAATTTTTCACGTTTTTTCTAACAAATCTAACAGCTTCATCATAATATAATGGAACTATTGGTGCTTCACTAATGATTAAAGAATCCATTTTTCTGTATAAAGTCTTTCTTTCGTTTGCATCGGATAAGGAAAGAGAAGTTTCATACCACGCATCGTATTGCTCATTTTTAAAATGGGTATAATTCGGACCGTTTGGTGTAAAATTTTTACTATAAAAAAGTGATAAATAATTTTCAGCATCGGGATAATCGGCTATCCAGCTTGCTCGAAAAGCATCCATGGATCCTGAGGATCGTTTTTGTCTTAATGTTGAAGCAGGCATGACATCGATAGTAATTTTTATACCTAATTTTTCCATTTCTCTTTGAATATATTCATACATATCTAAATAATTACTATCGGTTCCAATGGAAATTTCAATAGTAGTTTTTCCCGTTTCTCGTTTATATTGTTCGATAAGGTCTCTTGCTTTCACCGGTTGATAATCATAGCCTTCAATAAAATCAAAACCAGGTAATCCCATTGGGATAAACCCATAAATAGCAGGAATGCCAATGCCATTTCGCAAATAGGTAATCATTTTTTGTCTGTCAAATCCATAGTTTATGGCTTTTCGTAATAAAGGTGAAACCACTTTTTCTTTTTCCCCTCCAAGATAAAATGCTACATATTCTGTATTCAAATAAGGCCCGGTAATCATGGTTACATTTTGTTGATACCTTTCACGCAAAACGCCTTGACTATCCAGCAATTCATCCTTGTAAGAAGCATCTAAACCGGAAATAAAATCTATTTTTCCCTGTGCAAATTGTAAAAATTCACTTTGCTTATCGGGCAGAAAACTAATTGCAACAGCCTCCAGATAAGGGAGTGAGTTACCTTGCGCATCTTTTTCAAAATACAATTCATTTTTTCGCAGCACAAGCTTGATATTTTCTTCCCAAAGTTTGAATTTAAAAGGACCAGTACCGATAGGATTAGAGCGAAAATTATTTCCATAATAAGAAACAATTTCCTCAGGTACCACCGAGCAATATCGCATTGCCAATAAGCCTAAAAATGCAGGAAAAGGTTGTTTTAATTGGATTTCAAAAATAGTGTCATTTACCGCATAGTAGTCCTTAACATTTTGCAAAACCCAACCTCCGGGAGATGCGATTTGTGTATCTTTTAATCTATTTAAGCTGAATACAAAATCTTTTGCAACCACTTTTCGGGTGCTGTCTTTTCCAAAAAGTTCATGCTTGTGAAAAAAAACATCATCTCTTAAATAAAAGGTATAGGTTTGGGTGCTGTCATTATAAACCCATTTTTTTGCAATATCTTCCTGAATTTCTAACGCGTCATCCAGTTGTACCAAACCATTAAACAATTGGTTGGTTGGCCAAATGTTTGCGGGATTTCTTGCAAAAGCAGGATCTAAGGAAGAAATGTTAGAATGCTCATTATATCTAAAAACTTGAAGGTCAATGTCTTTGTTTTTTGAAGAATCACAAGAAATACTTATACATAGAATCAGAATAACAATTAAAGGATATAAGATTGTAGGGTACTTCTTCATTGGTTATTTTTTTAAAAAGGTTGAGCAATTGCTTTTTTCAATTAATTTAATTGTTTATTTTTTCAAATCTATCAACTAATTTCTAATGTCTAAATAATTCGTACTTTTGCACATTCGCATCTTCAAAAGTACAAGAATGAATCCTAGAAAAAAAGTTGCATTTTACACTTTAGGTTGTAAGCTGAATTTTTCGGAAACCTCTACCATTGCCAGAAGCTTCACTAATGAGGGTTTTGACCGTGTAGATTTTTCAGAAGAAGCGGATATTTATGTGATTAACACCTGTTCAGTTACCGAAAATGCAGATAAGCGTTTTAAAAATATAGTGAAACAAGCTCAAAAAGCAAATCCACATGCTTTTGTAGCTGCAGTAGGATGTTATGCCCAATTAAAACCAGAAGAATTAGCCGATGTAAATGGCGTGGATTTGGTTTTGGGAGCTACCGAAAAATTTAAGATTACCGATTACATCCACGATTTGTCAAAAAATGATTTTGGCGAAGTGCATTCTTGCGAAATTCAAGAAGCTGATTTTTATGTAGGCGCTTATTCCATAGGCGACAGGACGCGTGCCTTTTTAAAAGTACAGGATGGATGCGATTATAAATGTACGTATTGCACCATTCCACTTGCAAGAGGAATATCAAGAAGCGATACACTAGAAAATGTATTACAAAACGCTAAAGATATCTCCACACAAGGGATAAAAGAAATTGTTTTAACGGGTGTAAATATAGGCGATTATGGCAAAGGAGAGTTTGGAAACAAGCACCACGAGCACACTTTTTTAGATTTAGTGAAAGCCTTAGATGAAGTGGAAGGCGTAGAGCGGTTACGCATTTCTTCCATAGAGCCTAACCTTCTAAAAAATGAAATCATTGCATTTGTGGCTACTTCCAAAAGGTTTGTTCCACATTTTCATATTCCATTACAATCGGGCAGCAATGCTATTTTAAAAAACATGAAACGTCGTTATATGCGCGAATTGTATGAAAATAGAGTTACAAAAATAAGAGAATTAATGCCCGATGCTTGTATAGGAGTGGATGTTATAGTAGGTTTTCCGGGCGAAACCGAAGAACAATTTTTAGCAACTTATCACTTTTTAAATGAATTAGACATATCTTATCTTCATGTATTTACCTATTCCGAAAGAGATCATACAGAAGCAGCAATAATGGAAGGCGTAGTGGAACCAAAAGTACGTGCAAAACGCAGTAAAATGCTTCGTGGTCTTTCCGTTAAAAAAAGAAGAGCATTTTATGAAAAGCAACTAGGATCTAGAAGGACAGTTTTATTTGAAGGGGAAAACAAAGAAGGGTACATTCAAGGATTCACTGAAAACTATGTTAAAGTAAAAACCCCTTGGAATCCATATTTAGTAAATACCTTGCATGATATCCAACTGACTAAAATAGATAAGGACGGATTGGTGCGGTTTGAATTTATTAAAGTGAAAAAGTATGTAAGCGTTTAAGAGGTGCTAGTTTTGTTTTTGAGTGTTGAATAACAAACTAGGAATATTGAAAAAGGTATATCTAATACCAAGATTTTTAAAGCATCAAGACTTTGACCACAATACTTCTACCTTCCAACTTCTTACGTCGTACTTCAAACCTTAAATATTTATACCCACGGGAAGCAAATCTTTATATTTTCTTCGGTTTCTGCGAATAAAGGAAGAAATTTCAGAACAAGTAGGCACCATACTAATGTGTCTATTTCTTATTTCTTCACAAACGGTTTCAATAAAAGGATCCAATAATCCTTTTTCTTGCATTTCATCGGGCATTTCAAATTTTGTTAAAAAGATTTTTCGATCCTGTAAGGAGTATTCAATTCTTGCAAATTGTGCTTCTAAATGAAACTCAAATTGTCTTAAAAACGCATTGTCGGTAATCTCTACATCAACTGTCATAATTAAAATTTGTTTGTTCTTATAAAAAGTATATTAAATTAATAGTATAATCAAGTGTAGGCAGATTGGTTGTTTAGTGCAATTAAAAATTTTTAGAAAAAAATAACTTCAAAAGAAGCACTAATTAAATAGTAAAGGATTTCTTGAGCTGAAGAAATAATCCTTATTTTTACGATGCAAATTTACGAATAAAAGTTGAGTATCCCTCAAATAGTCTTGTTAAAAAAGAAATGTCTCATAATATCACCCATATCTATTTTGTTCCAGGATTAGCGGCCAATAAAGAAATTTTTAAAAACATTCGGCTCTCTGATGAAATTTTTAAAATGCATTATTTAGAATGGCTCCTTCCAGAAGAAAAAGAATCTCTTACATCCTATGCAAAACGAATGGCAAACTGCGTAGAGCATGAAAATATCGTTTTAATTGGTGTTTCTTTTGGAGGTGTTGTAGCTCAGGAAATGAGCCTTTTTTTAAATCTTAAAAAATTAATTATCATTTCAAGCGTTAAAACAAAACACGAATTGCCCTTGCGTTTGGTATTGGCTAGAAAAACGCTTGCTTATAAACTTATACCCACCCGATTGGTTTTAAGTGCAACCGATTTGACTAAATTTGCAATAGGTCCAAAAACAAAAAAGAGATTGCAAATTTATCAAGAATACCTTTCTGTTAGAGATGCACATTATTTAGATTGGGCAATTGAAAATATGGTTTGTTGGGATAGAGAAATTGCCGTTGCAGGAATTACTCATATTCATGGTGATAAGGATATGGTTTTTCCAATAGAAAAAATAAAAGAGTGCATTGTAGTTAAAGGAGGTACCCATATCATGATTTTAAACAAATTTAATTGGTTTAACAAAAATCTACCCACATTAATTTTAGGAGAAAATGGAGGGAGATAAAAAAGACATCCTAGTAAATTATGTACCTTTAGTAAATTTAATGAAAGTGTTTTAAGAAGGAAAGGTAATTTCTTGCAAAAAAATACAAAAAACAAACTTAAAATATATAAAATCATGAAAACAGCATATAAAATAAGTTTCGGAATCCTTTTGATAGCCATAAGCGGGTTATTAGTTTTTGCAGTGCAAGAAGCCCCAACAGATGATATTTTTTCAGCAAAACGCATCAATGATTATAATATTTATGCAATTCCAATGCCTGAAAAATTAGATTTTGCAGGAGAAGAAGTACCTTTAAATGACCCGGATATAAGAGAGAGAATGGATAGGGAATTATTAGTAAACACTTATTGGCAATCTAACGGACTTTTAATGTTTAAAAGAGCAAATAAAGCATTTCCTGTTATGGAGCCTATTCTTAAAAAATATGGAATACCAGACGATTTTAAGTATTTAGCAGTCATAGAAAGCGGTTTGTTAAATGTTGTTTCTCCAGCCGGGGCAAGAGGTATTTGGCAAATTATGCCAAAAACAGCGAAAGAATTTGGATTGGAAGTAAACGAAAATGTAGATGAGCGCTATGATTTAGAAAAAGCAACAGAGGCTGCTTGTAAATATATTTTAGCCTCTAAACAGCAATTTGGAACGTGGACAGAAGCTGCAGCAGCTTACAATGCCGGTAATACAGGAATTTCCAGAAGGCTTGGAGAGCAACGCGTTGAAAATTATTATGACCTTCTTTTAGGAGAAGAAACCGGCAGGTATGTTTTTAGAATTCTTGCTCTAAAAGAAATCATGAGTAATCCGGTTTTGTATGGATTTAATTTTAGAGAGAAAGATTTATACACATTAGTACCTAGTTATAAAATAGAGGTAGATTCAGCAATTACCGATTTATCTGCCTTTGCTTTACAAAATGGTATTAACTATAAAATTTTAAAAATACATAATCCTTGGTTACGTGAGGCAAAACTCAACAATAAATCTAGAAAAAAATATAATATCGAAATTCCAGAAAAAGGGCATTATCGTATTGGAAAATAGTATTAAACATTAAATAATATGAATATGACTACCATTTTAATATTAGTTATTATTGGGTTAATAGCAGGAGTTTTTAGCGGTATATTAGGAATTGGCGGCGGCTTAGTGATGGTTCCTCTTTTAGCATTTGCATTAGGATTTAATCAATTTCAGGCTCAAGGTACAAGTCTGGCTGTGTTGGCAGTTCCGGTAACTTTTTTAGCCGCTTATACCTATTATAATGAAGGGTATGTCAATTTAAAATACGCAGGCGTTATCGCATTCACTTTTATAATTGGCGGTTATTTAGGCTCAAAATGGGCAATAACGATTGATCAAGTTATTCTTAAAAAAATATTTGGAGTTTTACTAATTGTTGTAGCGTTGAAAATGATTTTTGGAAAATAAATTAGTTATGCGAATCTACTATAGGCTCTTTTGCGTCATCATAATTCAATAGCAGTGAAATGCCATTTCTGAAAGATTCATAATTTAATGAAAAAGATACGGAATATACTTCATTGTAAGGCAAAATTACACCTCGTCTAACATCAAGAATCTTTTTTTCTTTATCTAAAAAGAAGGAGGTTGGAAAGCCTAAACTATGTTTTAGTGTTCGGATGATATGGCTGTTTTTATTATCTAATTCATCTACATAAAGTACATTTATGTTTCTTTCATAATCTTTAGCTACCCGTCTTACAGAACTTCTTTTGTCCCAAAATAATACCACAAAATCTATTTCGTTTTTGAAACGTTTTGCCACTTCATTTAATGCTGGAATTTCTCCGGAACCGGGAGTACACCAAGATGCATAAGTCATTAAAAAAATGGGTTTTTTAAATTCATTAAATGCAATACTTTTTCTTCCTTTAAATTTTTTTACGGTAAAATCATCAAAATAACTGCCATTTATTGCATATTTTACCAAAGAATCAAATAAAAACTGTGCCCGATTATAATCCTTTATCCGGTAGGCACTTTTTACATTTTTATTATATTTTCTAATGTTTTTTGAAATAATTTTAGAGAAATTCTGCTCAGGTAGTTCTTGACTATTGAGAGAGAAGGTTACCGATATGAAAATGAAAAGTAAAAATTTTACCATACCTTTTGGTTAGAAATACAAATAAAGGTAAGTAAGATAAAATTCTTAAAATTTTATTTTCGATGAAAGGCAAAATAATCTGCTAAAAAACAGGTAGTTGTAGTATAAATAAACACTTTATTTGTTAGGTGTAAGAAAATATATACTTTTTTAAATCTTTTTCATCTGTTGTTTCATCATTTGTATTTGCTCCCCCAACATATTGTGCTTATCTAATTTTTTAGCTTCGGTGAGAAGGGTTTGTGCTTCGCGTTTTCTGCGCTTTGTCATAGCAATACCAGCGAGATTTAATTTAGCCATCGCTAAATCAGCATCCATAGAAAGACCCAAGGAAACAGCTTTCTTAAAAAACTTTTCCGCTTGGTTCATATTAGTTTGTGAAATCATTAATCCCTGAAGATAATTATAATAGCCTTGTTGTTTTTTTACCAAGGAAGTTTCCGGATTTTTAATTCTACTTAGCCACTTTTGAGCACCGGGAAAATCTTGTTTTCGCAAACGCAAAAATGCCAAAAGTATAATTTCATTTTTGTAGTATAAAAATATAAATATAGGAGAAAGTAAAAGATACATAATACCATTACCAATATTACCTTGGGTAAATTGATAAATGCCAAAAGCAATGATTAAAAATGCCAGTACTAATTTGATATTTTTATGAAACATAATTAGAGTTTAATTTGAATTTACAAAGGTAAGAAAAACAAATAAAAATTATTTAATAATTCCATTTGGCAAACTAAAAAAGGTTTGTATATTTGCACCCGCCTACGCACCGATAAGTATCGGCACTTCGGCGGGCAAAGCCCGACAAAGTTTGGCTTTAGAGATAAGTTCTCTACAAAATTAAATAAAGAACAATTTTTTAGAAGATAAAGGTACACAATCATGAGCAAAAGAACATTTCAGCCATCAAAAAGAAAAAGAAGAAACAAACACGGTTTTAGAGAGCGTATGGCTTCTGTGAACGGTAGAAAAGTGCTTGCAGCTCGTAGAGCAAAAGGCAGAAAAAAAATATCTGTATCTTCTGAACCGAGACACAAAAAATAATGATTTCATTATTAAAAATACAAGGTGTTACTTTTTATAAGTAACACCTTTTTTTATATCCTATACGCTGAGTTTAATAAAAGTATCTCAATAAATGCCAAAAAATATAACCTTAAAATCTGTATTAATTATCGGTTCCGGACCTATCGTTATTGGTCAAGCGTGTGAATTTGATTATTCCGGAACACAAGCACTTCGTTCTCTTCGAGAAGATGGAATTGAAACGGTTCTTATCAATTCTAATCCTGCAACGATTATGACCGACCCCACGATGGCTGATCACGTGTATTTAAAACCACTTACCACAAAATCACTTGTTGATATTTTAAAAGCCCATCCACAAATTGATGCTGTTCTCCCAACAATGGGTGGGCAGACGGCACTTAATTTATGTATTGAAGCTGATGAAAAAGGAATTTGGAAAGATTTTGGGGTTGAAATTATTGGCGTTGACATTAACGCCATAAACATTACAGAGGATAGAGAAAAATTCAGAAACCTAATGGAGCAAATAGGAATTCCTATGGCACCTCAGGCAACAGTAACTTCTTATCTTAGAGGAAAAGAAATAGCACAGGAGTTTGGTTTTCCGCTAGTAATTAGAGCCTCTTATACTTTAGGTGGAGCAGGCGCATCCATCGTGTATAAAACAGAAGATTTTGACGAACTTTTAACCAGAGGGTTGGAAGCTTCGCCTATTCATGAAGTAATGATTGATAAAGCCTTGATAGGCTGGAAAGAATTTGAGTTGGAATTACTCCGCGATAAAAACAACAATGTTGTTATTATTTGTAGTATCGAAAATATGGATCCTATGGGCATCCATACCGGCGATTCTATAACGGTGGCTCCTGCAATGACTCTATCAGACAAGACCTTTCAAAGAATGCGCGATATGGCCATTAAAATGATGCGGAGCATTGGCGATTTTGCAGGCGGTTGCAACGTACAGTTTGCCGTAAGTCCCGATGAAAAAGAAGATATCATCGCTGTTGAAATAAATCCAAGAGTTTCTCGATCTTCTGCTTTGGCATCAAAAGCCACTGGTTATCCCATTGCTAAAATTGCAGCAAAATTGGCTATTGGGTACAACCTAAACGAACTACAAAACCAAATAACCAAAACAACTTCAGCCCTTTTTGAGCCTACACTAGATTACGTTATTGTAAAAATACCTCGTTGGAATTTTGATAAATTTGAAGGAAGCGACAGAACTTTAGGACTTCAAATGAAATCAGTTGGCGAAGTCATGGGAATCGGTCGCTCCTTTCAAGAAGCTTTGCATAAAGCCACACAATCGCTAGAAATAAAGAGAAACGGACTTGGAGCTGACGGAAAAGGGTATAAAAATTACGAGCAGATTATTGAAAAACTTACCTACGCCAGTTGGGATCGCGTGTTTGTAATTTATGACGCCATCCAAATGGGAATACCATTAAGTCGTATTCATGAAATCACTAAAATTGATATGTGGTTTTTAAAACAATATGAAGAACTGCATTTATTGGAAAGAGAAATTTCAAATTATAAAATCGACACCCTTCCTCGTGAATTGTTATTAGAAGCTAAACAAAAAGGATTTGCTGACCGTCAAATAGCACATATGCTAGACTGTCTTGAAAGTCAAGTATATAACAAACGTGAAGAACTACAAGTAAATCGCGTTTTTAAATTAGTAGATACCTGCGCTGCTGAATTTAAAGCACAAACACCCTATTATTATTCTACTTTTGAAAATGAAGTAGAATTATCTTCCGGCGAAAAATATTCTGCAAACGATAGCATCGTAACTAAAAAGAAAAAAGTAGTGGTTTTAGGCTCAGGACCTAATAGAATAGGTCAAGGCATTGAGTTTGATTACTGCTGTGTCCACGGTGTTTTAGCTGCTGCTGAATGTGGGTATGAAACCATTATGATTAACTGTAATCCAGAAACCGTTTCAACCGATTTTGATGTTTCCGATAAACTTTATTTTGAACCCGTTTTTTGGGAACATATTTACGACATCATTCGGCACGAAAATCCGGAAGGAGTTATTGTGCAACTTGGCGGACAAACAGCCCTAAAACTAGCAGAAAAATTAGATCGCTATGGCATTAGAATAATTGGCACCACCTATAAATCATTAGATTTAGCGGAAGACAGAGGTAGTTTTTCAAACATATTGAAAGATAATAATATTCCCTATCCACAATTTGGCGTAGCTGAAACAGCCGAAGAAGCTTTAGTAATAGCTGACGAATTAGATTTCCCTATACTAGTAAGACCTTCCTATGTTTTAGGCGGACAAGGAATGAAAATAGTCATTAACAAAAAAGAATTAGAAGAACATGTAGTTGACCTACTGCGAAGTATTCCAAACAACAAATTACTTTTAGACCGTTATTTAGATGGTGCCATAGAAGCTGAAGCGGATGCTATATGTGATGGCGAAAATGTTTATATCATTGGAATAATGGAACATATTGAGCCTTGCGGAATTCACTCAGGCGACTCCAATGCAACACTTCCACCTTTTAATTTGGGTGAATTTGTAATGCAACAAATTAAAGACCATACAAAAAATATTGCTTTAGCACTGCATACAGTAGGCTTAATCAATGTGCAGTTTGCTATAAAAAACGATATTGTTTACATTATTGAAGCCAATCCAAGGGCTTCCAGGACTGTTCCTTTTATATCGAAAGCCTATGGAGAGCCTTATGTGAATTATGCTACAAAAGTGATGTTAGGTGAAAACAAAGTAACCGACTTCAATTTTCAACCAAAACTGAAAGGTTTCGCCATCAAACAGCCTGTATTTTCCTTTAATAAATTTCATAATGTCAACAAACAACTCGGTCCTGAAATGAAAAGTACCGGCGAGAGTATTTTATTTATTGATAGCTTAAAAGACGATGCGTTCTATGAATTGTATTCCAGAAGGAAGATGTATTTGAGTAAATAATAATATAATCCTGTATTTATTTAATAACCCCTGTAAACACAGGGGTTATTATTTTTTAGGTACTTAAATGTTGAAAAAAAAATGGATACATGAATTAAAAGTTAAAATATTTATTGCTAATTTACTATATTTATGCTAAATAAGTATATATGAAAACAGCTTCCTGTCCTAAATGCCAAAGTATGAGTATTATTAAAAGCGGAATTATTAATAATAGGCAACGGTTTCGATGCAAAAATTGTAATTATAATTTTACAGTAAATAAAATTGGAAAGAAAATAGATTCCTATTATGTTACAAAATCCCTACAGTTGTTTTTAGAAGGATTAAGTTATCGAGAAATCGAACGAATTATAGGGGTATCTCATGTAACGGTTAGTAATTGGGTTAAGGAATATAAAATTAAACGAGCTTTACAATCTGATTATCACCCTAGTTACAAAATTTATAGCCACGAGGAGTTAATATCCTATCTTAAAAACAAATCAAATATTATAGGTGCAGGAATGGTAATTACTGAGCTTGGAGATAAGTTTATGCTCATTAAATGGGAGCGATTTAAGGACTAATAACTATAGTTGTTTACATTAAAATATAGTAAATTTTTTTTATAAGGCATTTAAATAGAATTTAGTTGCTCCTAATAACTAACAAAATTCTATTCCTTATGAAAAAAATACTCTTAATTAACCTCTTGTTTTTTAGTTGTTACCAACTATTTTCGCAGGGTTCGCCAGATTATGGTTCTGGTATGAAAATTAGTTTTAATGAAGACGGCTCAAAGTATATGCGCATCCTATCTTGGGGTCAAATGTGGGCACAATACAATGACAATTTGCCTGATAATCAAAAAGATGTAAATTTTTCTATCAGAAGAGCTAGAATTCTAACCTATGCTCAACTTAATTCCAAGTTTTTAATTCTTGCCCATTTTGGCCTCAATTCCCTAAATGCCGATAATATGTCACCAACAGGTAAGGGAGAAAGCTCTCAACTTTTTTTCCATGATTTTTGGGTGCAGTATAGTGTAGCTAAAAATCATTCTGTTGGGGCAGGTTTACATTACTGGAACGGAATTTCTAGACTAAACAACCAAAGCACTTTAAATATTATGACCTTAGATAATAACAGACAATCTTGGGCAACTTTAGGACTTACTGATCAATTTGCCAGGCATCAAGGAATATATGCAAAAGGTTCTTTTGATAAATTTCAATACAGAGTAGCCATAAATGAGGCATTGACAAATTCTTTAGATACTCGTTTACCTGAAGAATCTTTAAACACTTCTATTTATGCAGGAAGAAAATGGCTGGGCTCTGCCGATGCAGGAACAACCTATGCCGGATATTTTGAATATAATTTTCTGGATACTGAAAGTAATTTTCTTCCTTTTAAAGTAGGTTCTTATGTAGGCACCAAAAAAGTTTTTAATATAGGAGCCGGTTTTTTTCTTCATCCAAAAGGGGCTGTTATAAATGATGGTAATAAATTAATTGGTGAAGACGTTTCTATTTTTGCTTTAGATGCATTTTATGATGCACCACTTGGCGAAAATAAAGGAGCCATAACGGCGTATGCAGTTTATCAAAATAATGATTATGGGAAAGACTATCTTTTTAGTGCTTATGGCACCGGTAGTATGTTATACGGTCATTTGGGCTATTTAATACCGTCAAAAAACATATATAAATGGCAACCCTATGTCTCTTTTGCATCCAATAGCTATGATGCATTGCCCGATAATAGAAATGTGTTTGGAGCAGGTACTAATTACTACATGGCAGGTCACCATTCCAAACTTACCCTAGAATACAAAAATGAAAAATTTGGTAGTAATGAAACATCCACTGTTACATTGCAAGCCATGATATATTTATAAACCAATCTAAAACACTAATAATTATGAGTGAAAAACAAAAACATGCCACAGCATACTGGAAAGAAAACCTAAGATATTTAGTTATTCTTTTAGTGATATGGTTTGCCGTTTCTTATGGCGCCGGAATATTGTTTAAAGATGCCCTAGATGCATTTAAAATTGGAGGATTTCCACTTGGATTTTGGTTTGCACAACAAGGGTCTATCTATGTATTTGTCATTCTCATATTTGTATATGTACGTTTGATGAACAAACTAGATAAAAAATATGGATTTAACGAATAATGTTTCACTTCTAAACACAATAAAAAAATGACTGTACAAACTTGGACATATATTATAGTGGGCATTACGTTTGCCTTATATATCGGAATTGCAATCTGGTCGCGTGCCGGAACTACTAAAGAATTTTATATCGCTGGGGGTGGCGTTTCGCCTTTAGCAAATGGAATGGCAACTGCTGCAGACTGGATGAGTGCCGCCTCATTTATTTCTATGGCTGGTCTTATTTCCTTTATGGGCTATGATGGAGCCGTTTATCTTATGGGATGGACGGGTGGTTATGTTTTATTAGCGTTACTTTTGGCTCCCTACTTACGGAAATTTGGAAAATTCACAGTACCTGATTTTATAGGAGATAGATACTATTCAAAAACCGCAAGAACCGTTGCCGTTATTTGTGCCTTAATTGTTTCCTTTACTTATGTAGCAGGGCAAATGCGTGGGGTAGGTGTCGTATTTTCACGCTTTCTAGAGGTAAATATTAATACAGGGGTAATCATTGGTATGGTTATCGTTTTGTTCTATGCAGTTTTGGGTGGAATGAAAGGAATTACTTATACGCAAGTAGCTCAATATTGTGTGTTGATTTTCGCATTTATGGTTCCCGCAATTTTTATCTCTATCCAAATGACAGGAAATGTAATACCTCAATTAGGTATGGGTGGAACACTTTCTGATGGTTCAGGAACCTATTTATTAGATAAATTAAATGGTTTATCTACTGAATTAGGTTTTGCTGAATATACTAGTGGCACAAAATCAATGGCAGATGTTTTTGCTATTACCCTTGCTTTAATGGTTGGTACTGCAGGACTTCCTCACGTTATTGTTCGGTTTTTTACCGTTAAGAAAGTGAAGGATGCTAGAAAATCGGCCGGATTAGCTTTGCTTTTTATAGCTATACTATATACTACAGCACCTGCAATAGCAGTATTTGCACGTACAAATTTAATTCAAACTGTAAGCAATAAAGAATATGTAAATATGCCGGAATGGTTCTCTAAATGGGAAGAAACAGGGCTTTTAAAATATGATGATAAAAATGAAGATGGCGTAATTCAGTATGTAGCAGATGCTTCTAAAAACGAATTAATAATTGACAATGATATTATGGTACTTGCAAACCCTGAAATTGCAAATTTACCTAATTGGGTAATTGCATTATTAGCTGCGGGTGCTCTTGCAGCAGCACTCTCTACTGCAGCCGGGTTGTTATTAGTCATCTCTTCATCCGTATCACACGATTTGATTAAAAAAATGATTAACCCAAATATATCTGAAAAAGGAGAACTTTGGGCTGCACGTATTTCAGCTACGGTTGCGGTTTGTATTGCAGGATATTTTGGAATCAACCCTCCTGGTTTTGTTGCAGCCGTGGTTGCCTTAGCATTTGGCCTTGCTGCGGCATCCTTTTTCCCAGCAATTATTATGGGTATTTTTTACAAAAAAATGAACAAAGAAGGCGCTATTAGCGGTATGATTGTGGGGATGCTTTTGATGCTTTTCTATATGCTTAAATTCAAATTTGGAATTTTTGATGGTGGTAAAGAAATCGTTGCAACATTAAAAGAAGATTGGTGGTTTGGTATTTCACCGGAAGGATTCGGTACCATTGCCATGTTAGTAAACTTTGCCGTAGCTTTGATAGTCAATAAATTTACAAAAGAACCACCTCAATATGTACAAGATATTGTAGAACACATCAGAATTCCTTCTGGAGCTGGTGAAGCAACAGATCATTAAAACTATAATTAATACATTCTCTGCTCTTGTTTTACTGGAGCAGAGTTTGTATTTTACTTGAATAATATTTTACGATGAAAAAAAGACACGAACAAAAGTTACTTCTCCTTTCCCTTTTTCTCTTTGTGGTTTGGAATGCTCCTATATTACTTTTGTTTGATAGTAGTGACCCCTTTTTAGGAATTCCTAAAATTTATATTTTTATTTTTTCGGTTTGGATATTTTCTATTGCACTTTCTTACATTATAACAAAAAGGTATAATGAATAGTATTACGTTATTAATCATATTAGTGCTTTATCTTGGTTTTTTGTTTGCCATAGCTCAATGGGCAGAAAAAAAATCAAATAATAAATGGACAAATAATGCTTACATTTATACTTTATCCTTAGCCGTTTATTGTACAACCTGGACGTATTATGGAAGTATAGGTGTTGCAGCAAATTCTGGCGTGAATTATTTAGCAATTTACCTAGGTCCTGTAATGGTAATTCCTACTTGGATTCTTATTCTTAAAAAAATAATCCGAATTTCTAGAGTAAATAAAATCTCCGGTATTGCAGATTTTATTTCTTTGCGTTACGGTAACGATAGATTTCTGGGAGCTTTGGTAACAGTAATATGTGTCGTGGGTATTTTACCATATATCGCATTACAATTAAAAGCCATTTCTGAAACTTTTCATATTGTTACCCAAACCGCTGACACCATTATTTTAAAGGATACTACCACCTATGTGGCTATTGCTTTAGCTCTATTTACATCTTATTACGGCACTCGATATGTTGATGCTTCTGAAAAAAGAAAAGGTATTGTAATGGCTATTGCTGTAGAATCTTTTTTAAAATTAGTATTTTTTCTAACCATAGGAATTTTTGTAACCTTTTTTGCTTTTGATGGTTTTCAAGATATTTTTAACCAAGCCTCTTTGTTAGAAAACTTTTCTGAAAAAAATTCAATTGGCGATTTTTCGCAAGCCATAAACTGGTTTTTGTTATGCATTTTATCCTTATTTGCCATATTCATATTACCACGCCAATTTCATGTAAGTATTATTGAAAATAACAGAGAGAAACACATTAAAACAGCTATTTGGTTGTTTCCATTGTATCTTTTGCTTTTTAATTTATTTGTTTACCCGATTGCCTGGGGAGGAAATATTCTGTTTGAAGGTAACCCGGTAAATGCAGATATGTATTCCTTGTATATTGCACAACTTTTTGAACAACAATGGTTGGTTTTATTAGTTTTTTTAGGGGGATTTTCTGCAGCAATATCAATGATAGTTGTTTCAACTATTGCTCTTTCTACCATGTTGAGTAACAACCTACTTATTCCTTATGGATTTATAGGAAAATTACAAAGTGATAAACAAGAAAAAAACAGCAATCGGATAGTTAGAAGTAGAAAAATCGGAATTTTTTCTCTTATAATTGTCGCTTATTTTATTTTCAGATATTTTGCTTTGGATTATTCCTTAGTTTCCATAGGGTTGATTTCTTTTGTTATCATAGCACAATTGGCTCCTTCTTTTTTTGGGGCATTGTTTTGGAAAAGAGGTTCTGCAAAAGGGGCAATAGCAGGTATTATTGTTGGATTTTTGATTTGTTTTTATACCCTTTTAGTGCCTTACGCAATTGGTATTTCAACTTTAGAAAATCATTTTATTTCTGATGGACTTTTTGGAATAGAAATTCTGAAACCATTTCAACTAGTAGGACTTGACTATTTGGAACCGGTGCCACATGCTTTGTTTTGGAGCTTGTTAGCTAATTTTTTTATCTATTATGGCGTTTCCATTAGTTTTAAGGGAAACTACAGAGAACGTAATTATGCTGAAATGTATGTAGACATCGATAAGTATATTTCTAACCACGAAAATGCGTTTATTTGGAAAGGAACAGCCTACAAAGCCGATATCGAAAAAATATTAAATCGATTTTTAGGCGAAGAAAGAACAACAAGAGCCTTAAGAATATTTAATGTAAAATACAATATTGATAATGATACCACCATGGCAGATGCACGGCTTATAAAGTTTTCTGAAAACTTATTAACAGGCCACATTGGCACAGCTTCAGCAAAAATACTTATAGGAAGTGTTGCTAAAGAAGATCAAATTAGTTTACCCGAAGTATTGCGCATACTTGAAGAATCTAAAGAAAATATTTTGCTAAATAAAAAACTTACAGAAACTTCAAACGAACTTCAAAAACTGTCTATTCAATTAAAAGAAGCAAATGAAACGCTTCTTAAAAAAGACAAACAAAAAGATGATTTTCTAGACACGGTAACCCACGAATTACGCACACCAATAACCGCAATAAGAGCTTCAACTGAGTTATTGTATGATGATGACGAAATACCCGAAGATATAAAAAAGCAATTTCTTCAAAATATTATCACAGAATCTGACCGATTAAACCGATTGATCGATCAAATTTTAGATCTTGAAAAATTTGAAACAGGAAAACAAAAAATATACCTCTCTGAAAATCAAATTACAAAAACTTTTGAAAAGGTAATTAACCCCTTAAAACAATTGTTAAATAACAAATCCATCCAAGTAAATACACATTTTGAAATTGAGGATTTTAAACTTCTCTATGATGAAGAACGTATCATACAAGTTTTTACAAATCTACTTTCTAATGCCATTAAATTTTGCTCTGGAAACCATGCCAAAATTGATATTTACTTTTATGATAAAGTAGAATACATAGAAATAGCAGTAAGTAATTTTGGAAAACCAATTCCTGAGGATGACCTTTTGACCATTTTCGATAAATTTTATCAATCAAATAATCAAAACATTAAAAAACCAATTGGAAGTGGTTTAGGTCTTGCTATTTGCAAAAAAATTATAGAAGCTCACCACGGAAAAATTTGGGCTGAAAATTCAAATGCAACGGTAACTTTAAAGTTTACATTGCCTAAAAGATATTAATTTGATATATGAAAAAAATTCTAATTGTTGATGATGAGCCAAATATTCTAATGACTTTAGAATATGCATTTAAGAAAAAAAACTATCTGGTATTTATAGCACGTGATGGTCAAGAGGCGCTAGACTTAATGCATATTGAAATTCCTAACTTAGTAATTTTAGATATAATGATGCCGGAAGTTGATGGATATGCTGCCCTGCATGCCATGAAAGAAAACCCTTTGTTGCGTAACTGTAAAGTCATTTTCCTTTCTGCAAAAAACCAAGAAAGCGATATCGAGAAAGGATTACTTCTCGGTGCAGATGCCTATGTAACCAAACCTTTCTCCATAAAAAAATTACTTGAAAAAGTAGAAAATTTATTGGTTGATTAATTTAGTAAAATTTTAATATTATGAAGTATTCACCCTTTTATCAGCAAAGCATTAAGCAACCGGAAACTTTTTGGAAAGAACAAAGCGAAGAAATTGCCTGGTATAAAAAACCAAATAATATACTTACCAAAGATGAAAACAACTACCCTTTATGGTTTGAAGATGGAGAGCTAAATATGTGTTATCTAGCTATAGATAAACATATTGAAGATGGTTTTGGTAATCAAACTGCAATTGTTTTTGACTCTCCAGTTACACAAACCATCGAAAAATATACGTATTTTAAATTGCAAGAAGAGGTGGCAAAATTAGCCGGAGGGTTACAATCTCTTGGACTTAAAAAAGGAAATACTGCAGTAATTTACATGCCCATGATTCCACAAGCCGCATTTGCAATGTTGGCCTGCGCCAGACTAGGAGTAACACATTCCGTTGTCTTTGGCGGTTTTGCTCCTGCAGAGTTGGCAATCCGCATAGACGATTGTAAACCAAAAATTATAATTACAGCATCATCCGGTATTGAAATTGATCGATTAATTGCCTACAAACCTCTTGTAGATGAAGCCATTGCCCTCGCGGCACATCAACCCAAAAAAGTAGTAGTACTTAACCGAAAATTTGGCGCAAAAGTACCTTTTAAAAAATGGGATGTAGATTATGCAGCACTTGTGTATGGTTCAGATCCGGTTGCTTGTGTTCCTGTATCCTCTAACCATGCATTATATATTTTATATACTTCCGGAACTACAGGTAAGCCAAAAGGCATAGTAAGAGATACAGGTGGATATGCTACTGCATTACAATTTTCAATGAAATATATTTATGGCGTTGCACCGGGTGAGGTATTTTGGGCAGCATCTGATGTTGGTTGGGTTGTAGGACATAGTTACATCGTTTATGCACCACTTATTCATAGAAACACTACAGTTATTTTTGAAGGAAAACCTATAAAAACCCCAGATGCTTCTACCTTTTGGAGAGTAATTTCAGAACATAAAGTTTCAGTTATGTTTACTGCACCTACAGCCATTAGAGCTATAAAAAAAGAAGATCCCGATGGCGACTATATAAAAAAATATGATTTGAGTTGTTTACGCACGCAATTTTTAGCCGGCGAAAGATGCGATATTGCTACAATTGAATGGTATAAAAAACAATTAGACATTCCAGTAATTGACCATTGGTGGCAAACCGAATCGGGTTGGCCAATGATTGCAATTATGATGGGTGTGGAGCCGCTTCTTGTAAAATTTGGCTCTGCAGGTAAAGCGGTTTGCGGTTATAGTATTCATATTTTTGATGAAAATGGTAAGGAATTAGCACCGAATGAGGAGGGTTATGTGGTTGTTAAATTACCACTGCCTCCAGGAACAATGCTCGATTTATGGAAAGATTATGAACGGTTTGAATCTGGTTATTTGAAAAAGTTTCCGGGATACTATCTCTCCGGTGACGGTGGGTATATAGATGAGGATGGATATGTTTTTATTACCGGAAGAATCGATGATGTTATTAATGTTGCAGGACATCGATTATCTACTGCAGAAATGGAAGAAGTTGTTTCAAGTCATCCGCAAATTGCAGAATGTGCTGTTGTGGGAGTACATGATACTATTAAAGGTCAAATTCCAATAGCCTTAATTGTAACTAGAACTGACACCATTATGGAAGAATTTCAAATAGAATATGAAATTATTCAGCTAATACGTAATAAAATTGGTGCACTAGCTTCTCTAAAAAATGTCATTAAGGTTGACCGCCTTCCAAAAACTCGATCAGGAAAGACCTTACGAAAATTAATTAGAAGTATCCTAGACAAAAATATAATTACTATTCCTTCCACCATTGATGATGAAACGATTGTAGAAGAAATTAAAGAAAAATGTCAAGCATACTTTGCATCAAAAAGTATTGCGTAGAGCGTTTCATAAAACAATTAAAAACAGTAATTTTAAATAAATTAATAAAGTCATGAGTAATTACAAAATAAAAAATCTTGAACATTATTTTAAAGCTTACAAAAAATCTATCAAAGAACCCAAAAAATTCTGGGAAAAAATTGCCGACGAACATTTCACCTGGTACCGTAAATGGGACAAAGTTTTAGAATATAGTATGCAAGAAGCCGAATTTAAATGGTTTGATGGCGCTAAACTAAATATTACAAAAAACTGTATCGATCGTCATTTAGCAAAAAGAGGAAATAAAACCGCTATTTTATTTGAACCAAATGATCCTAAAGAAGAAGCGCAACACATTACGTATAACGAACTTTATGAAAGGGTTGCCAAATTATCCAATGTGCTGCAAGAACAAGGAGTAAAAAAAGGGGATAGGGTATGTATCTATTTGCCAATGATTCCTGAACTCGCAGTATCTGTTTTGGCTTGCGCTAGAATAGGTGCAATACATTCTGTTGTTTTTGCTGGTTTTTCTTCAAAAGCCCTAGAAACTAGAATCAATGATTGCGATTGTAAATGGGTGATAACCTCGGATGGAGGCTTCCGTGGAAACAAAAGTATCGATTTAAAAGGTATTGTGGACGAAGCACTGCACCACTGCAAAGGTGTTGAAAAAGTATGGGTTGTTGCGCGTACACATTCTCAAATAACCATGAAAGAAGGTCGCGATTTTTGGTTGGCACCACTTTTAGAAAAAGCATCTAAAAATCATGTAGCTGAAATAATGAAAGCAGAAGATCCTTTATTTATTTTATACACCTCAGGCTCCACCGGAAAACCAAAAGGAATGCTGCATTCCATAGCAGGTTATATGGTTTATACTGCTTATACTTTTAAAAATGTGTTTAGCTATGAAGAAAATGATGTGTTTTGGTGTACAGCAGATATCGGATGGATTACTGGGCACTCTTATATTGTTTACGGTCCTTTATTAAATGGTGCTACAACAGTTCTCTTTGAGGGAGTCCCTACTTATCCGGATTACAGTCGTTTTTGGCAAATAGTAGAAAAACATAAAATAACCCAATTTTATACTGCACCTACAGCCATAAGAGCTTTGGCAAAAGAAAAATTAGAATTTGTGGAGGAACACGACTTATCTTCCCTAAAAGTAATAGGCTCTGTAGGCGAACCTATAAATGAAGAGGCTTGGCACTGGTACAATGATCACGTAGGCAAAAAAAGATGCCCATTAGTAGATACTTGGTGGCAAACAGAAACCGGTGGAATAATGATTTCTGCCTTACCCTTTGTAACTCCTACTAAACCTACCTATGCATCGTTACCTTTACCGGGAATTCAACCCGTTTTGATGAACGAATTGCGCAACGAGGTGGAAGATAATCAAGTTGCCGGTAGTTTATGTATTAAATATCCTTGGCCTGGTATGGCAAGAACCATTTGGGGAGACCACCAACGTTTTAAAGAAACCTATTTCACCGCATATCCCGGAAAATATTTTTCTGGCGATGGCGCTCTAAGAGATGAAGTGGGTTATTATAGAATTACCGGTCGTATGGATGATGTTGTTATTGTTTCAGGGCATAATTTAGGTACTGCTCCTATTGAAGATGCTATTAACGAGCATCCTGCTGTTGCTGAAAGTGCCATTGTTGGTTTTCCACACGATATTAAAGGAAGCGCCCTTTATGGATTTGTAATTTTAAAAGAAACAGGAGAGGGTAGAGTTCATGATAATCTTCGGAAAGAAATTAATGAAATGATTTCTGATCAAATAGGACCGATTGCAAAATTAGAAAAAATACAATTTGTTTCCGGCTTGCCAAAAACACGCTCCGGAAAAATTATGCGTCGTATTTTACGAAAAATTGCTGAAGGTGATTTTTCTAACTTTGGCGATATTTCTACTTTATTAAATCCGGAAATTGTGGATGAAATAAAAGAAAATAGAATTTAGGAATCAACCCTTCAAGGGTTGATTTTTTACATTTTTGCTTTTAATTTTAAATACACCAATGCGGTTAAGTAGGCATCTCCGCTTGCGGTATGCCTATCGCTTTTAGGAATTTTAAAATTACCACAAAGCGCATCAAGGGTAGTATGCTGCTCTGGCGATAAGTTTTTATACTTTTGATATATCGCATCGGTATCGATACTTTTATTTTTTAGTTTTGGCAGCCCCATTCTCTTTAATGCCCCATTAATCATTGCTATGTCAAAAGCAATATGGTGCCCTATAAGCGTAGCATTTTTGATGTAAGAAATAAAAGAAACGATAGCTTCTATTTCAGTATTTTTTTCTGTTTTACCTTCTTTTAAAATGCCGTGAATGGCTATTTGATTGGGTTTGTAGTTTTCTTGTTCCACAAAACATTCAAAACTATCTTTTAGTATTATTCTAGAGTTAACAATAGCTATGGCACCTATCGACAATATAACATCATTTTTTAAATCAAGTCCTGTGGTTTCAGTGTCGAAAACAACTAGTCTTTCCGAAGAATTTGTTTTTGCAGAAAAAGAAGCACAATATTCTTCCCAAAATTTAGGATAGTCTTTTTTATTTTTTCTAAACCAATGCCACATTAGGTAAAATAGGTTAAATTAAATCGGTTTTTTAAAACCGATTGCACATCCTGAATGGGTTTAAAAGCATTTTTCAATTTTAGTTTGTCTGATTTGCTAAGTGTTTCTAAATGAATAAATCTACCGGAATTGTTATGTTTTAATCCTTCTTGCGTTCTAAAGGTCATTAGGTCAAGAAAAGCATTGGCACATGAAATAAACAATTCTTTATTTTCGGGCTCCTCTTTTGCCAAGGCTTCAAAACGAGCTGCAGTATTGTTGATTCCTGAAATTGTTTTATCTAACAATAACACTCTAGCAGCATCTACTAAAGGCATAATAGCTCTACTTTTAATATCAAAAGTGTCTTTGTGTTTTCCATCTTGCTCAACTAAAAGTTGCCTAAAAAATCCTAAAGGCGGCGGATTCTTAAGTGCATCACTTCCCAAATAGGCGAAAAACAAGTTTTTCTTATATAAATCCTCAAATATACTTTTAGAAATTGCAGTTGCTAATTCTTCATTGCCATACACACATTCAAAATCAAAAAAGATAGAACAAAGCATAATGCTGTGTTCATCAGGTTCAGAAATCCAATAGTGGAATTGTTTTTTCCAATCAGATACCGATAAACACCATTTGGGGTTACTTGCCATCATTTCTGCGGGACAATAAGCATAGCCAACAAAATTTAGTATTCTTGTGGTTATTTTTGAAAGGGTTAAAAAATAACTTTTAACTTCACTGTGTGTAGCCTCTGCAACATCCTCAAAAACAAGGGCATTGTCTTGGTCTGTTATTAAAAGTTGTTCTTTTCTTCCTTGGCTGCCAAGGTTGAGCCAAGCAAAAGTTACTGGTGGATTTATAGAAACTTCTTCTATAGCTAGTTGGATAGCTTTTCCAATAATTGCTGTATTTATTTCAGATGTTAATTTTGAAATATGGTTAATGGGGGTATTATTTTTTAATCCATCGGCAATTAGTTGCGTAAGTTTATCTCGCACTTCTTTTAATTCCTTAGCAGAAGTAGCTCTTTTTATCCATTTTAAAAATACGGCAGGGTTATTTGCCTGCGTAATAAATATATCGTGTAAGGTGATAATCCCAACAATTTTTGATGTGGTAGTTCCATTTTCTGTGACACACAAATGGCTAATGTTGTTTTTTAAAAATATAAGTTGTGCCTCAGCAACTGATGTTTCTTTAGAAATAGTAAGTACAGGAGCACTCATAATAGCCGATGTATTTGCTGTAAGTGGAATAATTCCTGTAGCTATTTTTGTTCGAAGGTCCTTGTCAGTAATAATACCTATCGGAAATTGATTTTCGGCTATAAGTACACTACCTATTTTGTGTTTTGTCATTAATTTTGCAACTTTTAGCACACTAGTTTCAGCAGAAACTGAAACAGGGTTTTCGGTGTAGTTTATGGGTTGATAAAATGGAGTTTTTATAGAAATTTCTCCCATTGTTTCGTTTACAGATAATAGTTTTCCTGGATGTTCCTTGTCATAAGGATTTCTTGTATTAGAAGCAAAACTGGAAAGCAAATAATTAAGTATGTTGTCGTTTTCAGCAATTAAGGGTTTAAAAACAGCAATAGGAATTGCATAAATTAGCGATTCTTCATTTGCAGTAGCCGTCATGGCATATTGATTTTCAGCAAAAAATGGACGCAACCCAAATATATCGCCCTCATCGCATTCATCTATAGGAATTTTGGTATTGTCTATCATTTTAAAGAGCCCAATAGCACCTTCCCTTACCACATAAAAAAAGGGTTCTGTATTTTGATGGATAGAAAATAAAGTTTGATTTTTTTCGAGGTGAATAATTTCACATTCTTGGGCTAACACCAATAAATCTTTAGGATTTACCCATTCAAAAGGAGGGTAATTTTTTAAAAAATCGGCGAGGCGTTTTGGAATACTGTTTTTCATTTTAGCATAAAGCAGAAAGGTACAAAACCCCCGCCAAAATCTGAATGATTTTAATCAGTTTTACAATACATTCATTTTCAATTTATAAGGTTTATAAATTATTCTATTTCTAAAAATGTATCCTCCTCTTCTGAAGCCCGTTTAAGTAATTTTTCATTTTGCTGTTTGCTGGCTTTAGCACCTAAAGTTTTTAGGTTTTCCACACGTTTGATGAGGTTTCCTTTACCGGTGAGTTTTACCATAGCACTTTCATAGGACTTTTGTACGGTGCCAATTTGATTTCCCAATTTTATCAATTCGTCGGTTAGGTTGACAAAGGCATCATACAAACGTCCTGCTTGCGTGGCAATTTCAATGGCGTTTTCTTTTTGTTTCTCATTTTGCCACATACTGTCAATGGTTTTTAAAACTGCAAGCAGGGTAGTGGGGGTTACAATAATGATATTTTTTTCAAAAGCATCAGAATACAATGCAGGATATTCCATCGATGCAATGGCAAAAGCAGATTCAATAGGAATGAAAAGCAACACAAAATCGGGACTTTCCATTTCATAGAGTTGGTGGTAATTTTTTTCACCCAACTCACTCACCCTTTTTTTAATGGCGATGAGATGATTTTTTAAATGCGATGGTCTTTCATTTTCTTCATTTTCATTGATATAACGCTCATACGCCACTAAGGAAACTTTAGAGTCCACTATTAATTTTTTATCGCCCGGCAGGTGGATGATGATATCGGGCATCACGCGTCGTCCTTCTTCGGTGGTAAAACTTTGTTGTACAAAGTACTCTTGGTCTTTTGTTAAACCACTTCGTTCTAAAACTCGTTCTAAAACCAGTTCGCCCCAATTGCCTTGCATTTTGGTGTCGCCTTTTAATGCTTTGGTAAGATTGGTAGTTTCTTTACTCATCTGTACGTTAAGCTCTTTTAAACCAATGATTTGTTGTCGCAAGTCTGCACTGCGGTTAATGTCTTCTTTATTGGTTTCTTCCACACGTTTTTCAAAATGCTGAATTTTTTCCTGTAAGGGTTTTAAAATAGCATCGATATTTTCTTTGTTTTGTGTGGTGAATTTACTGGATTTTTCTTCTAGAATTTTATTGGCGAGGTTTTCAAATTCTTTTTGAAAGCGTTCTTGTAGTTTTTCAACTTCAGCTTTTTGTTCGTCGTTGCGTTGTTTGAGGTTTTCAAAATCGGCATTTTTGCGAGTGAGTTCTAATGATAGCATGTCTTTTTCTGAACGAATAGACTCGCGGTCTTGTTCTAAACCAGTAATTCGTTCTTGTAGTTTTACCTCATTTTCAGCAGTGGAACGAATGCGTTCTTCCAGAGAAGATAATCCCGCTTTTTGCTTTAGATTGTTTATGAAATAACCCAAAGCTATTCCGATAGCGAGAAAAAGGATAATGAGGAGTACGATTCCTATTGTACTGTTCATGGGTATGATGTTTTTGTAAAGATATTTATTTTATGGGGAGTTGAAAATTTATGGGAAGGGTTTTTTATATAACACTTGGGAGTGAGGAAAAACTGCAATACAGTACCAAAATAGGGAAAGCCGTTTCTATAATGGGTGGTGGAATAGATGATAACTTGCATTTTATTATGAAAAATGGTATTTACTTGAATTACTATTTTTTTCCGCGCGGCAGGCTGGCTCGTTCGCTAAAACAGCCCACTGGGCTGTTTTTTAACGCACCGCCCTGATTTTCTCGCCAGTGGCGTTATAAAGATAGGAAATATATTGGTTGTGCATAATGCAAAAAAAACCATTTTCAACTCAAAAAATCCGTTATAAAAAACTAAATTTGTTTAAATGAAAGAGAAAAACCTTTACATAATAGCAGGATGTAATGGAGCCGGTAAAACGACAGTGTCTTATACTATTTTGCCTGAAATTATTAAATGTAAAGAATTTGTAAATGCTGATGAAATTGCAAAGGAGCTTTCACCTTTCCAACCCGAAACAGTTTCTTTTGAAGCTGGTCGAATTATGATAAACCGAATTAATGAACTTCTTGATAACAATGAAAGTTTTGCTTTTGAAACTACGCTTGCAACAAAAAGTTATAAGAATAAGATCATTAAAGCTAAAAAACAAGGATATACTGTTATACTATTATTTTTTTGGCTTAATAATATTGAACTTGCTAAAGAACGTGTAAAAATAAGAGTAAAAGAAGGCGGGCATAATATTCCAGAACCTATAATTGAAAGAAGATATTTAAAAGGAATTTTTAATCTATTCAATATTTATCTTTCTATTGTAAACGGAGTATTGATTTTTGACAATTCTTATGGAAAACATGAATTAATCGCACACAAAATGGGAATAGACTATTTAGAGGTAATCGATTTAGAAAAATTTGAACAATTAAAAAATATTTATGACTCAAAAAGATAAACAAGTAGAATTAAAGGATAAAATAGTCAAAGGTCTTGAAAAAGTTTACGAACGACTTATTGAGTTTAAGAAAACAAAAAAAAGTGTTCTTGTAGTAATGCAAGGCGACAAATTAGTGAAAATAAAACCTTAATAAGTTTAGCCTTCTCTAAAAACAGAAAGGCCATGGTTTATTTTCCTAAATTTACCTTGAAATTCCTATCCCCAAAATCATACATTTCTACCCCAAACTCGTTTTGTGGTTCTTTGCCGTTGTACTTGTACAGTAACATGCTATAAACCTTCTTTAATTTTTGTGTCAAATACCATCAACACGTTTGATACATTACTTTTTATTCATAAATCAAATAGTTAATCCAAAAACCATCTCATTAGGTCTATTGGGTTAAGAACAAATAACAAAACAATACTTATTATCCCAATAAACCACAAATAAATATTAGATTTCCGAAAATGAAAAAATTTGAAGTAAAGATTAAAGAGTAAAACTATAAGTGTCAGCAAAGACATTAAGGCAATTATATTCAAAGAATTGCCTACAAAATCAAAATGCTTAGGAAACATACCAGATTGAGGATTGTCATATTCGGGCAATCTTCCTATTTCATTTGTTACCCTAAATACATATGATACAAATATTAACAACCAGTAAAGTGGCAAATAGAAACTGACTAAAAAAAGATAGAATATTATTTTTTTCATCTGAAATAAACTATTATAATTCGCCAAAGCGCTTAAACCCACTAAGAGAAGTTTCCGATTTATTTAACGTGGTATTGCCTAAAGAAACATTTCTTAATTTAGGAAATTCAGACGTTGACCAGCCTCCAATTGTCATAGCTCCACCAAAACCTTTTACACCGCCGTAGCTTGTTATGCCTACATTTCCGCCACTACCTATACTTACTTTATTCCCATCAACCAATTTAAAAACAGCGTCACTAAATTTTGAAGTTTTTACACCATCTATCATTCCATAAACACTTTCGCCAGGTTTTACTTCTTGTGGAGTATATGCGCCATCTGAATTAGTTGCTCCAGGGCCTTGAGTAACATTTGCTTCTGGTTGAATAACTGCACTACTTTCACTATTATTGACTAAAGTTGGATCGCCAACTTTTCCACCTGCATCCTTAATTTTACCTTTTGTTTCAGCAGATATGGATATTCCTTTTTGATAACCAGGCTGGGTATTTTTATCTGTTCCAGATAATAAAGAAGAGTTTTCAGCAATTTGCAATGTTGCTGTTCCTTGAGTAGTTTTAGCTCCTTCTTGTCCTCCAACAGAATTCCAAGTGTTTTGACTTACTACTCTTACGTCCTTGCTATCAGCCCCATCAGTTCCTAAGAATGCTCCTTGCTCATTTATATAAATATCTGGAGGAGCTTGAATAGTTGCGGGGATTACTTCCATCCCATCAGGATCAATAAAATAGATGGGGTTGTTAAAGGTGTAGTTGTAGGGGCTATGACGGCGCATTTTTTCTCCGCGCGCCAGGCTGGCTCCTTCGCTAAAAATGTCCTCAGGACATTTTTTTAACGCTCGACCCGGATCAATGTTCATCCACCTTCCCAAAGCAGGATTCCCGAAGCAAGATCGGGACAAGCTACAGTTCCTAGCCCCATAGTCATATACATTTAGTTTGAACTCACTTTGCCATTCTTTTTGATTG
>MNYN01000031.1 GCA_001873105.1 Flavobacteriaceae bacterium CG2_30_34_30 | reverse complement strand
AATGCAGGAACAGCATCAGGAGATGCTGATGGCGTTTTGATAATTCAATAACCATGGTGAAAGCTCAAAGTCATGAGACTTTGCGCAGCGGGGTTTTTTAACTTTCTTCGAGTATGAAATACCCTTATAAACCTAGGTTTAATATTGAATCAGCATCTTTTAGTATATTTTCGTATTTTATATAGTTTTTAAACAATATTTTTTTGTTTTTAGTCTCCGTAATGTTTAAAATATAAAGCACCATTTCATCCACTATGTTTTTATCATTACAAATTGTATTTTCTAAATCATACGCTTTATCTTTTGTATCGACAGTCAAATGATATGACACTCCATCAACACATCCACTAATTTTATCTTTAATAGGTTCTTCATATTGATATGTTAAATCTAAATAACCCTTTAAAGAATCTAACTCTATCATGCTCAAATTATAGCTATATATTCTTGTGTTTTTAGGGTACTTAACATATTCTAATATCCTACCAGTTGAATCAATTTGAAAAGACATAAGAGCCTTTCCATATATTACATTAAACAATTCGATGCTTCTGTAACTATATTCAGGACTGGGGTTATTTTCAGTAGTACCATTACAAGCAATTAAAAATGCTAATAGTGCCATTCCAAAATAATAAATAATAGATTTTTTCATTATAAAATATTTAATCGATAAAATCAGTAACCCCATCCTTTACCTCTTTTACAGGCTTTTTAATTCCTTTACTTTGATAATAACTTTGTAGAATAGGAACTAGCTTTTCTTCTAAGACTTTATCTCTTCTTTCTTGAAAATGATGATTAAACCTTTCTTTTACATTTTGCTTTTTAGTCAATGATTCAACATATTTAACAATATCTTTATCAATTCCTGAAGAAAAATTAATTTGTCTATCATCAGAATAATCCACGCTATACTTATCAGCGTGTAAAAAGCCTTCATGCCCAATGGTTTTTATATAATTGTCAGTATTGCCCTTTTCTCTGAGATTTATTGTTATATTCAAACCTCTTTCAGATTCTTCATAGCCCGTTCTTCCTTCTGCGTTATCTCCTTTAGCTAATTGCCCAAAACCTAAATCGATTCCATTATTATGAAATTCTCCACTTTTACCATATTCAATTCCAGCAATTACTTGTCCTTCTTCTGCATAATTTGATAAAAAAGCTATTCCCTCTTTTGGGGTAGCAAACACTTCAAATGCTTCAACTAAATTTTGATTCTTATAGTTTCCTTCATCATCCTTTTCATATATAAAAGAAACATCGACATAGTTACCATCTGGATCTATGTAAAAAATTGGATTATTTAAAGTATAATTATAAGGAGACCAATCAGGATAAAGATCACTAAGAGCATCCATATTCATCCACCTACCAATAGCAGGGTCATAGTTCCTGGCCCCGAAGTCGTACATTTCTACCCCAAACTCGTTTTGAAGCTCTTTGCCGTTATACTTATACTTATACGTCTCCTTCCTATTAGGCGTAACAGGAGTTAACACTACGGTGTTGGTGCCATCATTAAATTCAAAAATTTTATGGTCGCTGTTATAGCCGTTGTGTTTTAACCCAAAAGGATAGTAATGATTCTCTTCCAGTATGGTAAGCCCTTGGGTTTCGGTTTTGGTGTAGCGTAAGCGTATGTTGCCTAAATGATCCGTATAGCTAAATACATAGTTAAAACTTGGGATGCCGTTGTCTGTGGTGGTGCTTTTTACATAACCTTCCTTATGCGGAAAAAAGTCTAACGCCTCTTGGGTGTATTGAAAACCGTCCAGATATTCCGTGTTTTGTAGGTTTGTGCCCTCTGTCATGGTTTTTTTGAGTTTTTGTCCGGTGGCATCGTAAAGGTAAGTCATAGTGCCTTGTGTTCCAAATGTAATTTTTTTAGGGAGGATCAAGTGGTTATACGAAATTTCGGTTATGCCTTTATTTCTGTCGATAATCAGGTTGCCATAGGTGTCATATTCAAAGTCATTGACAAAGGTTGTTTGGTGGTTATTTCCGTCATTAAAGCCGGCAGAATAATTTGTGGCATCTGTAACATTCAATAGTTTATTGCCTAAATCATATGCATAAGCTAATTGGTCTATTGTAAAAACCGGGTGTTTTTTACATAACCCTCCGGGGTGGGGAAAAACTGTAGTACATGGTCAAAATAGGGAAAGCCGTTTATGTAATGGGTGGTGGAATAGATGATAACTTGCATTTTATTATGAAAAATGGTATTCACTTGAATTACTGTTTTTTTCCGCGTGGCAGGCTGGCTCGTTCGCTAAAACAGCCCACTGGGCTGTTTTTTAACGCTCCGTCCTGAATTTTCACGCCGGTGGTGTTATAAAGATAGGAAATATATTGGTTAGCATCTCCGTTAAAGGTAATTTTTGTAAGTTGCCAGCGCGACAAGCTGGCAGCTTCATTAAATTGACCCTGCCGGTCAATTTTTTACGTTCGCTCCGATGGTTGTAGGTAGTTTGAGTGATGTTTTTGTTTTTATCTGTTATAAGGTTGCCATAGGTGTTTGAAAAACAGATAATAAGCAAGATAACTATAAGTAATCTCATTTTATAAATCATTAAATGAATTTGACATACCTTTTTTAAATTGTTGTGTTGTGTTTTTCCATGTGGTTAGGGAAGGCTACATAGTTGTAGGGGAATCTAGGACCTTTGAATTATAATTTGGTCTTATTTCAATTCCCTTTTGCTTTAATCTAAAGTCTGTAAAATTTAATTCCATTATTTCTTTCTTATTTTTTAAGTATTTTATAGCTTCAGTAATATTTTTAGAACTTATAAAATAATTTAAATATGGATTTGAAAAAGAGTAAAGCACTTCATCAACTTTCTCATCAACTCCATTGTATATTAATTCTAGATTAGATAATATATATTCCAAATCCCATTCAAGAATTTTTTTATTTAAGTATAATTTAAGAATGTTAATAAGATTATCTCTATTTAATTTAATAAAATTTTCATTTGAATAAATTGGCACACTGTCTTTGAATTTTGAAGAATTAATGTAACTTATGATTTCTTTCTCATGAAAGTTTAAATACACACAAATATCAATTCTGTTTTGAATTACATTTATTAACATCTTATAATCCATATACTATTAATTTAATTTTTTACTTTCTTGGAAATTTGGGTATTTGGGTTTGTTTTGATACATTCTCCCATCAACTTTATAATCTCTTTTATTCATTCGAATTAATTTACCTTGTTCATTATATACTTTTTGATAGACTGATCTTGCTTGTCCAGGTAAATTACCTGCTATCTTAGTTTTTTCAAAATAGTAAAAGCCATTTTTCATCATTATTAACTTATAACCTTTACCTGCAAAATTAGCTAATTTTCCAATAGGTAGAACTGTCATTAATGCTTCTGTAAATGCCTCGTCAACACTTATTACATCATTAGCTGTAACATAAGTTCTTCCCTCTCTAAAAGCCGCGTTTTCATATGCATCTATGTAAGCATTAATTGAGTATGCTGAAACAGGAATCCCCTTATCCTTTTGTGCTTTTACATCATTTTTCCATTTTTTTATTTGATCTGAAAAATCCCATAAAGTATCACAATCACCTTCAGGACACCCACCCCCTTGCCCAGAATCATCACTTTCATTGTTTGAAGCATTATTGTTTTCACTTTCACTGTTTGATGAACTTCCAGTTCTGCCTGTAGTACAACCACCTATACCCGGAGGACATAATTTAGGAGGCTCTAATTTACCCCTTTCCATTCTCATTTCCATTCTCATTAATTGATTTTCCATATCAACATCAGCATCAACATCAAAAAGAGAACCTCCACTGCTTAGTTCAGCGATTGCAGCCCAGGAACCACCACCACCACCACCAAAACCAGCTCCCTCGTTTTGCATTACTTCCATCCCATCAGGGTCAATAAAATAAATGGGGTTGTAAAAGCGTAGTTGTAGGGGCTATGACGGCGCATTTTTTCAGCGAGGGGATCAACATTCATCCACCTACCAAGTGCCGGGTCATAATTCCTAGCCCCAAAATCATACATCTCCACACCAAACTCGCTTTGCAGTTCTTTACCGCCGAACTTGTACAGTAACATCCTATATGCATTTTTTTATTTTTTTGGTAATAGAATGAACAATAGGGAGTTTAATTTTACTGATTATCAGTAATTTGAATTACTTATTTTCCAATAACACCAAATGTGAAACACTACCTGACTTCTTCATCCTCCCCATACCTGAGTAAAGTGAGGATGTTGCCATTGACATCATAAGTGAGATGCTCATTATATGAATAGGCCACGACAGAGCCGGATATTTTTTCTCATAGCCCTTTTTCTTCAATTTTCACCAAAACCCATTGTTTCATATCGCAAGAGTACGTGTACTTAGAGGTTGTATCCAAACTGCCATAGCTTAGAAAGGTCTTTTTTCCTTTTTTGGAAAAACCTACATTTCCGATTGTTATTAACATAGTGTCGCCTTTCAATACAACAGGATATAATTGTAATGTAGTTATCCCTTTTCTTAGATCAGATCTACTAAAATTCTGGTAGTTTAAAAATATGAGATTGTATTTTTTTTGGAGTTTTTCGGAAAATTTAAAACTGTCCGCCATATTATTATTCATAATAGTGATTCTATCCAAACAGTCAACTGCAATTGCTTTTTTCTCAATTAGTTTTTCTATTGAAGCTAAATGGTTTTCTATACTACTGTTAATTAGATCCTGTATCTCGTTTCCGGATTGGGAAAAACCCTTTATTGATAAAAAAAATATGAATAAAGCTATAATTATTCTCATTGACTTATTGTTTAGGTGTTACAAATCTTTTTTGTGGTATTGTTGCCTTGACGCCAGAGCTATTGTAAATATATACTGTTCCATCACCCCTGCCAAATACATAATCAGTTCTAGAAGATGTATTAATATCTGCCTGTGACGGTGTCTGGGTCCAGGCACGTGTTGTTGTTGAACCTCCAAGGGTTGCTTTTGATCCTTCTATGATATTTCCACTTGGATGACCATGAAAGCTCGAATCACTTGTTCTTACACCATTTTGGTTTTGTGTGGCAACCGCACCTTCGCCAGGAACGCCCACTGGCCCCGGGGGCAATTCAATAACTTTACCATCCCGAATAATTCCACCGTACTCTCTGTTATTAGCATCCTTTGTACCACCTCTTCCATCGTCCTGATTTACAACATCAACCATATCCTGTCTAGTTCCAGAATTAGATTCATATTCTACCAAATTATCATAATCGAGATTACCATCAGCAACAGATTTTGTAATATCACTATCTTTTACACCTTCCCTAACAGCATAAATTTTCCCATCAGTTTTTCCATCATCAGCAATTACTTTCCCCTTGCTATTTACGATTGGGTCATCATCTGTAGTTGTTACACCAAAGCCCATACTCCCAGTACTACCGCCAATATTTGTAGTACCTATTTGACTACTCCCAAACGCGCTATTACCCACCATTTCTTGGGTTATTTGCCCAGAACCCATCATAGCTGCTCCCATACCTTCCATCCCATCAGGGTCAATAAAATATATAGGATTATTAAAGGCGTAGTTGTAGGGGCTATGACGGCGCATTTTTTCAGCGAGCGGGTCTATATTCATCCACCGCCCAATAGCAGGGTCATAATTCCTAGCGCCAAAGTCGTACATCTC
>MNYN01000055.1 GCA_001873105.1 Flavobacteriaceae bacterium CG2_30_34_30 | reverse complement strand
ATGTCTTTCCGCTACCGGTAACTCCAAGAAGAGTTTGGTATTTTTCCCCAACTTGAAGACCGCTAACAAGTGCTTTTATGGCTTCCGGTTGGTCTCCACTTGGCTTAAAATCGGTTACTATTTTAAATTTCATGTGTTTTTTTCAATGGGGTAAAAAAATTTCTTAAAAATATTTTTTACAAAATTAGCTAAAAATCTATCTTTTTAGCGTAAAATGACCTTTATAAAATGTGCCATCTTTAAAGGTTGCCTTAAACCAATAATCGGAAGTGAGTTGTGGTTTTCCTCTATAAGTGCCATCCCAACCTTTGCTTTTTAATTTTAAAACGTGAAGTATTTTACCGTAACGATCAAATATTTCTACACGTTCTATTTGTAAGTTTTTAAAATCAAGACCACTAATTTGCCAATAGTCGTGAATACCGTCGTTATTTGGTGTGAAGAAATTAGGAAAGTCAATTAAATAGGCTTTTTTGCTTACAATACCACAACCCTTTGTGTCCAATACATATATAGTATGCACACCACCTCGGAGATTTTCAAATATGGGACTTTCTTGAAAAGGACCGTTTACATTGTCTAAAGCATACAAATAATTTCCGCTGCCCATTGCTTCAACAATAATGGTTTGATTTCCTAAATTCCCTTCTAAAATATAAGATATTTGGGCTGCTTCTGAAGTATTTACGGTAATGGTTTTTGAGGAAGAGCAGGTATGGGTTTGCCCATTAAAAATTTGTGTTGATGAAACAATAACCGAATAAATTCCAGCTTCATTTATTTGAATGGTGGGCGTTGTTGCCCCTGTGGTCCATAAAAAGGAAAAATTTAATGGATTTCCAATGAGCCCTGAAGAAAGAGTAATTTTTTCCGGAAAAGTATTTAGGCAGTAGGTTTCTGAATCCGGACCTTCTAAAAGTGGAGAGGCTATAACTTGCAGGTTAATTTGTGCAATTCCAAAACAACCTTGGTTGTTGGAAATTCTTGCATAAATAATCTGAAAATTTGGAAGCGTATTGGCAAAGTTTATGTTTAAAGGATTTAGTGCTTGTAACGCTTCTTCCATACTTAGGTGGTAACTCACTTGAATAGCTCCGGATATTTCGTTGGTAAGTATTGTGGTTGCCTCCGTTAAATCAAATAAAGCAAAGAAAGGGGTAGTAGAAAAGGAACAAGCAGTGAGATCTACTGGATTTAAGGTGTTGTCTGTTGTTTTTAATTTTACTTGAGCTATTGCATAACAATTGCTTTGGGTGATTACTCTGGCAAACACAATTTCATTAACTGTTGAATTTGTATAGGCATTTGGATTAGTAATGGCGTTGGTATTATTTTCTGCAGCTGCTAGGGTTTTAAAAAAAGATTGAATTTGCAAAGAGCTATCGCCATTAGTGATTTCATCTGAGGCATCAAAAAGATTAAATGTAGCTATACCGGTTATGGTTTCTTCACATTGAAAAAGTATGGCGTTTTGTACATTGACTGAACTGGCATATTCTATTAGTATTTCATCCATGGCAATGCATCCTGCACCATAATCAATTTTCACTTTATATAAACCAGGTGTGTTTATTACAAGTATTGCATTTGTTTCACCATCGATTAGTATTCCGTTTTTATACCAAGTATATCCTAAAGGATTTGTTCCTGAAGGGGTTGCATCTAAAGTATAATTTTCACCATCACAAAGCGGATTATTGGTCGCAAAAATTCTATCTAAACCTAAATCAGCGCCAATATTAAAACTTTCTGCCTCTAGAAATACAGCAGAGTCATAGCGAAAATTCTGTTCGTCTGCTATTACCAGTTTGATATGGTATTCTTGATTTGGAATTACAGAGGTTTCAGCAATTAATATTTTAGTTTGCCCATTAAAATTGATAGGAGTATTAACGCCATTCCAACTTCCAAAATAATTTTCATTAACAGGAGGGCAAGCACCAGGTATTCCAGAATGAACGGTGGTAACTTGCACAGGGGTATTTGTGCCTGGAACTAAAGCAATATTTATGTAGGAACCTCCAATTGGTTTTATTAAAAAAGCAAAGGCATCTGAAAAAATACAAGTGTTTTGGTTATTTTCTTGGTATTCTTCAGAAGCAAACAAATACCGAAACCGAATATTATCGGCATTGGGGATAAAATTAAATTCAATAATAGTGGCGTTAGTGGTGTTGTTAATGCCAAGAGCGGTTTCTAGGTCAGCATCTCCAAGCCATCCAGGGGCATTGTCGTCACTTAATGAATTATTTGGTCCGGGTACATTACTTAATCTTCCTGTGCTCATAACAAGACCACGGGCAAATGGGAAATCACTTCCGTTGCTTTCAAAATATCCATAGCTTTTATCGCCATCGTCAAAATTTCCCCCCACAACATTGGTTATTACAATGTTTTGAATGCAATCGTTATTTATTAAAATATCTTCTATTAATTGCTGAGGAGTATAGGTATTTCCATCTACTTGAATGTATTGTGCAGTAGCAACATTACAAAAATAAAATATAAAGAAAATGCAAAATAAAAACTTCATTTAAATACGGTAATTTTTCTCATTTTCAAGCAAAGCAAAATTAGGCAATCTGTTTTAAAAAGCTTTGATTTTGACAGATATAAAATAATTACTTGTTGAGATATACCCAGCCGGTAAAAATTTTATAATCAGGATGGTTTAGGTTTAGAACATAATAATATAATCCTACAGGTACTGGACCATCATAAAGCAAACCCGCATTTGCATTGCCATTCCAAAAACCGGTTTCATTATTTCCTTTAAAAATAATATTTCCTTCTCTGCTGTAAATGAATAGTTCGTGGTCGAAAAAAATGTTAAGTAAGCCCGAAATTTCAAAAAAATCATTGATGCCGTCATTATTTGGAGAAAATCCTTCCGGAATGAATGGCGGACAATCTTTCGTTAAAATAACAAAGTCAGATATAGTAAAGCAAATTTCATTTTCTAAACGAACATAAATGGTTTGTGGGTTTGAGCTGCTTTGGAAAGCAAAAGGAGAGCCTATGGCATTTGTTTTTTCCAAAGCGTCCTGAAAACTGTTGTAAAAGGTAATTTCGTCATTTGCATCTGTACTTATAAATTCGTTTTGAAGGGTTAGGTCAAAAATAGCATTTCCAAAACCTTCATTGCATAATTCTAAATCATTTAAGGGTGCAATATCAGGAATGCTGCCAAATTGTACTGTTGTAGTATAAGTGTTGTTGGTTTCATCTAATTCTTCAATAATTCCACCACCATTTCCGTTATCATCTACTACTAAAAGCAATTCAAAAATGTCTGGAATAACGTCAGATAGTAAAAGAGTCAAACTTTGTTGTAACTCACCTCCAATGGGTATTGCTGCTTGGGTTGCATCCGTTGCCACCAAAACGCCATCTATATAAAAAGCAATAGGCGTTTGGGCAGGTAAAGGTGCAGTTCCTAAGATATTAAAAACAGTATATTCTATGATTAAATTTCGTTGCCGGCACGCATTCAAATTGTTTGTAATGGCTATTGTTGCATCAGGTAGTGGGCAAATTAGCACTTCCACACTAAAACTATCTACAACAAAACAATTGGCATTTGCTACGCGAATAAATATAGTTTGAGGATTTTCAGTGTTTACAAATGCTTCCGGATTGGTAATCGGATTTGAATTATTTTGCGCATCCACTTCGTTTGTGTGGTACGATATATTGTTATTAGGGTCTATTTGGGCTGTAGAAACTGTTAAATCAAAAGATTCTATTCCTACAACATCACACTTTTCCTGATTAATGAGTCCTGTAATATCAGGAAATACTAAGAGATTAATTGTGGTTATTGCTTCATTATTGTCTTCATGGATTTCACGAACATCGTTAGTGTAATCTACAAAGAGCGTTAGTTCAAATTCCGCAGGAATTCCATTTGGAATGGTCAGGGTTATTTCTCCACTTTCTGAACCATCAATAGGAATTTGGCTAACTGTTTCTGCAATCCCAATTATAGAAGCATTTGCATAAAATGCAATGGGAGTATTGGCAGGAAGGACGTCTGTACTGTTTAGATTGTACACTGTATATTGAACAAAAATTTCTCTATTTCCACATTCTTCACCAGCGATTACGGTGTCAATATTGATAGTAGCATCAGGCAATTGGCTATTTAATACCGTAACGATATTGTTTATCATAACAAAATCTTGTCCGGAAGTTATAGTTATCGTAGCAGTTTCGTCTCCTATTTGTATGTAGTTTTGTATGTTGTAAAAATCAATATCCATATTCCAAAGTTCACTGCTGTTAGTAAAACTATTGGAGCTGTTAAAAGCATTATTAGCAGGATTTAAAGGCGGATTACTGATTATATTTCCATTTATTTGAAGGGTTTCATTTACTGATATAGCGGAATCACCTTCCCATGCTAAAAAACCAATTTTAGCTCCTATATTATCAATTACATTCAGATTTTGTAATACAAATGTCAATGAATTATTGAAAGTAGATACACTTTGTAAGCCATCATAGACGTTCAATTGGTTTAAAGGCAATGAAGCATCTTCATATACAATTACAATAGACCAACCCCCAAAGTTTGTCCCTGACGGACAATAAGGACCGATTACATTTGTCAAATCTAATTCTGAGAGGGTATAGGTGCCGTTTCCACTAGCTAGAATTTGCTGTGTAACTTCAGCAAAAGCAGCAAAAAAAACTCTTGTAGCATCGAGTTCATCGCTAAAAGTACGCTCTGCTTGTATTGGGATGGAATTTAGCTGCACTTCAAAATCGCCGGTTCCGGAACCTGCCCAATACAAATAGGCAGCAATAATGTTTTGGGTTGGCAGTAAATTTAAAACGGCACTTGAAGAAGTGTTAATAAGGCAAGGCTCTGAAGAACCATTTTCAACTAAATTTAGTGTGTTTCCGATAGCAGTATAATCGTATTTTCCGTTAAATTGCTGGAACAGAGAAATTTCTTGTGCAAAGGTCTTATCTGTAGAATTGAAATAACAAAATAAAGTAAGAAAGAAAAGTATTTTTTTTGCCATAACTTAGAGATGATTGCATAAATATAGCAATTAACTAGTTATAATAGCAATTCTTACACTTAAAGGTTCTTCTATAAATCTCTTTTCTTTAGAACAAGATAAGAAAGGTAGATAAAAAATAGAGTCCAAAGAAGTACAATTAGTAGATTATGCCATTGCACATCATACACTTTATTAAAACCTTCACCTAATTGAGATGCGGCAGATTTTACGGCTCCTAGTCGAGAAAAAGGCTCTTTAATTAAATTAGACATCGCCTCTAAAGGGAAAAATTGACCAACGGTTTCAGCCACATTAGTATCTTTAAAAAACTTCCATTTTAATAAGCCAATGATAATATTTTCAAAAATAAACCAAATAAGCAAAAACCCTAGGGCAAATGCAGAGCGTTTTACCAAAACTCCCAAAAACAAACAGAAGGCAAAAAAACCAACGAGCTTGATGAAATAGGCCAAAAGATATTGCATATCAGAAAAAATAATGCCTATTTCAGTAAAATCAGAAAATGAAAAACCTAGGATAAGTGACACTATGAAGACAAAAATGGTAGAAACAACAGCAAAACCAACAACGGTAATGAATTTTGAAATTATAAATTCTTTTTTGCTTAGTCCATCAATTAGATTTTGTTTTAACGTCCTATGGCTGTATTCATTAGCCATCATGGAAACAATTACAATTGCTAAAAACAATTTTAATAAAGCAGCTACCCAAGTATTAAAATGCCAGATATAAGGAAAGTTAAAAATGCCTTGATCTGCAACTCTAAAGTTAATATCTCCAAAAGAAAACTCGATGGATGCTATTAATGCTATACAAATTATTAATAAAAAATAGACTATGGAAATCACTTTTGCGGCTTTGTTATACCGCAACTTTTGAAGTTCTATGGAGAGTAATCGTAACATTGTTTTAATTTATATTTTTAGTAAGTAGAAGAAATTTTTCCTCAAGGCTTTCTTTTCGGTGAACGAGATAGGAGAGGGCAATCCCTTTTTCAAAAAGAAGAATATTCAGTTGCGATGGCTCCATAGGAACTTTTAGTATAGCAATAACACTATCATTTTCTGTTTTTACGGATGAAAAATTTGGATGATTTTCTAACACCATTTGAATAGCGGCGAGATCCTTTCCTTTTAGCGTAAAAAAACCGTTACTGGCACTCATTGCATCTACCGAGCCAGAATATAATTTTTCACCTTTTCTTAATATAACTACATGAGTACATACTTTTTCCACTTCATCCAGTAAGTGAGATGCAAGTAGAATAGTAGTTCCTTCTGAAGCAATTTTTTTAATAATTTCTCTTATTTGGTGAATGCCTTGTGGGTCAAGACCGTTTGTGGGCTCGTCCAGTATTAAAATTTCCGGATCGTTTAATAATGCCGATGCTATTGCCAATCGCTGTTTCATCCCTAAAGAAAAGGTGCTGAATTTATCGTTTTTTCTATCTAATAAGCCAACTAATTCTAACTTTTCATCAATTTTTGTTGTAGGAACTTCTTTTATTTTACAAACCAATCCTAAGTTTTGCGATGCGGTCATAAATGGATAAAAATTAGGACGCTCAATAATTGCACCTACTTTTTTTAGGGCATTATGCGTAGAATTAGAACCATCAAACCAATGAAAGTTACCACTAGATTTATTTACAACATTAAGCACCATACCTAGTGTGGTAGATTTCCCGCTTCCATTAGGACCCAAGATCCCATAAACATTACCTTTATTTATGGTAAAAGAAAGGTTTTTAACTGCTTTTATTGGTCCAAAATTTTTACTAAGATTTTCTAAGGTAAGAATTGTATTCAAAATATTTTTTTGTTTATCCTTTGATTTGACGAGTTTTCTTTTATATTGTTACAAAAGTGTTTAAAGAAAAAATAGTATTTAAAAAAAAACAACAGTAGCATGGAAAAAAAATTAATGTCAAAGAAAAAGCCTTCATTTCCCGTGCAGGATTTTCTTTTTCAATATTTAAAAAAATGTAATAGAGATATTACAATTCCTGTTTTTTATGATGATTTGCTTCGTTTTAGCGGATCTGTAGCAGTGTATGATAAAAATGAAAAAGACACCCTTTGGGTAAGCGTTTATTATTCTGATTCTGATAGAAGCGAGTTAGATAGTAGTTTAAAAAAAATATATACAATCCTTTTTTCTGATGGAGATGACGAAATTATTCAATTTTTAAATGTGGATGCTATAGACTATTGCACTTTTGGGAATTCAAAACCATTCCGCATTAAAATTAGAAATATACTTAACGATAACACTACCTATTTTTATATAAAAAGGGCAGATGCTTCTCGAATTTACGGATTAGAATTAGAACATATCTTATCGCCTAACCGCATCAATTTTGTGGTTCATGGCGATACTTTAGTGGAAGAGCATATTTCTGGAATTCCGGGAGATATTTTTATTGAAAATGAATTGGAAAATTTAGATATTAGTAGTAAAACACAAATTGCCAAAGAGTTTGTTAAATTCAATGAACGTTGTATGATGTTGCTTTTGGGGGATATGCGTTCGTATAATTATGTAATCATACCTACACACGATTTTGATAAAGTGATTTATAAAATAAGAGCAATTGATTTTGACCAGCAGTGTTATGAAGGAAATTTAAAAGTATATCGGCCTCAATTTTTTAAGGAAAATTTTAAAATGGTTAAAATGGTGGCAGAGTATCTTCAAGAAACCTCCATTGAACAATATCGAAAAGAAGAGCGTTCGCTTTTAGCAAAACGGATGATTTCCTCAAAAGATAGACTTAATTCCGTGTTACGATGTATGTTAAAAGATCATATTTCTTCTTCCTCTAATTTGAAGGAGTTACGCCTTCAACTTTATGAACTTACTTACGATATGAAGTTTAAACGATGTAAATCCATGGGGCAAATTGTAAAAACAACCTTAGAATTTATCAAAAGGAATTATGAAAATGTAAGCACACACAAAGGAGTAGGTATTTAGGGGTTAAAACTTATCTGTTAAGAGGTTGATATCTAAGTAGTTTATTGTGATTGGTTTTCAAGAAAAGAGCCGTAATTATAATGAACTAATCGGGGGTTTAAGCCATCGAAGATACCTAAAGTTTTTTGTGTTATTTTTTATTGCAAAGAACTGCAAACACCTTGAACCCTTCAAGGGTTTTAAACCCTTGAAGGGTTGTTTTAAATGGGTTAGCTTTTTTGTTCTTTGTTAAAATAAACTAGATAATAATACATTTGTTTTTCTTCATCCCAGCCTTTTTCTATAAAACGTTCAGCTGAGTCGGAATTAATGAAATCCAGTTTTATTTGAATGTTTGTGTCTAGGTTGATGACGTTTTTTATTTTTTTTCTCGCCGCAGTAACAGCCGTGTTTGCTATTGGAAAATTTGAGATGTCTTCAATATGGTATTTAGGAGCCATTTCTTGTTTGTAATTGCGAAACTCTGGATGTAAATCGGGATTTTCCAGAACTTCATTCATAAAGTTAGTTTCTTCAAATGCATCGTTTTTTGCAAAGTAATTGACGCTTCTGTTCATAAACATCACTTCTTGTTGTTTGTCCTCAGCCGGAAGGACAACATCTCTTGCAAAGTCTTGACAGAATTTTAAATATTTTTTTGTAATAAAATTTTCATCTTCAAAAAGAGAGACTCCTAAAAAATCTTCTAACCAATACCGAGCATCATAGCGATTAGAATCTACAGAAAGTATTTTATATCCTTCTTCCTTTTTACTGTTAAAAATAATGCACCCCTTGTCTAATTTGTTGAGGTTAATACCTTGTTGCAGAATCAAATCTAATTGATTTTCCTTTTCTTTAAAGAGAAGAAAATCTTGTTTTAATTCTGATTTAAAAATACCGATGCCGTTTACTTTTTCATTGTCTAATTGCATATTTTCCAAAAAAGTAATATACACTTCACCACTCTTTATGTGTGGATGTTCTGATTGGTTAAACAAATGGGATACAATATTTTTACTGGCTTCATGGATATTTTCAGGATTTTCAAAAATGGCATTTGCAATTTTATATAATTCGTTAAATTCCAAATCTACTTCATGCGTAAATTGGTAATAGCTTTCTTCCTTATCTCTAAAGGGCTTAAAGAAATACTCTCTTAGCAAAGGTGCTAATTCGTCATCTAATTTATAGGGCTCTTGCGAAAGTATTTTAGGTTCATTTCTGCTTTTGTTTCCTACTTTATGAATAGACAAAGAAGCAATATGGGTGTTATATAGATTGATCATTATTTTTAGTTAAGAATTTTGGGGTGTTTTTAGTAATTAGAGATAAAGATTTTTTTAATAAAGAAGTGCAATTTAATTCCAGTTTTCATCGAAATCTAAATTTTCATAATCTTCCGGATCAAAATCTAGGTCGTCTATAGCATCTTCATCATTCATGTTTTCGGCGATAAATTCTTTATCAGGTGCCTCATCGGGAATTTCACCGTGAGCAAACATTAAGTTAGGGTATAGGGTACCTTCTATAGGCTCAGCAATTTCGGCTAGCTCTACAAGAAAAGTCCACATACTTAGGAAATCATAAATGTAAATAAGTCTAGTTTGTTCTTCTGAAACTACTTCATCGATTGTTGTTTCACTCATAACTCTAACATCATCTTCCATACCGAAAAGAGAAATTTCTTCACCTTGCAACCAATCGGGATCACTGACATAAAAAGAAGCCATTTCTTGACCGCCAAAACCAAAAGACTGCGTAATGGCATTATGAAAATCTTCCATGGTTGCTGTTTGGTCTATTTCTAGATCTCTGAATACGTCTTCGTGGGCATCTAGGATTACTCTAAATCTATAAATCATAGGTGTTTTTTTTCAGGGTGTAAATATAGTTTTTTATTAAAAATAATGGGTATTATTTACTGAAACGATGCAAAGTAAATGTCATTGCGCCAAGTAAGAAAAATGCACCTACTTGATGTAAAACTCCTAACCAAAGCGGTACTGCCAATATTAAAGTAAACACGCCTAATGTGAATTGGGCAAAAACTAAAAAAAGTAACAAATTTATACCTCTTTTTTGAGAAACAGTTTTTGAAAGTGTTTTTGCTTTATAACCAATCCATAGTACCATTGCCACAACAACATAAGCCAAATACCGATGTACAAATTGGACACCACTTTTTCCTTCCACAAAATTTCTCCAAACAGGAGTTTGCTCTATCGTTACTGTTTCATGTATTAGTTTTCCGTCATTCATCAATGGCCAAGTGTTGTGAATCCATCCAGCATTTAATCCTGCAACAAAAGCTCCCCAAATAATTTGTATTAATAAAATTATATAGGCAAAACGAATTAAATTACGCATAGGTTTATGCATAATTTCTTGTTTTGGGTACATAAGATTCAGAGCCACCCAAAAGGTAAAAGCAAAAGTAATAAATGCAGTGGTAAGGTGCATTGCCAGCCTATAATGGCTTACATTGGGTTGGTCAATAAGTCCACTCTTTACCATATACCAACCCAAAAACCCCTGAAATCCTCCTAAAATCAAAAGGATATAACAATTTTTTAAAGTTTCTTTGGAAAGTTTTTTCTTTATCAAAAAATAAAAAAAAGGAATTATAAAGACTACTCCAAGCAGTCTCCCTAATAAACGGTGCAACCATTCCCAAAAGTAAATTTCTTTATAATCTTCAAGGGTAAAATCGTTATGAATATTTATTTTTTGATATTCGGGATACTTTTTATAGTCCTCAAAAGCAGCTTCCCAGGCATTTTCATTTAAAGGTGGAATAACTTCTGTTATGATGTGCCAGTCGGTCATGGATAGTCCGGAGTCAGTAAGGCGTGTTATACCACCAACAATGACCATAATAAAAACGAGAAAACATCCTGTTAACAACCAAATAACCACTGACCTTTGATTTTTTTCCATATCGCGTTTTTTTGAAAGATTAGAGATTAACTTTTAGTCCCAATTCTTTCCCTTTTTTAAACATCAATTCTTTAGCGGCATCATAATCATTTGGAATTTCACCTTCTAAAATAGCTTCTTTAATAGTTTCTTTCAAGATGCCTACTTCACGAGAAGGTTTTAATCCAAAAATTTCCATAATTTCCTCGCCACTTATTGGCGGTTGAAAATTGCGTATGTGGTCGCGTTCTTCTACTTCCACGATTTTTTTTCTTACTATTTGAAAATTTTGGTGGTATTTTTTAAATTTTTTTGTGTTTTTTGTGGTGATATCTGCTTCGCAAAGGGTCATCAAACTTTCAATTTCCTCGCCTGCATCAAATACTAATCTTCGCACCGCACTATCAGAAACTTCATTAGAAATGGCTATAGGTCTTGAGCTCATATATACTAATTTCTGAACAAACTTCATCTTTTCATTTAACGGTAATCGCAGGCGTTTGAATAGTTTAAACACCATTTTTGAGCCGACCAATTCGTGCCCATGAAATGTCCAACCCACTTTTTCATCAAAGCGTTTTGTAGGTGCTTTTCCAATGTCGTGTAACAATGCCGCCCAACGCAACCACAAATCGTCTGTGGCTAAAGCAATGTTGTCTAAAACCTCTAGGGTATGCCAAAAATTGTCTTTGTGGCGTTGCCCATCAATTTCATCAATACCTTCAAGAGCAATAAGTTCAGGAAGGATGTAGGGAAGCAAACCGGTTTGATGCAATAATTGAAAGCCTACAGAGGGTTTCTTGCTAAGGAGTATTTTATTTAATTCATCAACAACTCGCTCGTTAGAAATAATTTTGATGCGATTGCTATTACGAATGATAGCATCAAGTGATTTTTTTTCAATAAAAAAAAGGAGTTGACAGGCAAACCGAATGGCTCTAAGCATACGTAATGGATCGTCTGAATAAGTGATATTTGGGTCTAAAGGAGTGCGAATAATTTTATTTTCTAAATCCTGAAGCCCGTCAAATGGATCTAATAAATCTCCAAAATTTTCTTTGTTTAGGCTTAAAGCTAATGCGTTTATTGTGAAATCTCTTCGGTTTTGGTCATCTTCCATCGTACCGTCTTCCACGGCGGGATTTCGGCTATCCTGAGCATAAGATTCTTTTCGTGCTCCCACAAACTCCACTTCCCACTCTTTAGTTTTAAGCATAGCGGTGCCGTAGTTTTTAAAAACGGTAACTTTCGGCTGTTTTGGAAGTAGTCTAGAAACTTCATAAGCTAGTGCTATGCCACTTCCTATGGCTACAACATCAATGTCTTTTGGGGAGCCTCTTTTTAATAAAAAATCACGAACAAATCCACCAATGACATAGCATTTTAAATGGAGGTTTTCAGCAGCATCAGATAGAATGTCAAAAATTGGATTTTGAAGTGCTTCTTTATAGTTTTTTGCTTTAGGCATGGATTTTACATTCGGATAACGTGCACTTGGCCATCCTTTTTTATTTGAATTATAGACGATGGTTTTGCTTGTGATTTTTCGTTTTGCAAATTTACAACATAGTCAACGCCTGCCAAAATATCCACACTTATTTCTTTAAAGTTTCTTGGGGTTATTTCGCCACTTTTATTAGCAGAGGTAGAAACTATTGGTCGGCGAAAATGCTTCACAAGTAGGTGTGCAAATCCTTTGGAAACTATTCGAATTCCTAAAGTATCATCTGAACTTATTAAATTTTCAGCAACTCCTGCGGGTTGGTCATAAATAATAGTGGTGGGCTTGTCAGCATATTCAATAATATCGTAGGCAGCTTCCGGCACAGTATCTATGTGTTTTTCTAGCATTCTTATGTCAGAAACCAAACAAATCATCGCTTTGGTTTCTTCCCGGTTTTTGAGTTTGTATATTTTTGAAACAGCCGTAGCATTCGTTGCGTCACAACCTATACCCCAAACAGAATCTGTTGGATACAGAATAATACCTCCGTTTTTAAGGGTTTCTATAGTTTTATAAATTTCATCTTTGTTAATATCCATTTTTGTGGGTTTATTGTTTTTAAAAATAAAGGATAAAGATTGGTGGATGCTTTTTGGGATTCCTTGCTTTATTTTTGGTAAAAATAGCGGAATTATTTGAAGTCTAAAATCGGTTTGGTTACTTTTGTGAACTTATCATCCAGAATAAAAATAATGAATATAAAAGTTAATCCAAAATATGCATCTCAACAAGCTGAAATCACCAATATATTTTTGAATTTCAAAAACAATGGGACACTTTTAGGTAAAGGAGATAGAAATCAGATAAAGTTTTTTTCTTGGAATGAGAAAATCTTAAATGTAAAAGCATTTAAAATTCCTAATCTTATCAATACCTTAGCCTATAAATATTTCAGAAAATCTAAAGCAAAACGTTCTTTTGAAAATGCAAATTACCTTTTAAGCCATGGCATTGGCACACCGGAACCTGTTGCTTTTGCTGAAAATTTTTCTCTTTTGGGTTTGAAAGATAGTTATTATGCCAGTGTGCATCTTGAGTGCGATTTGACATTTAGAGAGTTAATTTCCATTCCAAACTATCCGGATAAAGAAACTATTTTAAAAGAATTTACACGATTTACTTATAAGCTTCATGAAAATGGAATTCTTTTTAAAGACCATTCTCCCGGAAATACCTTAATTAAAAATAAAAAAGGAGTTTATCAGTTTTATTTGGTTGATTTAAATAGAATGGACTTTAAATCGCTTTCAATAAAAGAGCGCATTACTAATTTTTCACACCTAACTCCAAAGCGTGAAATGGTAAAAACCATGAGTGAGGAATATGCAAAGCTTATTGGTTTAGATTTTGAAATGGTTTATAAATTAATGTGGAATGCAACTACGGCATTTCAAAACCAATATTACCGAAAAAAGAAAATAAAAGAAACCCTACTTTTTTGGAAATAAAATTATGGGGTATTCAGTTTTTTTAAAATTTTATATCTAAAATAAATTCCATATGCATTGAGATAGGATATTTTCAAGCCTATTTTTCCATCTAAAATACCAAGCCTTAAAATATAATGATTGATAAAACGATATGCATATTTTAAAAGCATTAATGGAAAGGACATTTTTTTATTCTTTTCAAAGTTATGCCTTGCTATCAAATTTGCGTAATGTTCCATTTTTGATTTGTAATGTGTATAATTTTTAAAACTATAGTGTAAAATTTTATTTTGTAAAGTACCTATTTTACCTTCAACTATTAAATTTTCATGCACTGGGATAGAGGCATCATAAAGGCATTTTGTTTTTCTAAATAATCGTATAGATTTTGCAGTTTGAAAGCCGCTGAAATTAATTTTTTTATTTCCGAAGTAATATTGAAATTTCCCCCAAAAAGCTACTTTATCGGTATTCGTTAATAGGTTAAGAATTTCTTCCTTTCCATTTTGTGTAATTCGCTCGTCGGCATCCATAAAAAGCACCCAATCATTAGATGCTTTAGATAATGCAAAGTTTTTTTGTGAAGGAAAATTCAGAAATTCTTTTTGGTATTTTTGAATATTGGGGTAGGACGATAATTTTTCAAAAGTCTTGTCTGTACTATAGGAATCTACAAAAATAATTTCCTCTACAAAATCCAAATTTTTAATCAATGCATCTATATGTTCTTCCTCGTTTAGGGTTATAATAACTGCTGATATTTTTACTTTGGGGGTAGTAAGTACTTTTGTTGGATATTGAATAGCTGTACGGTAACTTTTCCAAGTAAAAAAGCCGTTTTTTCGTCTTATTTTAAATTTTCTCACTAGATTTCTAGGTTTTTTCTTTAAATAAGATTTGTCTTTATGTAAAAATTCAATACAAGCATTTATAACCCTTTCACTAGATTTTCCGTCGGTAAAGGCATGAGAAAATTGAGTAAATTTTTTAATTTCATTAATTAGATGTTTCGGCCTGCTTTTCGCTTTTTCAAATGCAGGTTCTATTTCATTTACTGACGAAATATTTATTAAATAAGGTCCCGGCATGTTATTTTTAAAAGTAACTACTGGTTTTTCTTGAAGTAAAAATTCAATGATTGCAGAGGAGGTATCTGCAAAGAGAAAATCTGCTTTTTTAAATAATGGGACTAAATCTGTGGTGTTATAATAAGTAATATTTTTATTTTGGATCTTTTTTATTTTTTGCTTTATGTTTTCTGGAAGTTTTGGATGAAGAACAACCATGAATTTCCACTTATTTAACTCGGAAAGTCTTACTATTTCTAGTAATACCGCATCATTTAAAGCCAAACTATATTGTTTAGTAAATGTTGATGCAATTAAAACGGTTGGAATTTCAGAAACTGATTTTTCTTTTAAAGGATATAGGGCATCTACTTTTGACCATCCGGTTTCTATTACCTCAAAGGTTTTATATTTTGCTTTTAATGTATTAAAAATTTCTGTAGAAGAGGATCCTTGTGTACAGTATAAGTCAAAAAAGCCACGAATTTTAAATTGGTCCAACCCTTTTCGTTTGTTTGCCGGAAAACCGTGAAATATCTGTACTTTTAATCCGGATATAAAATCTGGAACCATGTCTGTTATGGTTAATACAATATGTGGTCTATATGCTACAACTTCTTTTATTGAGTTAAATGCATTACTTTCATGTGAAATGGAAGCTGCACCTTCGGCCAGATCGCTATACCACCAAACGCTATAACCTCGTTTTAGGATTTCTGTTTCCAAAGGTTTACCAATGGGTATGGCATAACTATGGGATATGTAAATTAAAAATTTGTAGGTCATCAATTTAAGAAAACTAAAAATTGTTATAATGTATTGTGCAATAAATTTTAATTTAAATGCCTGATAAATAGCATTTAATCAATAAATTTTTCTATTTTATATAGCAACACCATATTCTCTTAAAGCATCATTTAAGGATGTTTTTTTATCTGTACTTGCTTTTCGTTTACCAATAATTAATGCACAAGGCACTTGATATTCGCCGGCAGGAAATTGTTTTGTATAACTTCCAGGAATTACCACAGATCGGGCAGGAATGTATCCTTTAATTTCTTTAGGCTTATTACCGGTTACATCCATGATTTTAGTGGAAGCAGTAAGCACTACATTTGCGCCTAATACAGCCTCTGTTTCTACTCTTATTCCTTCTACAACAATACATCGAGAACCTATAAAAGCATTATCTTCAATAATAACCGGAGCTGCTTGCAAAGGTTCTAACACGCCACCAATACCCACACCACCACTTAAATGAACATTTTTACCTATTTGTGCGCAACTTCCTACTGTTGCCCATGTATCTACCATAGTTCCTTCATCCACATAAGCACCTATATTTACATAACTGGGCATCAAGATTACTCCTGAAGAAATATAAGCCCCATATCGTGCCACAGCATGAGGTACAACCCGAACTCCTTTTACTTTATAGCCTGTTTTTAAAGGTATTTTATCATGATATTCAAAAATACCTACTTCAAAAGTTTCCATTTTTTGGATTGGAAAATAAAGTACCACTGCTTTTTTAATCCATTCATTTACTTGCCAGCTACCATTATTAGGTTCAGCAACTCGCAGTTTTCCATTATCTAACAAATGTATTACAGATCGAATAGCCTCAATGGTTTCAGTAATTGAAAGTAGGGATCTATCTTCCCATGCTTTTTCAATAATAGGTTTTAAAGTTTGCATCTTGGTAAATTTTTTGGTGTAAAGATAATGGCTTTTTAATAAAATGTAGACCAATACAAGGAGAAGTATTATCTTTGCAACTTAGAATGACTATGGCACGAATAGTAGCAATCGATTTTGGAACAAAACGCACAGGTATAGCTGTAACCGATGAATTACAACTAATAGCCTCAGGGTTAACCACTGTTGAAACTAAAAACCTTATTCCTTTTTTGAAGGAGTATTTGAAAAAAGAAAAAGTAGCATGTATTCTCGTTGGTGAACCAAAACAAATGAATAATACACCTTCAGAAAGTGAATTTTTTATTGCAAAGTTTTTAGAAAAACTGGATAAAGAAATTCCCGGGTTATCTATTAAAAGAGTAGATGAGCGGTTTACATCAAAAATGGCTTTTCAGACCATGATTGACAGTGGATTAAGCAAAAAACAAAGGAAGAATAAAGCACTTATTGATGAAATAAGCGCAACCATTATCCTTCAAGATTACCTTTATACTGATAAAGAAAACAGAAAATAGTAGAGAATCTAAATAACTAAATAATTCAATAACAAATACTTATGATTCTACCCATTGTAGCCTACGGCGATGTAGTACTTCGTAAAAAAGGATCTAACATTTCAGCAGAGTATCCAAACCTTAATGTCCTTATTAAAAACATGTACGAAACCATGTACAGTGCTCATGGGGTTGGTCTAGCAGCGCCTCAGATAGGTTTGGCAATTCGGCTTTTTATTGTAGATACAGAGCCTTTTTCTACTGATGAAGATTTGGATGATCAAGAAAGGGAATATCTTTCTAACTTTAAACAAACCTTTATCAACCCAACCATTCTGAACGAAGAAGGTGATGAATGGGCATTTAATGAAGGCTGCCTTAGTATTCCGGATATTAGAGAAGATGTTTTTCGGCAACCAAAAATTAAACTAGAGTATTTTGATGAAAATTTTGAAAAACATATAGAAGAATTCGACGGTCTCGTAGCAAGAGTCATTCAACACGAATATGATCATATTGAGGGAATTCTTTTTACTGATAGGCTTTCACCCCTAAAAAAGCGTATTATTAAAGGAAAATTAATGAATATATCCAAAGGTAAAATTGAGGTAGATTACCGAATGAAATTTCCGAACCTCAGTAAAAAAAGATAAGCATATATTTCCCTGCAAATAGCACCTAAAAATTAATACAATCTATTATATTTGCAAGCGTTTTTATATTAAAATAGTAATTACAAGTTAACTATTAAGCATAAGATTAAGATATATGAGTTTAGAAAAATTATTATCCATTACAGGAAAACCGGGTCTTTATGAATTAAAAACCCAAACCAGAGCTGGTTTCTTAGCTGAGTCCCTTCTAGATGGGAAAAAAATAGCAGTAAGCGCACAACAAAATGTGAGTTTGCTTTCGGAAATTGCTGTTTATACTTTAAAGGAAGAATTACCATTACGAGAGGTATTGCAAAAAATTAAAGAAAAAGAAAATGGCGAAAAAACAATAAGCCATAAAGAATCTAAAGAAAAATTAGAAGAATATTTTTTCGGCATATTACCTGATTACGATGAAGATAGAGTGTATGTTAGTGATATAAAAAAAATCATACAATGGTATAACCTTCTTCAAGAAAAAGGTAAAATGGATTTTTCAAAACCAGCAGAAACCGAATCGGGTGAGTTGGTTAAAACGGAAGAGTCTCCAGTAAAAGCTATTCCTAAAAAAGCTGCCCCAAAAAATATGGCACCAAAAGTTTCCTCATCTAAAAAAGGAGGTTCTGGCAAAAACACTTCTGCCAGAAAAACGTAATAAAATAAATCTTCTATAAAAACACTATTCATTTTATAATAGTGTTTTTTTTTAAATGCTTAGGCATTATTTTTTCCTTTAAAATCTATTTTGGAAGTGCTATTTCGTAAGTTTGTGTATAACAAAATATAGGCACGTATGAATTCCAGAAAAGTCCAGTTAGCTTCATTTGACAGATTATTAACCATAATGGATGAGTTGCGGCAACAATGTCCTTGGGATAAAAAACAAACCATACAAACACTTAGGCATCTCACCATAGAAGAAACCTATGAGTTAGGCGATGCTATTTTAGAAAATAACTTAAATGAAGTTAAAAAAGAACTAGGAGATTTGTTACTTCATATTATTTTTTATGCCAAAATAGGCAGTGAAACGAAAGATTTTGATATTGCAGATGTGATTAATGGTATTTGCGAAAAATTAATAGACCGACATCCACACATTTATAGTGATGTGGTTGTTGAAAATGAAGAAGATGTAAAGCGAAACTGGGAAAATTTAAAACTTAAAGAAGGTAATAAAAGTGTTTTAGAAGGAGTTCCAAAATCGCTTCCTGCTATGGTGAAAGCAAATCGAATACAAGATAAAGTGGCAGGTGTAGGTTTTGATTGGGAAGAGCCGTATCAGGTTTTTGATAAACTGAAAGAAGAGCTTGATGAGCTGCAGCAAGAAGTAAATGCAAACGACCACGATAAGATAGAAGCTGAATTTGGTGATGTTTTGTTCTCGATGATAAACTATGCGCGTTTTTTAAAAATTGATCCGGAGAGTGCCTTGGAGCGTACTAATAAAAAATTTATAAAACGTTTTCAATACCTTGAGGAAAAAGCCAAAGCTATGAATAAACCTCTTTTAGATATGTCTTTAGCTGAAATGGATGTGTTTTGGGAAGAAGCAAAATCTGTAGCAATTAACACAAAAGGGGAAGCGTTTTAATTATCTAGTAAATTGCACCAATCTATTTTCTATAGTTACCCTTTTAAAGCCTATATTTTTTTGAATCCATTGCAGCGTTTTTTCTGTATAAAAAATGACATGTGTGGGATCATTTTTATAGTACCAAGTCGCAAAATCTTTTGTTTCAGAAAAAATATCGGTCATACAATAAAGTTTTCCATTAGGGTTTAAAAGACCTTTTAAAAGTTGAAATTCATTAAACGGATGATGAAAATGCTCTATCACTTCGCAGCAAACAATAAAATCGTAAGTTATCTTTAAAACAGAAATATCCGGGATAAAAAAAGGGTCGTAAAGATTAAGATGGTATCCTTTTTCTGATAAAACTTTTGTTATTACTGGTCCTGTGCCTGCTCCAAAATCTAATCCTGAGGTATCTTTTGATGGGAAATCTTTTTGCACTGCATTTGTAATAGGGGAAACAAATTTTTGATAGCGTAAGTCGTTCACATCGTTTTTATGCTTTTGATATCTAGTTTTTTCTTCTTCAACGCTCAGAAAGGAATCTTTGTTTCTTACGATAGCATCACATGTATTACATGTAAAGAATGAAGTACCTTTTTCAGAAAAAAACACCTTATCTATATTGGAAGAGCAAAGCAAACAGTTCATTATTATTTCCTTAAAATCGGAATGATTTTTCCCATTTGTGAAGTTTGAAAAGCTACATAACCTCTTTTAATTTTCCCAATTTTGCTTTCCAAAGTTCTAAATCATCTTTTAATCTTTGAATGTTTTTGTGCACTTCTCTTACTAACGGATTTTTATCATTTACATGTTGAAAAAAGCCTAGATTGTTTTCTAATTGATTAATTTCAGCTTTTACTTCTTCTATTTTTTTAGAAATAAAGAAGTGTTCATTTTGCATTTTTCGCTCATCCTCTTTTGAAGAAATTGCAACTAATTTATTATCGTATTTAAGAAGTTCCACCTCTTTTTTAGAAATGTCTAATTTTTTGAAAAGGGCATCAATAATTTTATTGAATTTTCCGTCAATATTTTTTTTGTTATATGGTATTTTGCCTATTTCTTTCCAAGCAGCTATTGTAGACTTAATGGTTTCTAAATCTTTTTTAGTATCACCAGAAAGTAAAAAGGTTTCTAACTCCTCCATTAATGCAGTTTTCTTTTCAAAAGCCTCCACTTCCTCTTTATTGGCTACCTTACGTTCTGCGTTCACTTTATCGAAGTAATGGTTGCAAGCTGCTTTAAATTTTTTCCATACTTTATCACTATCTTTTCTTGGAACATGGCCAATTGTTTTCCACTCGTTTTGGATTTTTTTCATCAAAGGTGTTACCACATCAAAATCTTCATTGTCTTTGTTTTCTTCTGCAATTTTGATGAGCTCCTGTTTTTTGGCAAGATTTGCAAACTGATCCTTTTTTTGATTTTTATAGAATCTGTTTTTCTTTTTGTTAAATGAGTTTACTGCATCTTTAAAAGAATTCCAGCTTTCTTCGTTATTTTTAGAAGGTACTTTGCCCAAGTTGAAAAATTGGTTTCTAAGGGTTTCTAGGGTTTTAATACTTTGTTGCCATGCTTGATGACTTTCTTTAGTGGTATCAGCAAGGGTTTTTATTTGCGCTATTACTTCATTTTTTTTCTCAAGATTTTTTTCAAAATCTTTTTCTAGTTCTTTTTGAAGCAATGCTCTTTTGTCGTGAATAATTTTTGTGGCGGCGCTAAACCTATCCCAAACTTCATCACGGTATTCTTTGGCTACAGGTCCGGTGTCTTCTTTCCACATTTTGTGAAGCATTTGAAGCTCTCTAAAAACTTTATTTAAGTTTTCATCTTTGGTGAGTTCTTCTGCACGATTAATTATTTTGAGTTTTTGTTCTAAATTATGCTTAAAATCTAGATCTCTGAATTCACGATTAAGGTGTAAAAAATCATAAAAATTTTCCACATGGTGGTGATAGGTATTCCAAACGGTGTTGTAGCCGTCTCTAGGAATAGGGCCGGCTTCTCTCCATCGTATTTGTATGTCTTTAAATAATTTATAGGTGGTATTTATGTTTTCTTCTACATCAATAAGTCCTTTTAGCTCCTCAATCAATTCAAGGCGTTTTTTAAGGTTTGCTTGTAAATCGTTTTTTAACTTTTTATAGTGGTTGTTTCGTTTTTCTTTGTATTCAAAATAGGCGGAATTAAAGTTTTGTTTAATGGGTGTTGTGTATTGAAAATCAATAATATTACCCCCTTGTGCTAAAAATTCTTCTTTTTTTTCTGCAAGCTCTTCCTCAAACCGGCTATTAAATTCATTTTTTAATTCTTCCACTTCGTTCTTAATCTCCGGAATGGGTTTTGACTTTATTAATTCTTGCAAAGCAGCAACTAATTGTGCTTTACTCATTGCACTATATTCTTTTTTAGAAGTTATAGAATCGTTATTTTCTTCTTCCTCTATTTCTTCATCATCTGAAGAAGTTACTTCAACTTCGTCATCTTCCGCTTCTAATTCTGGTTTTTTTTCAGAGTCACTATCTGTCATTTCTTTTTCAGAATTTTTAATATCTAGGGTATTCGTAGTGCTTACTAATTCAATTTCTGAAATAAAGTCTTCAATTATCGGTTTTTTTGTTTTCTTTTTGTTAGCGACTTCTGAGGAAATTTCTTCAACGACTTTTTCTTGGGTTTCCAAATCTTTTTTAGTATCTGGTTCAGAAAAAGTGTTGTTTATTTCAAAAGTATCTTCTGAGGGAACTATTTCTTCCGTCGTTTCTTTTGAATTTTTAAGTATTTCTTCGTTTTCCGATAATTTTTCTAGGTCAGACATTTGTTTCAATGTTTAGGTTCTTATTTTGTTGTGGGTGGAAAGATAGTAACTACAGATGGAATTGCAAAGTTTCTAGGTTGTTTTGATGTTTTTTAAGAAATTAATTCCAAATTTTCCAGGATTTTTTTGCCTGATATTCCAGCATTGCCTCTCCATTTACAATTTTTGCGCCTCTATCTTTTCCCATTTTTAGAAAAATAGTGAGTTGTGGATTGTAAATTAAATCAAATAAGAGGTGCTCATGCCCAATTCCGCCATAGGGTATTTTAGGGAATGCATTTATATTAGGGCTAGTGCCAAGTGGAGTACAGTTAATGATAAGTTTGTGGTTTGCAATAATTTCATTAGTAAGGTTTTCATATGCCAACTCATTTTCCTCCGGATTTCTAGAGACAAATTGATAATGAATATTTAAATTATCTAAAACATAGGCTACAGCTTTTGAGGCACCGCCGGTACCCAAAATCAATGCTGATTTTATTTGTTTTGAAAGGTGTTCTGCCAGTGAAGTTGCAAAACCAAAATGGTCTGTATTATATCCAACTAGAAGACCATTTTTATTGATTTTAATGGTGTTAACAGCACCTATTTTTTTTGCTTCTTTATCTATTTTATCAAGGTATGGCAATATTTGTTGTTTGTATGGGATAGTGACATTTAACCCTTTTAGAGAAGTATTTTTAGCAAGAATTTCAGGAAATTCAGATATAGATTCTATATCAAAAAGAGTATATGTGTGTGGAAGGTTTTTTTTGTTAAAAAAATCTTCAAAAAAAGCTTTTGAAAAGGAATATGAAATGTTTTTTCCTATTAAACCGTAGCTATTCATTATTATGTTTTACTAATTTTTAACTAATTTTTAATGTAAAAAACAAAAATAGGATTAATTAAATTATTTGGGAAGTATTGTTTGGTTTTTTTATATGATCGCCATACCATCCTAAAGCAAGTACAATAAAGATTCCAAGAAATATAAAAAATATGGCTAAATACGTTTCAGTATTAAAGAATTCTGGCATAAATCGGCTGTAATTAGTCATGATTTTATTTCCTTCTTTATCAATAAGGATATTTCCTAAACTATCTAAGGCATATATTTTTTCTTTCCAAGGCCAAACGACGCCTAATGAACCGGCAATAAAGCCAATTATGGCAGCATAAGTGGCATTTTTATAATGTTTTAATAAATAGCCTAAGAGGTGCGAAAGAGAAACTAATCCTGCTAAAGAACCTAGTGAAAAAGATGCTAAAACTTGTAGCAATCGAAGGCGTTCTTGGTTCGTGGTAAATGAAAAATCGAAAACAATAATTTCAGAAAAAGTATCAAAAAGGGCGTTTACTGAATCCACTAATAGTAATACATAATTTCCAAAAAGTATTAGTATAAAGGATCCCGAAAGTCCTGGTAAAGTCATTCCTGAAACACCTACAATACCACAAAAAAAGACGAATATAAGGTTGTCATTTTCTGTTGCCGGTTCTAAAAAACTAATGGCTAAACCGGCAATAATGCCACAAATTAGTATAACAATATTTCTTCTAGACCACTCATGAAAGTCTTTGCCTATGTAGTAAATAGAACCTATTATCATCCCAAAAAAGGAACTCCAAACAAAGAGTTCGTAATGCAAAATCAAATAATCTAGTAGTTTAGAAATACTAAAATAACTAATAAGCATTCCTAAAATGAGAAGACTTAAAAAACGACCGTTTATATATTGGTAAAAGCTAGTAAACCTTCCATTTATCAAAAGTTTAAATGCTTTTCTATTGACTTTTTGGAGCGAGTAGATAAATTCTTCATAAAAACCAGCGACAAAAGCAACAACACCTCCAGACACACCAGGCACCTTATTAGCAGCACCCATAGCTAATCCTTTAAGGACAAGCCAAATTTTGTCAGAAAAGGTACGAGTTTGGGTCATGCGGTTTTCACTTTTTTGGATGCAATATACTCGAGTATAAAAATACTTAAAAACCCAATGACAGTGAATAGTATAGCGTTTAAAATTTGAGGGTCTCCTATAAAGTTTGATGGTAAAATACTTTTTTCTAATAAAGCTACCTGTTCTCCATGACTATTGGTTCTCCAGGATATTATTTCTTTCCAAGGCCAAATTTTATTTAATGCACCTATCATAAATCCAGTTAATAATGCCAAAGTCGTATTTTTATAATGCTTGAAAAGCCAGTTTAATACTTTTGTAAATAATTTTATTCCAAGTATTGCACCTAATGCAAAACTTAAAAGTTTTAAAACCGAAGTAGTAAACAATGGCAAATCTAGGGTAGTAATAGAAATACTAAATTGATTTAAAGTACCAATTATTACTTCGTAAGAGCCTAAAAGTAATAATATAAAGGAACCGGAAATCCCGGGTAATATCATGGCTATAATGGCAATAAAACCGGACATGAAAAGATACCAATTGCTTTCAGGCGAGGCAACGGGTTGGGCTAAAGTGATGTAATAAGATAGTATCGTGGCAAATAAAACAGCAAGTACAATTTTATAGTTCCAAGTTTTTATTTGTTTTCCAACATAATGAATACTTGCAATAATCAATCCGAAGAAAAAGGACCAAACGATAATGGGTTCATTAATTAATAGCCACCCAATTAATTTAGCTAAGGAAAGAATGCTTATTAAAATACCAGTAAAAAGGGTGAGTAAAAAGGAAAGGTTATAGTGTTTCCAAGCGGCTTTTAATCCTTCATTTTTCCAAATTTTAAAAAAAGCAAGACTTAATTGATCAATGGTTTCAATTAATTCTTCATAGATGCCTGAAATGAAAGCGATAGTTCCTCCAGATACTCCGGGAACAACATCTGCAGCACCCATTGCGATACCTTTTAAAAATAATAAAAGAGATTGTTTGGTATTTCTTTCTTTCATAAAGTGCGTTTATTAACGCCCAAAAGTAAAGAAATTTATTGGGATGCTTTTTGAAATTTTCTAATAATATTTTGTACTATATCTAATTGGTAAACGGAGGGAAATAAAAGTTCAAGAATCATATTATATTCTATGTCTAGTTTGAGTCCGTTTTCTAAATGAAACCTGCCTTTGTCAAATTTGTTTAAGTTGAAATAAAGACCCGATAATCGGTATTCAATTTCTACATTTTCAGGATAAAATTCTGCGGCATCTTGCAAGCTTTTGATGGCGGCATCAAATTCACCTAATTGAACAAGAATATCTGTTCTTGAAAGCCAGGTTTGCAGTTCATAATTTCCTAATTCAATGGCTCTACGATAGCCTTCTTCTGCTTCTTCAAAAAGATTTAGTCGGTTATTTATATTTCCAAAACGTTTCCAATATTGAACATTTTCGCAATCAATATTAATGGCTTTTGCAATAAAATAGAGTGCTTTTTGAAAATATTGTTTTTTGATATAAAAATCAGTAATAGCAATCCACCCTTTGTCTAATAGGGCATCATCTTTAACGCATTTTTGATAAAACTGAAGAGCTAATTCGTCATTTCCTAATCGTTCATGGCACTTGCCAATACGCAATAGAGCGAATGAAGTAGGGTCTTCTAAATTTAGTGTAATGGAATAATTTTCAATTGCTTCATTATATTTTTTTAATCGCTCCAGCACTTTCCCTTTTTCAAGATAAGCACCTACAAAAGTGTCGTCAGAGATAATAGCAAAATCAAAAGCTGCTAATGCCTTTTCGTATTTTTTTAAAATGTAGTATTGTTTACCAACTTGATGCCACGCTACTTCACAATAGGGATTTGCGTTTAGGTAATCATTTAAATAATCAATAGCTTCTTGATTTTGGCCTAAAAATTCAAATGCAAAAATAATATTATAGAGAGAAGAATAATCTTCATTGTCAATTTCAACACATTCCATAAAATAATACTTCGCATTTTCATAATCTTCTAGAAATAAATATTCCATACCGATTAAATTCAGTACATCTGCTTCGTCTTCTGTTATTTCTAGGGCTTTTTCAAGGAGCTCAATGGCTTTTTTATGGTTATCTCTTCTGGAGAAGATATTTGCTTTTTGAATGAAAATTTCTTCATTTGAACTTTCAATTCTGTACAATTCATCTAGCAAAGCATCTGCAATATCGAGTTTGTTTTCAAAAATAAACATCTCCACCTGAAACAATTTTAAATTGATAGAGGTAGGATGCTGCTCCAAACCAAGTTTTGTTGCCTTTTTAGCAAGGGCAACTTTGCCATTTTCCAGGTAATAATTAATAATGTCCTCGAATTCTTCGGCGTCGAAGAAAAGAACAATGTTCGTTTTTAACATGGATTCAAAACGGGAAAGGGAGAAATTTTTATCTTCGTTATGGCTTAATTGCATAGACGTTAGTTTATGGGATTTCTTCGTATTTTAAATGTACTAATGTAATTTACTACTCAAAGTTTGTACCCATTTTCTTGTTAACAAAGTAATCAACATCAAAACCTTTTTAAAAAACTGATAATCAATATATTATAAGTTATTTTTTGTTTTCAATAGCACATAAAACATCTAGAAGGATTTTACATCCTACTATAATCTCTTCTTTTGTGATGGTTAAAGGTGGAGTTATTCGTACTGCCTTGCCTTCAAAAAGCAGCCAAAAAAGGATGAGACCTCGCTCTTTACATTGCAAGATGACTTGGTTAGCTGTTTCTTCATCTTTTAAAATTAGAGCCAACATAAGGCCAATACCTCTAATTTCTATTATAAGTTTGTGGCGCAAAAGGCTTCTAAATAATTTTTCTTTTTCAAAAGTTTCTGCCATTAAGTCAGATGCAATAAGTTCTTTTAGGGTAGCTAATGCTGCGGCAGCAATTACAGGATGGCCTCCGAAAGTGGTGATATGCCCAAGTTTTGGATGGTTTTGTAAAAGTTTCATGTTTTCATAAGAAGAGGAAAAGGCTCCAATTGGCATGCCGCCACCCATGCCTTTACCCATAACCAATATATCTGGAATACAATTAAATTGTTCAAAACCAAAAAGAGTTCCTGTACGTCCAAATCCGGGTTGTATTTCATCTAGGATAAGCATGGTTCCGGTGGTGTTGCAACGATTTCTTACTTTTTTTAAGAAGTCATTTTTGGGTAGAATAAACCCTGCACCGCCTTGAATGGTTTCTAAAACGATACCGGCTGTTTTTGTGGTTATTTTTTCTAAATCTGCTTCGTTATTAAAGGTGATGAATGCAACGTCTGGCATTAAAGGTCGAAAGGCACTTTTGCGTTCTTCAAAACCCATTATGCTTAATGCACCCAATGTATTTCCATGATAGGCGTTATATGCACTTATTATTTGTGATCTTCCAGTAATGCGTTTGGCTAGTTTTATAGCACCTTCAATACCTTCTGTTCCGCTGTTCGTAAGATATGTAGTGCTTAAGGATTCGGGCAGGTGTTTTGCTAACAGTTTGGTCAATTTAACTGCGGTGTCTTGTATATATTCACCATACACCATTACGTGCATATAAGTTTCAATTTGTTTTTTAGTAGCTTCAACAATTTTTGGGTGACAGTGTCCTAAAGTACAAGCAGAAACTCCTGCTACAAAATCTAAATGGGCTTTTCCTTTTTTATCAAAAATATATGAACCTTTAGCATGCGAAACCTCCATCGCTAATGGATGTGGTGTGGTTTGGGCTTGATAGGTGTAAAAGTCTTTTTTGTTAGACACTTTTAAAAAGTAAAGATTTAATGTGTGATGCGGGTATTTAACCCTTTTATTCTATTTTTTCTATTTTATTTTTTTGATTAGCTTCTTTTTTATCTTTTTCCGTATTGTCTTCATCTTCCTTGCTTAAAGGTTTAAAATCTTTTGGGTCGTTTTGTAGGTTTTTTGGTAAAAGTTGTGATGCTTCGGGTATGATTAAATCTTTTGCCGGAATTTCTTTAAAAAATTCTTCTTCTAAATCGGGTAGTGGGATACCTGTAATTTTTGGTAAAATAGGTATAGGTTTTCCTTTAAATAGGTCTTGTTTGGATAATAAGCGCTCTTCACCACGCCATTCAAACCCACGTAATATTCGGGCATTTTCAGGGAATTGTGATTCGGGATATAATTTACCATCCACAGTTCTTAAAAATCGTATGGTTTGAATTTCCTCTTCTTCTAAAGTTATTTGTATGGCACTGGATTGTGTATGGTTTATTCCTACTAATTCGTCCTTATCATTACGGGTGTAAAAAATTACTTCTGTATTTCTGTTAATGTGAATAGTGTCTAGTTCATTATCTGTAAACAATCCGATAAGTATTTCACCTTTTACCTGATTAAAACCTAAACTATCTTTTTGAATTAAAAAGGCATTTTTAAAAACTTTTAAGGAGTCTAATTTTTCTGTAACCTTGTTGGTTAATAGATGGATGGTATCTCCTGTCATTTGGCTTTCACCACTCCACAATATTGGGTGAGTTATCATTTTAGTGATTCCCATTTTTTCATTAACATAAATAGAATCGCTTTTTCCACTCATATCACTTTTATAGATTCGGGCATCGTAAAAACCTCTTAAAATTCGGTGATCTGGTTTTCCGGTAATGCGAAGGGTATCTGCGTGTACATAGATGGAATCATTATCTCTTACGGTAATTGCGACTGCTCTTTTGGTGATAAAAACAGAATCTTTTTCTCTATAAACTTCGGCGTAATGTCCTTTTACCAGGCTTTTATTAAGGGTGTCTAAAACTTTAATATTGTTTGTAGCAGAAGCAAAACTTGTTTTTCGATCAAAATAAAGACTGTCACCATAAACTGACCGTTGGTCATAATCGATTCTGGCATTTTTCATAAAATAGCCATAATCTTTTCTAGTGTCATAAAAACCACGTTCACAAAACACCGTACTTGTTTTACTAACAATAGTAGAAGGGCCATATAAATAGGCATTTCCGGTTTCTGTATAGAAATCTAGTTGGTTGGTGTTTATTACATATTCTGGATTTGTTACGACGACATTGGATAGAAATTGGTACTTTTTTGTTTCGGCATAATACCTTCCTATGCGGCTGGTTAAAACGCTAGCGGTGTCCACAACTTTTCCTCCGGTTCGGTAAAACCCTTGTTGCTTGATTCTGTCAAAATATAAAGTATCTGTGGTAAGTGTTGTATTCGGTTCTTTTAAAATTACATCGCCACTTACAAAGGCAAATTGGGTATTACCATTGTATTCAGCATATTTACTATTCAAGGTCATTGTGTCACCTTGTGTGATGCGCACATTGCCAAATGCTTTTACAAAATTATCTTTCATGTAAACATACGCTTGGTCACACCACATTTCTATACCTTCATGAACGATATACACTTGGGCGTTTGCTTCGCGAGTCCAAATGGCAGCATCCGGAAAATCGGGTCGAATTTCTAGATATCCTGATTGAATATCTACTTTTTGGGTTTTCTGGGCAAACATAAAAGAGAGGGGAGCGCATAGAAGAAATGCTAAAATTATTTTTTTTATGTTTTTGCTTTGTTGCAGCATGTGAAATTTTTAAATACCAAATTTTAAATAAACTAGCTACTATAAGCAAAAGTTTATCTATGAATTGTTTGTGTTCTGTCTGGTCCTACGGAAACTAATTTTATAGGAATTTCTAATTCTTTTTCTAAGAAATCAATATAGTTAATCAGTTCTTTTGGGAGGTTATTGGCATCTTTTAGTTTGGTGAGATCCTCTTTCCATCCAGGTAATTCTTTATAGATGGGCGATACATTTTCCGGCTCTATATTAAAGGGCAAATGGCGAATGGTTTCTCCTTTGTATTTATATGCTATACAAACTTTAAGGGTTTTAAAACCGCTTAATACATCGCCTTTTATCATCATTAATTGGGTAACTCCATTAACTTGTGTTGCATATTTTAATGCTACAAGGTCTAGCCAGCCACATCGTCTTGGTCTTCCGGTTACAGCACCAAATTCATTGCCCAATTTAGCCATTTGTTCTCCCGCTTTATCAAATAATTCTGTAGGGAATGGGCCACTACCTACTCTAGTGGTGTAGGCTTTAAAAATTCCATACACCTCTTTTATTTTATTAGGTGGGATTCCTAATCCGGTACAGGCTCCTGCTGCAGTAGTGTTTGAGGAAGTTACAAATGGATAGGTACCAAAATCAACATCTAAAAGAGAACCTTGAGCACCTTCGGCTAAGATAGATTTTCCTTCTTTTTGTGCTTGATATAAATAGTCTTCACTATCAATGAAACGCATGGTTTTTAAAACTTCTACAGCTTCAAAAAACTCTTTTTCCATTTCTTCTAAATTGTATTGAATGTCCACATTATAAAAACCAATTAGAGCTTCGTGTTTGTCTGCTAAAGCGCGGTATTTTTTTTGCCAATTTTCGAATTCTAAATCGCCTATACGGATGCCGTTTCTTCCGGTTTTATCCATGTATGTGGGACCTATTCCTTTTAAGGTAGAGCCTATTTTTGCTTTTCCTTTTGAGGTTTCGGAAGCTGCATCTAACAAGCGGTGTGTTGGAAGTATAATATGTGCTTTTCTTGAAATAAAGAGATTTTTTCTATAATCGAGTTTGAATTTATCTAAGCCTTCTAGCTCTTTTACAAAAACTACTGGATCAATAACAACGCCGTTTCCTATTAGGTTGATGGTGTTTTTGTGAAAAATTCCAGAGGGAATTGTTCTTAAAACATGTTTAATACCGTCAAATTCTAAAGTATGTCCGGCGTTTGGTCCGCCTTGAAATCGTGCTACTATATCGTATTTACTGGTAAGTACATCTACGATTTTCCCTTTTCCTTCATCTCCCCATTGTAATCCTAGTAGTAAGTCAACTGCCATTATATATAAAGTATTATTTGATTGTTTTTTTAATTCCGTAAAAGTATAAGGAATGGTTGGTTATTTCAATATTAAAAACTTCTTCAATCGTTTTTTTTATAGATTGAATTCGCGGGTCACAAAATTCAATTACTTCGCCCGTGTCTGTAAGTATTACGTGGTCGTGCTGCCTGTCAAAATATGATTTTTCATAGTGTGCTTGGTTTTGACCAAACTGATGTTTGCGTACAAGTCTGCATTCTAAAAGCAACTCTATCGTGTTATAAAGAGTGGCTCTACTTACACGATATTTTTTATTTTTCATTTTGATATAAAGGGATTCTATGTCAAAATGTTCGGTATTGTTATATATTTCTTGAAGAATAGCAAATCGTTCGGGAGTTTTACGATGCCCTTTTTCTTCTAAAAAAGCGGTGAACACGTTTTTTACGATTGCTTGATTGGTGTTAATATTCGATTTATTATCTGTCATTTTCGAGTTACAAATTTAATCATTTTTAAACTCTTGTTACCTTGTCAATACCATTAATTTTTTTGATTTTAGAAATTACTTCATTAAGGATGGTTTTGTTTTTCACAATAACTACAATCTTACCTGTAAATACTCCGTCATTGCTATCAAAACTTATTTTTTTTATATCAATGTTCATATTGTTTGAAATGACTTTAGTAACTGAATTTACTAATCCTAGATTATCGATGCCGGTTATAATTAATTCGGCTTTAAAATCCTGTTGTGAGGAGTCAATCCATTTGGCTTGAATAATTCGGTAGGTATAATTACTTTGTAATTGAAGTGCATTAGGACAAGTGTTTTTATGTACCTTGATGCCTTCGCTAACGGTAATAAATCCAAAGACATCATCTCCCGGAATAGGGTTGCAGCAATTGGCTAAAATATAATCTAATTTTTGTTCCTCTTTTCCAAAAACCAGTTGGTCATATTTTACAGTTATTTCCTCTTTGTGGATTTCTTCGGCAGAAGGAGACTTACGCATTCTGTTTTTGAAAAAACGGATAAACGTATTATTTCTTGATGCAACAAAATTTCGTAATTGCTGGTTTTCAATAATGCCCGACCCAATGCGATAAAATAAATCAAGACTGGTTTTAACTTTGAAAAACACCACTAATTGATTGATGGTTTTTTCGTCTAATGTGATTTTTAGTGATTTTAATTTTCGGGCTAAAATTTGTTTTCCTTCTTCTGCTATTTTCTTTTTTTCGTCTTTTAAAGATGATTTTATTTTTGATTTTGCTCTTGCAGTATTGGTATAATCTAGCCAATTGGCATTAGGTTTGGCATTTTCAGAGGTTATGATTTCCACTTGATCACCACTTTTTAATTCGGTGCTTAATGGTACTAATCTGCCGTTTACTCTTGCACCACGAGTTTTTAAACCAATCTCGGTGTGAATGCTAAACGCAAAATCGAGTGCTGTTGCGGTTTTGGGTAGAGAAACTAAATCGCCTTGGGGCGTAAAAACAAATATTTCTTTGGCATAAAGATTTAGTTTAAACTGTTCTACAAAATCAACAGCATTAGTTTCAGAATTTTCTAAAGCTTCCTGTAGTTTATTTAACCAAAGCTCTAAATTGTGGTCTTCTTCTTCGTCTTTGTTTTTGTATTTATAATGTGCAGCAAATCCTTTTTCTGCAATTTCATTCATTCGCTCACTTCTTATTTGTACTTCTACCCACCTTCCTTTTGGTCCCATAACAGTGATGTGAAGCGCTTCATAACCAGTTGATTTTGGCGATGAAATCCAATCGCGTAGACGGGTTGGGTTTGGCCTAAAGTAATCGGTAACAATGGAATAGATTTTCCAGGCTAGAAATTTTTCGTTTTCAGGCGAACACTTATAAATGATTCTAACAGCAAATTTATCATAGACTTCTTCAAAAGAAATGTTTTGCTTCAGCATTTTTCTATGGATAGAAAAAATGGATTTAGGTCTTCCTTTTATTTCATAATCCAGTCCTTCTTTATTTAAGGCATCTTGAATAACTTTGTTAAATACTTCAATATATTTGTCTTGTTCTTCTTTGCTTTCTTTTATTTTTCCTAAAATATCTGTATAAACTTCTGGTTCAGTGTATTTTAAACTTAAATCTTCTAGTTGTGTTTTGATGTGATATAACCCAATTCTGTGCGCTAAAGGGGCGTATATATAAAGCGTTTCAGATGCAATTTTTATTTGTTTGTCAGGCGTCATGGAATCCATCGTTAGCATATTATGATATCTGTCGGCTATTTTAATGATGATAACACGTACATCTTCATTGAGAGTAAGTAGCATTTTACGAAAGTTTTCTGCTTGCAAAGAGACATCTCTATCATGATTTTCCAAAGCTGAAATTTTTGTTAATCCATCCACAATTTTACAGACCGTTTTTCCAAAAAGACGTTCTATATCATCTAGAGTATAACTTGTGTCTTCTACCACATCGTGAAGTAATGCTGCAGCAATGGAAGTGGCGTCTAAACCAATTTCAGAAGCAACAATTTTTGCTACGGCTATTGGGTGAAAAATATAGGCTTCGCCAGATTTTCGGCGTTGTTTTTTATGGGCATCTACAGCAATATCAAATGCTAATCTGATTTGCTTTTTATCTTCCTCAGAAAGCATTCTGTAGCTTATTTTCAAAAGCTGTTTGTATTGCCGGGCAATTTCTTTGTTTTCTTTATCTAATACTTCTTGCGTCATTTATTAAAAGTACAATTTCCTTTTTTAAAAACAAAAGTTGTTTTTGTTAATTGTTACCCATTTTTTATATTTTATTAAAACAGGTACTTGGGGTTTTTGAGCTCTTATTAAAAGGAGTTTTATTTTTTTAAATTTTTAAATCGTTCTAATAATGTGGGATGGGAATAATGTGCAAAAATATAGGCTGGATGTGGTGTTAAATTACTCAAACTATTTTTTGATAATTTTTTTAATGAAGAAATTAATGGTTCGCTATCCAAAGTTTCTTTAGCAAAATTATCTGCTTGGTATTCAAATTTTCTTGAAATACAATTCATTACCAATCCCGTAATTGCTGATAAAGGACTGTACAAAACCATAAAGGCTACCAGACCAATGTGAAAAGATGGTTTTTGAACACCAAGTGCTTGTGAAAGTAGTGGGTTAGATATAAATAAAGAGAATATCCAAAGGGTAAGTCCTGTTAAAAGCATGCTGAAAAATAAATTTACCAAGATATGTTTCTTTTTATAATGGCCAACTTCATGCGCTAAAACAGCTACAATTTCTTCTTCTTCTAAATCATCAATTAAAGTGTCAAAAAGTGTAATTCGCTTTTCTTTTCCAAATCCTGAAAAGTAGGCATTGGCTTTTGTGCTTCTTTTTGAACCGTCAATAACATAAATATGATTTAATTGAAAACCAACTTTTGTTGCGTATTTTTCTATTTTATCTCTAAGAGAACCTTCTTCCAAAGGTTTTTGTTTGTTGAAAATAGGAACGATTAGCTTGGCATAAAACATGTTCATAAAAACGGAAAAAATAGCGATTGCTATCCAAGTGTACCACCAAAAATTGTTTGGAAAGGATTCGTAAAACCAAGTAATTAACGCTAAAATTCCACCACCCAAAAGGATGCCCATAAGCCAACTTTTTAATTTGTCTAAAAAAAATAATTTTACGGAGCTTTTGTTAAATCCATATTTTTCTTCAATGACAAAGGTATGGTAATAGGAAAAAGGCGTAGATAGAAGGTCACTTGCCAATAAAATAATACCAAAAAATAAGAGCGTAATGGCTATAGAATTTTCAGAAATGCTTCTTGCCAATGCATCTACAAATGCAAAACCGCCAAAAAAGAAAAAAGATAAAGTAAGAAGTAATGAAAAAGTGGAACTCCACATGGAAAACCGAGTGTTTTCCTTATTATAAGCCTGTGATTTATGGTATTCTGCCGCATCATAAACATCAGCAAGTTCTAAAGGAACAGGATCATCAAATTTTTTAAAATTCAAATATTCAAGAATTTTATCTAGCATAAAACTTAAAATTAGAATACTGATTATGATAGTGAATACTGTTGTTGCAGTCATATTTTTAACTTCTGAAAGGATTTATTATTTTTTCAAATTTAATTTTTTTTGTAACACTCTTAAAGAAGATTTCGTTGTCTTTTCGCCTCAAAGATAAGAATAGCCGCTGCAACAGAAACATTCATCGAATCCATTTCTCCTTCCATTGGGATGCGTATATTTTGAGTAGCGTTTTTTAGCCATTCAGCACTTAAACCAATAGATTCTGTGCCAACAACAATGGCTGCTGCTTTTGTAAAATTAATTTCAGTATAATTTTTAGAAGCTTGTAATGCTGCACAATATATAGCAATATTATTTTTCTGTAAAAAGGAAATAATTTCATCTGTAGATCCAATTGCAATTTGGTTGGTGAATAATCCACCTACGCTACTTCGCACGATATTAGGGTTGTATACATCTGTTTTTGGGTTGGCAATGAATACGGCATCTAGGTTTGCGGCATCTGCGGTACGCAATAAGGCGCCTATGTTTCCCGGTTTTTCAGGAGCTTCGGCCACAAGGATTAATGGTTTTTTTGTGGTTAATTTTAGTTCTTCTAATGTATGTTTTTTTGCTTTTGCTACTGCAATTATACCTTCAGTACTATCTCTATAGGCAAGTTTTTGGTAGATTTCTCGAGGAACTTCAATTTGATTTACGGTTTTATTAAACAAATGTAGAAGTGTTTTTTTTTGATAAAGTACATTGCAGTAAATGAATATTTCTATAACATACCCACCTTTTATTGCCAAACTAATTTCACGCTCACCCTCAATTAAAAATAATCCTGTTTTTTTTCGTTCGCGCGATTTTTCTTGCAATTGAATTAATTGCTTTATAAAAGGGTTTTGAAGGCTGTTTATTTGTTTTTGCATAGCACAAAGATAAGACGTGACTTTTTAAATTGTAATTGGAAATAGAAAATGTTTGGCGAATATAATTTTATGACTGCTAACCAATAATTTTTTGCATTGTATAAAAATAAAATAATTAAGGTTTTATTAATTCCACCGTTTAATAAATTCAATATTTGTATTTTAGCAGTAACTAAAAATTATAGAGATGAGAAAAGTACTTTTTACTACAATGATTACCTTTCTAGTTGTTTCCTGTGGTGACAAGGTAAAAGATACTAATTCTGAATTTGTGGTGCAAGAGGCAGTTTCTGAAAAGGAATATCCTGCAGCAGTTTCGGCATTATTTGAAGCCCACGGGGGTTTACAAAACTGGAATAAAATGAATAATCTTTGTTTTCAAATTGAAAAACCATCTGGAGCAGAAGAGCATAAGACAGATTTAAAATCACGCAAAGCCCTTATAACTTCTGAGGCTTTTAAGATGGGCTTTGATGGCAATAAAATTTGGCTTGCAGAAAACGAAAAGCCGTATGAAGGAAATCCAAAATTTTATTATAACCTAATGTTTTATTTTTACGCCATGCCATTTATCCTAGCTGATGATGGTATAGTTTACAGCGATTTAGAAGATACTATTTTGGATAGCAAAACATACGGTGCTGTTAAAATTGGATATGAAACAGGAATAGGAGAAACTCCGGAAGATGAATACATCGTTTTTTATGATAAAGAAACACATAAAATGGCCTGGTTAGCCTACACCGTTACCTTTTTTGAAAAAACGAAAAGTACCGACTGGCACTACATAAAATACGATACTTGGTTAACTGAAAATGGATTACTTCTTCCTGAAACTTTGGTTTGGTATGAAGTAAAAGACGGAAAACCTACAACACCTAAAAACACTGTTGCTTTTTCAAAAGTGCATATTTCAGAAAGTATTTTAGAAAATGCTATCTTTCAAGTTCCCAAAGGAAGTAGGATAATGGAATAAAATAATTTAAAATTATATTGAAAGCTTCTGGCAGAACCAGAAGCTTTTTTGTATTTTAACAAGAAATAAATTCAGGCTTTTATGAAAAAAACAGTTCTGGTTTTCTTTTCTTTTTTTCTAATTTTTTCTTGCGTGGAAAATAAAAAGGAGGAAAATCAACCCATAAAAAAAATAGTAAATGATAACAAAAAGTATCCATCTTCCTTAGTAAAAATTTTTAATGCACATGGGGGGTTGTCAACTTGGCAAAAAATGAAAACCCTTTCTTATGAAATAGAAACAACCTTAGGCACGGAAGTACATACCACCGATTTGAATTCAAGACAAGCCGTTATCGCATCAAATGCTTTTAAACTAGGATTTGATGGAGTAGGCGTATGGTTAGAGGATAAAGAAGGTGTGTATTCCGGCAACGCTACATTTTATTACAACCGGATGTTTTATTTTTACACTATGCCTTTTATTATAGCCGATGAAGGAGCATTTTATACCGAACGAAAAGACGCGGTAATTGAAAGAAAAACCTATGGTGTTCTTCACATTGGTTTTGAAAGAAATGTGGGGGAATCACCAGAAGATGAATATATTATTTACTACAACAAAGAAACCTATCAAATGGAGTGGTTGGGTTATACTGTAACTTATTTTGATGGTAATAAAAACACCAATTGGCAATATATAAAATATGATACTTGGAGAAATATAGAAGGACTTTTACTTCCTGAAAAATTGGTTTGGTATGAACAAAACAACCGTGTTTTTACACCATCTCAGACTTTAATTTTTACTAATGTAAAAATTTCAGAAACAGCATTAATCAAATCTTTTTTTCAGGCTCCTGAAGGAAGTGAATTTATAGAGAAATAACGCTTTAATAACGCCGGAGTTTTTAAATTTTCGGCGAAATATTTTTCATGATTCAAGTGTAGTATTAATTTTTTTGCAATTTATATTTTTCAGAATATCTATGGTATAAGGTAGTATGATGTGAGTTTAAAGAAATTTCTCTACCATCAATAAAAGCTTTGCTTATTAAATTTGTGCGAGCATCTAATGCATCACCATCAGAAATAAAAAGGGTTGCACTTTTTCCTATTTCTAAAGTGCCATAGTCGTTGTCTATACCTAGTATTTTAGCGGCATTGGAGGTAATCATTTTTAGGGCTTCTTCTTTATCCATGCCTTGGCCCACTACTTGACCGGCATAAAAAGGAAGGTTACGAGTGTTCATACGTTCCATTCTGCCATCTGGGTCAAGTGCAACTAGTATTCCTGCATCTGCTAGTAGTTTAGGCATCTTGTAGGGTAAATCATAATCGTCGTCTTCAAATTTTGGTGTGCTTTGTGTTCTTCCGGCTATTACTGCAATATTATGTTGTTTTAAAAATTCGGTTATTTTGTATGCTTCATAACCACCTACGAGAACTACCTCTTTTATGCCTAATTCTTTTGCAAAAGTAATTGCATCTATCATTTCTTTTTCTCCATCGGCATGGATAAAAAGTTTTTGTTTTCCAGAAAATAAACCTTGAACAGATTGAAAAAGTAAATTGATTTCATTTGGAGTTGTTTTTCCGTAAGCCAAAGCATCCTTTAAAAAATAACTCACTTTTTGAATTTCCTCAATATAGTTTTTATTGGGACTATACGCTCTGGATTCTCCTTCCCACCATCTCCCTCTACTAAAACTATTTGGCCAGTTCATATGGATAGCATCATCTGCTTTTATTACGGCATCTTCCCAATTCCATGCATCAAATTGAACCACAGAAGATGTTCCTGTAATTCTTCCCCCACGAGGAACAATTTGACCAATTAGTACACCATTAGGGCGCATACTTTCCACAATTTTGCTTTCTGCATTATAGGCAATTAAACTTCTTACGTTTGGAATAATACTTCCTATTTCATTATCGTCCACACTGGCGCGTACGGCATCAATTTCTACCAAACCTAAAGTGCTGTTTGTAACAATAAATCCTGGATAAACGTGTTTTCCTGATGCGTCAATAATGGTTCCTTTTGCTGCGGTGGAGGTAGTACCTATAGCGGTTATTTTTCCGTTTTCAAAAACGATCGTACTGCTTTCTATAACGTTTCCATTGCCAATATGTGCTGTGGCACCTTGAATGGTAAAGGCTCCTTTTTGAGGAAGGGCAGGGGTTTGTTGCGCGTTTATATGCATACTGATAAGAAACAGTAATATTAAGGGTAGTCTTTTATGTATGTTTTTCATTATTTTATGTTTTTGCAAGATTTCTTTTAAAAGAAATAGGGTTATTTTGATATTAATTTTGAAGGTAATAAGCCTCTTCTAAATGGTCTGTATCACAATGGAAATCTCTTTGACCTTTTCTGGTTGGGGTTTGTGTTTTCCCACCTTCATTTTTTTCGTTCATCATCATTTGAATGAGCTTATTACGCTCTGTTTTTATGGCTTGGCGTTTTTGTACATCTTTATCTAAATCAAAATATACAGCACCTTCAATTACTGTTTTTTCTGCTTTGGCGTAAACGGATAATGGATTATTATTCCAAAGAACCACATCCGCATCTTTTCCTTCTTTAATACTTCCCACACGGTTATCCAAGTGCAACATTTTAGCCGGATTTATAGTGACCATTTTCCAAGCTTCTGTTTCCGGAACATTGCCATATTTCATTGTTTTTCCTGCCTCCTGATTTAATCGTCTAATCATTTCACCATCATCGCTATTTAAACCAACTGTAAGTCCATTATCATACATAATTGCTGCATTATATGGAATGGCATCGTTTACTTCAAATTTATATCCCCACCAATCGCTAAAGGTAGAAGCCCCTACAATGCCGTGTTCTTTCATTTTGTCGGCCAATTTATATCCTTCTAAAATGTGGGTGAACGTGTTGATTTTAAAATTAAATTGTTCGGCAACTTTCATCAGCATGTTAATTTCACTTTGCACATAGGAGTGACAGGTTATAAAACGTTCTCCATTTAAAATTTCAACCATTACTTCCATTTCTTCATTGTAATGATATGGTTTTCCGCTTTTTTTCAATACTTCATATTCTTTTGCACGTTGGAAATTGTCGATAAAAACTTGTTCAGCTCCCATTCTTGTTTGTGGAAAACGCACCGTTTCGGTAGCACCCCAATTGGATTGCTTTATGTTTTCGCCTAAAGCAAATTTGATGAATTTAGGAGCATTTGGATAGATCATAGTATCTGCATTTTCGCCCCACTTTAATTTGATGATTGCTGAGCGACCACCAATTGGGTTTGCGGAACCGTGTAGCAACTGTGCCGAAGTTACACCTCCTGCTAGTGCGCGATAGATGCCAATGTCATCGGGGTCAACCACATCTTCCATTTTTACTTCTCCGGAGTTATTGTGTCCACCTTCATTTACAGAAGATAATGCAATGTGTGAGTGTTCATCAATGATACCTGCAGTAAGATGTTTTCCGGTTGCATCGATTACTCTTGCATTTCCACCATTTATGTTTTTGCCTATTTTAGCTATTTTACCGTTTTGAATAAGGACATCGGTTTCTGTTAATATTCCTGCAGATTCTCCGGTCCATACCGTTGCATTCTTAAATAGGAGGTTTTCTTGTTTAGGTTTTTCAGAATTTCCAAATGCGATGTTTGGATAGGTCATTGGTACAACATCTATTTTTTTAGTTTCTTTTTCTTCCTTTTCTTTTTCAACGAAAGCAGCTGTTTTTATTGCATTAAAACTAGAGGCATTTCCATTTGGTAGTATTAGTCTTCCTGTTATATTATTTGAATTGTTTGTTATTTGCCCTGTCATTCTATATGGCTCCTCTTCAAAAGTAAAGGATAGGTCTGCCCAGTTTTTAGCGTATGCGAGTTTGGTTTTTATTTTTATGGTGTCTTGTTTCATTTCTGCCGTGGGTTTGCTGACTTCTCCTTTAATGGATAGTTGAAATGTTTTTCCGGCAACCATTAAATTATATTCTCCTCGAATATCTTTTTGGTTTATATCTGCAAGGATATTTGGATTTCCTTGTACCCAATTTTCATAAATAATAGTTTCTTTTTCAAAAATATCGCCGGAAGTAATTAAAAAATTTGCATAAGCACCTTTATTCAAACTACCTAATTCAACAGATTTTCCTATGGTTTTTGCAGGAATTGTGGTTAATGCTTCTAAGGCTTTGGTTTTGTCTAAACCGTATTCAATAGCTTTTAAAAGATTTGTCATAAAATCTTTAGGCGATTTTAAATCGTGCGTGGTAAAGGAAAACGGGATGTTATTTTCTACAAATACTTTTGGATTTGTTGGTGCTTGATTCCAATGACGCATATCTGCAACACTAACATAAGCAGCTTGGTATGGGTTTGAAACATCGTAGGCTTCCGGAAAGTTTAGAGGAAGGATAAAAGTGGCGTTGGTAGCTTTTGCTTGTGGTATGTTTTCATATTCAAATCCGCCTCCTAAAATTACATATTGTATATTAAATAAATCTCCAATTTTATCTGCCCTAAGGTTATTCAGTTTGTCTTTTGATTCAAAAATAGAAACCAAACCCCTATTTGCGATTAATGCTTCTAAAGCTAAGTCTTTTGTGGTGCTGTTTCCTTTGCTATACCAATCTGCATCATAATACATTTGGCGTAAAAGTGCCATACTTCCCATGATAGAACTTGGGTAAGACTGATTTTTAGCTGCACTTCTTGTAAATGAAAAATGTTGAGAGGCTTTTTCTAACAGAATTCTCTCACTGTCGTTTCCGTTTGAGTTTAGAGCAATTAAAGCACCAGTGCCACGAGCGACACCATCTTGAAGGTGGGTGTTTACCACACCAAAACCTGCCGCACGAAGTTCTTCGGCTTTCTTATCGTCAAATTTAAAGGTGGTAAGCGCATTTGTTTCTGGCATAATGTGGTCATTCCAGTAGTAGCCGGATCGGGTAGGGTCATATTGTGGTGATCGACCTCGCATGGTGGATCTCTTAGGTTTTTCAATACCAAAATCAGAATACAAATCAATGAAGGAAGGGTACAGGGTTTTCCCTTCAAGATTTATGACAACGGCATTTGCCGGAATGGTAACAGATTTTGCTGCTTGTACTACTTTTCCATTTTGGATAAGTAAAGTTCCGCCATCAATAACCTGCGTTGGACTTACATATATTTTGGCATTTGTGAGAGCAGTAAAATTGTGGTTTGTGTTTTTTACACCATCGTTTTTCGGGAAATAATCTTGTGCAAAGAGGGAAATATTGCAAAAAAGTATTGCAATTAAGAGTGGGTTTTTTTTCATTCTTTTGTGGTTGATTAATTACTTTCTAAAGATAAGAATGAAGATGACTTTTTAGTTCACCCATTTAAAGTTTAACATTCTTTTAAGATTTTAACAATGGTTTTTAAAAGGATTTGCCATCCGAATAATTAACCAAAAGTGCCACCATATAGCTATAACTATCAATGCCTTTTTCCTGATTGTTTGCTTTAAGAAACGAATCAAAGAAAATTTTTGAAACCACTTCAAACGGATTTTCATAGCTTTCCCAAAATTCTCGTGTTTCGCGGTAACTTTCTAATATACCGAAATTTACGGTTTTTATGATTTCATCATACGTGTCCATATCTCGTCTTGCAATTTCGTTTACACAATACCGCAAGGCAAAGATGTAGCCGGAATACTGAAAATAAAGATTGTCGTTATTTGTACTCGCTAAATAGGCTAAAAAATTGGCTTCATTTTCGGCGGCATAACCAAGTTGGTGTGCTTCTTCATGACAAGTAACCACTGGAAAACGAGAGTTTTTTATCAAATTATTTACCTGTGCTTCTGCTGTAAAAGGATTGTAATACCCACTATATCCCATATAGGTGAGTCCCAAACTCCAGCCGGATTTTTTTATACTGCTTGGTTGGTATTTAAAAGTAGGGTAGTCTTCACTTAAATTTTTATATCCATTTGTGGAAAGAGCAAAAATTTCTTTTTGTGAGTAAGGTAATTCTACTTTTATGGAATCAGCATATCCTAATTCCCGATGCAGTGCATTCGATTTTTCAATCAATCTGTTGGTTAAAGTTATTAGCTGTTCTGTGGTATAATCTCTTTCTAAATTCAGGGTTTGGTGTAGGGGAATTCGATAATAATTGAATCCCCAAAAAACATTAAAAACAAAATAAACGATAGAAAGTGCGGCTGTAATGTCTAAAAAGAAAGAAATAGGAGATTTGCGAATTCTCTTAATATTATAGTACAACCACCTAATGATTAAAATAAAAAGTGCACTGTATAAAACATCTCCCACTGAAAAGGGAACCCAACCAAAAAGGGTTCTTGACATTTTAGATAGAAAAGGGAATAGTCCTTGACTATACTGTTTTTCTACAAACTCCGGAAAATAAGAAAGTATGCGAAGTCCAATAATTTGAGCAATTAAAAGAAGGGTTAAAATGAGTTTTGTTTTCTTGTGCATAGTGACACCTAAAATACAGGTATTTTTTTGAATTTCACAAAAAGAAAAATAAAGTTGGAAACTTATTTACAGGAATTTTAATAAAGCAAACATTTCTTTACCTTTGTAACAATTAAAAATGTTATAATGAACGAACCAATAAGAAATTTAGAACCAAAAAATCTTTGGAACAAATTTGCAGATTTGAATGCTGTGCCAAGACCAAGTAAAAAAGAAGAACGCGTTATTGCGTTTATGAAGAAGTTTGGTGACGATTTGGGTCTAGAAACTTTGGTAGATAAAGTGGGTAATGTAATCATAAAAAAACCCGCATCTGCCGGAATGGAAAACAGAAAAGCTGTGGTTCTTCAGTCGCATTTAGATATGGTACATCAAAAAAACAACGATACCAACTTTGATTTTGATACCCAAGGCATTGAAATGCTTGTAGATGGCGATTGGGTAAGAGCAAAAGGAACCACATTAGGAGCGGACAATGGTTTGGGAGTAGCAACTATTATGGCTATTTTAGAAAGTAAAACGATTGCACATCCTGCACTTGAGGCACTTTTTACTATAGATGAAGAAACCGGGATGACAGGTGCAAAAGGCTTAGAAGGTGGTTTGTTAGAAGGTGAAATTCTTTTAAACCTCGATACCGAAGAAGATGATGAAATAGGAGTGGGATGTGCCGGTGGTGTTGATGTTACTGCTTCTAGAAAATATAACCAAGAAGTCTGCTCAAAAAGCATGATACCTTTTTGCATAACAATAAACGGATTGCAAGGTGGTCATAGTGGGATGGATATTCATAAAGGATTTGGCAATGCAAATAAACTGATGAATAGAATTCTTTTTGAAGCATCACAAGATTTTGGTTTGCGTATTTCCTCTATTGATGGCGGTAGTTTGAGAAACGCCATTCCTAGAGAAAGTAATGCAATTGTAGTGGTTGAAAAACCACAAGTAGAAGTGTTCTTATTTGAAATAAACAAACTTATTGACGACATTAAAAAGGAGTATCAAAGCCTCGATCCGCAATTGCAAATCGGTATAAAAGAAACTGCTGCGCCGGCAACTATTTTAGATATGGATTCGCAAGACCTTTTATTAAGAGCTCTTTATGCAGCGCATAACGGCGTGTATAGAATGAGCCCAGCCATTGCAGATTTAGTGGAAACCTCAAATAATATTGCCAAAGTACTTGTTAAAGATGGCACTATTCATATAGGTTGTTTAACTCGTTCCTCCGTAGAAAGTTCAAAAATGGATTTGGTAAATGCACTGCGTTCCTCCTTTGAATTGATGGGTTGCGATGTAGATGTTACTGGCGATTATCCTGGATGGGCACCAAATATGGACAGTCCTATTTTAAAACTTTTAGATAAAATTTACGAAAGGATGCACGGGCAAAAAGCACATGTTGCCGCTTGCCATGCAGGACTAGAATGTGGTATTCTTGGGCATAATTATCCCAATATGGATATGATCTCCTTTGGACCAACCATTAAAGGAGCGCATTCACCCGACGAACGAGCCAGTATTTCTTCTTTGCAAAAATATTGGGAGTTTGTATTAGAAATTCTAAAAAATATTCCGAAGAAATAAGAAATCTATAAAAACAAAAAAAAGCCTCTTTTTAATTGAGGCTTTTTTTTGTTGAAAAATATTGAAAATTAATTTACTATACCTGTTATTTTTAATTTAAAAATCAAATTAGCATTAGGTGGAATTACATTACCTGCTCCACGTTCACCATAACCTAAATGGGATGGAATAAAAAGAATAGCTTCATCACCCACCTTCATTTTTAACATACCTTCTTTAAATCCGGCAATAAGTTGCGCATCTTGGCTATAAGGAGCCGGCATAGGAGCATATTGTCCTGCTTGCTCTCTTCGTTCATCTACCATTTCATATTTTTGGGCAATTTCTAATCTGCTAGAATCAAAAAGGCTACCGTCTTCTAAATACCATTCATAGTCAATTAAAACTTGGTCACCATCTTTGGGTTGTTCGCCATCGCCTTTAGTAAGGAAAACAATTTTTAAACCGGAAGGTAATTCTTCGGCGTTAGCTTTTTGGCTTTCCATAGAGGAAACGGTTTCATTTTTTACAACTTTTATACGTTCTTCAGTGGCAAGTCTTTCTTTTTCAATCACTTCCATTTCTTTGTCGAAAGAATTGACATTTACTTTTCCTTTGTTGATGATGTTTACTTCTTGAATAATCACTGCATCTATTGGTTTATCACCTGGTTCAGTTGGAACAAGACCGATAGCATCTACAACATCCATTCCTAGTACAATTTCGCCAAAAACAGTATGCCTTCCGTTAAGGTGTGGGGTTTCTTTTAAAGTAATAAAAAACTGACTTCCATTGGTGCCTGGACCGGAGTTAGCCATAGATAAAATTCCTTTTCGGTCATGAACTAAGGTTTCGTCAAATTCATCCGGAAAACGATAACCTGGATTTCCGGCCCCTGTGCCTAGTGGATCACCTCCTTGTATCATAAAATCTTTAATCACTCGGTGAAAGGTTAATCCGTTAAAAAATGGTTTTCCTTTGTATGCACTATCCACCATAGTGTTTGTACCTTGTGCTAAATCTACAAAATTAGCAACAGTAATAGGCGTCTTGTCTTGGTATAATTTTGCCACAAAGGTACCTTTGTTTGTAATAAATTCAGCATAAATACCATCCTCAAGGTCAGGATATTTGTCTTGGCAAGCTACAAGGGTTAATGCAAAAATAGTGCATAATAAACTTATTTTTTTCATTGGTTTTTATTTTAGATTTAATTGTTTTGTTCAATATTTAAAACGGTTACAGTACTAATTATTGGCATATTAACGCCTATTTTTTCAAGGTCGCCATAATAACCATATGCTTTATAAGAGGGAAATATAAAAGTGACTGTTTCTCCTTCTTTCATAATTTTTAGACCTTCGCGCAAGCCGGAAATAAGTTCTTCTTTTTCCATGCGGTATTTTTGTTTTCCTAATTCTTCTTTGGTGTAAATACTGTTTCCGTTGAGGTCCTTTACTTCATATTCAAATTCAACAATATCACCAAAATCAGCAAGTTCCGTTTCTGTTGGATTTTGTATATTGTAATAATACCAAAATCCTTGTTCTGAAGTAATGTATTGGTTAAGGGAATCTTTTTCCATTAGTTGGTTTATGTCTTTTTCTTCTAGAGCAAATCTTTCTTTGTTGCGTTCCACCGACTCATTAATGGAACTACCCGATTTAACTTCTACAGGTCTTCTTGCTTCCGGAGTTTTACAACTCCAAGCAAAAAGAAGGGAAAAAAGTAGTAGATATAATTTACTTTTCATTGGTGAGTTCCTTTTTATAGGCGTGCAATTTACTAATAAAATAGGAAATAGTATCTTCTAGAGAGCGATTACTTTTTCCGCCGGAAGCATTATCGTGTCCGCCTCCTTCAAAATGGTTTCGTGCAAATTTATTTACAGAAAAACGACCTTTGCTTCGGAAAGATATTTTTATTAAGCCATCTTCTTTACTTTCTACAAAAATAGCAGCAAGAATAACGTTTTCAACAGATAAGGCATAATTTACAAATCCTTCATAATCCCCTTTTTTAAAATGATTTGCATCTAATTCATGCTGCGAAAGAGTGATATAAGCGGTACGATATTCCGGAATGATTTTTAGATTACGCAATGCTACACCAAGAAGTTTTATTTTTTCGGCAGAATTGTTATCAAAAACAGATTCATGAATAAACGCATTATCTGCACCGTGGTCAATTAAATCAGCTACCACACGATGGGTAGTGCTGCTTGTGGAGCGAAATCGGAAAGAACCGGTATCGGTCATTATTCCTGTATAAATAGTTGTGGCAATTTCTTTATCCAAAACGTCTAAACCGTCCATAAATTCTATAAAGTGATATACCATTTGTGCTGTGGAACAGATGGCAGTATCGCTGTAGGTGTATTTTGCATAGTTGTCCGGTTGTTGGTGATGGTCTATTAATACAAAAGGTGCAGTAGCTTTTTCTAAAATTTCCTGCATGTCTCCTGCGCGAGCATAGGCATTAAAATCTAGTGTAAAAAGTAATTCTGCTTCAAGAATTATTTGATTTGCCTTTGTTTTGTGCTTTTCATAAATAAGTATGGATTCATTTTGCGGCATCCACTTTAAAAAATCGGGGTATTCATTTGGTACTATTACCTGCACGTTATGTCCTTGTTTTTTTAGATAAATAAACAAGGCAAGGGAGGATCCTATAGCATCGCCATCCGGATTCTTGTGGGTGACAATGACGATGTTTTTTTTTGTGGATAATTCTATTTTTAATTGTTGGATATCTTTCTTTTTCATAGACTGCGAAGATACAAATAAGATTGAAAATTTACGAGATTCAATAGATGATGTGTGATTTCCTATTTATTTGACTTTTCCAAGAAAAAAATTGAAATAAAACAGCTACTTTTGCACCGAATTTAAAAAAAAAGAAAATGGCAACAAATAGAACATTTACCATGTTAAAACCCGATAGTGTTGAAAAAGGGCACATTGGAGCAATACTTGAAATGATTAATAAAGCAGGTTTTCGCATCGTGGCATTAAAATTAACACAAATGACAACAGCAGATGCAAAAGCATTTTATGCAGTGCATAGCGCTCGCCCTTTTTATGGAGAATTAGTAGAATATATGACTAGAGGTCCAGTGGTAGCTGCTATTTTAGAAAAAGAAGATGCTGTGGAAGATTTTAGAAAATTAATTGGTGCTACAAACCCTGTAGATGCTGCAGAAGGTACTATTCGGAAATTATATGCAGCCTCCATAGGCGAAAATGCTGTTCACGGAAGTGATAGCGATGAAAATGCCGCTATGGAAGGTGCTTTTCATTTTTCGGGAAGAGATATGTTTTAGTAAAAATAGGGTTGAAACTCAAAAAACCGCTTTGTTTAAAGCGGTTTTTTTTATCGCAATACTAATTCTTTTATCAGTACTCTGCCTAATTCTTCATTCAATAAATCAATAATTTTTTGTTTGCCATAACGGAGTTCTTCCCGCAAAACCGATGAGCTTAATTCTACATAAAGTGTTTCTCTTTCTAATTTAATATTTGTGGTGTATTTTTCTATGGCAGGGCCCATTAGGCTTTTCCAAACCTCAATCACCTGTACTTTATCTAAGCCTTTGTTTAGTTTGTTTGTTTTAACAAAATCTTTCAATACATCTCCTATGGTAATGTTTTCTCCGTGTCGTTTTGCCATTATTCTAAATTAAATTTTTCAAATTTTTTGTAGGTGTATTTTTTATCATCCTTATTTAATACCACCAATTGCTGTTCGTTTGCTTCTAAGACTGTTTCTTTCCAACTATCAAATTGGGTACTGTAATACAAATTCAATGTATTGTTTTCTATTTTTACGGTTATCTTTTCGGCATCATCGTTTATAATAAATCCTCCATCTAATTTTGGAGCTACTTTTTTTCGGAAACCAACACTGTCTTTTATCTCGATATAATCTACTAAAGTGCTAATAGTATATTCTTTTACCGTACCATCAGGCATTTCTACCTTGCTTATTTCCCAATAGCCGTTTAGATGTGCTAATTTTTCTTTCGGATTTTGCTGGTTACAGGAGAGTAAAACCATAAAAATTAGGAACGATAGAAGGGAAAAGGGGAGTTTCATTATAAAAAGTTTTTATGGAAAGTTTAAGATACTAAATGTACATATTTCAAATCAAAAACACCTAGCTTAAAGGAAACATTTTATAGGATTGGTGTACTTTTTTTACAATATCTTCTGTGCGGCCGGCGTGGGTATCAGTGATAAATAATTGTCCAAAATTTTCATTTTGAACCAGAGTTATAATTTGTTCTACACGATTTTCATCCAGTTTGTCAAAAATATCGTCTAAAAGCAAAATGGGATTTACTTTACTTAATTGTTTTAAAAAATCAAATTGCGCGAGTTTTAAAGCAATTAAATAGGATTTTTGCTGCCCTTGCGAACCGAATTTTTTTATTGGAAAATCGGATATTTCAAAAACCAAATCATCTTTATGTGTACCTACATTAGTGTATTGTGAGGCTCGATCTTTTCCTATATTTTCTTTCAATAGTTGTGCTAATACTCCTTCTTCTAATTGGCTTTTATACACCAATTTCACTTCTTCTTTAGCATTGGTAATAGATTGATGCCTTTTGTTAAAAATAGGCGAAAATTGTGCTATAAAGTCTAATCGTTTTTGGTAAATGCTAGTACCAAACTCGCTTAGTTGTTGGTTATAGATAGCTAAAGTATCTTCGTTATTGGTGTTATTTAGCGCAAAATATTTCAAAAGTGCATTGCGTTGCAGAAGCACTTTATTATAGTTAATAAGCGTTTGAAGGTATTTCTGATCGCCTTGTGAGATGACACCGTCCATAAATTTTCTTCTGGTATCACTACCTTCGGTGATTAAATCACGATCAGCAGGTGAAATAATTACAAGAGGTATAAACCCAACGTGTTCTGAAAATTTTTCATACACTTTGCCATTGCGTTTAATTACTTTTTTAAGATTTCGTTTTGCACTAACAATAACACGCTCCTTTTTGTTTTTTTTAAAATAATCACCATCAATCACAAAAAAATCGGCGTCATGTTTGATGTTTTGGCTTGTAATTGGGTTAAAATAACTTTTTCCAAAAGAAAGGTGGTAAATGGCATCCAAAACGTTCGTCTTTCCGACACCATTATTCCCTACAAAACAATTGATTTTGTGGTCAAAGGTAAAGTTTTCGGCTTCAAAATTTTTATAATTTACTAAAGAGAGGGATGTTAAAATCATAAGTAACTAAAAATGTGTTCTTTATATAATTCTTATTTTGGGTTTACAACTATCGGAAAGAAGTGCAAATTATTGAAAAATAACAAATAATTTATCTTTTATATTGTAATAAAAATTTTATTTTTGCCCCACATTAAAGTTACAATATGGCTACATATAAAAAAAGAGGGAATAAGCCTCAGACTAAAGAAGAGAAAAAAGATGCTATTGAAGCTCAAAGTGCAACAGCAGAGGTTTTTAACACCTTAGACGAAGGTGCTTCAAAAACAGAAGAATGGGTTGCAAAGAACCAAAAATATATCATAATAGTGGTTGGAATCATTGCAGTAGCTGTTTTAGGGTACTTAGCATTCCAAGAATATGTTCAAAAACCAAAACAATTAGAAGCTTCTAATGAAATGTTTCAAGCACAGTCTTATTTTGAACAAGCATTAAATGCAAGTGAAAAAGACTCTTTATTTCAACTTTCCTTAAAAGGTGGACAAGGTAAATACGGCTTTTTAGATATTATTGAAAATTACAGTAGCACAGATGCCGCTAATCTTTCAAGATATTATGCCGGGATGGCTTATTTGAATCTTAAAAACTATAAAGAAGCCATTAGCTATTTAGACGCTTTTAAAAGTGATGATATCATTTTAGGACCTATGGCCAAAGGTGCAATTGGTGATGCTTTTGTTCAATTAAAACAGAATGAGGAGGCATTAAAATATTATAAACAAGCTGCATCCATGAATGATAATGAATTTACAACGCCAAAATATCTTTTAAAAGCAGCGATTATTGCTTTACAATTGAATAATGCAAAAGAAGCATTAATTCATTTAAACAAAATAAAAACAGAGTATCCAACTGCTTTAGAAGCAAACCAATTAGAAATGCATATTGGCAAAGCGGAAGCTATGCTATAGTTTTCACTTCCTAAGTTTTTATACCAAATTCCAAATTCCAACTTTTATTAAGTTGTTGGAATTTGGAATTTATTTTTTGTACTTTTAAAATACATTTATGGCTACTAAAAATCAAAATTTATCTTCTTACAATAAAGATGGAGTTCCAAACGCAAAAGAATTTCGTTTTGGAATTGTTGTTTCTGAATGGAATGGAGCCATTACAGAAGGAATGTTTCAAGGCGCTTTTGATACATTAAAAGAACACGGTGCTATAAACGATAATATTGTGCGATGGAATGTTCCCGGGAGTTTTGAGTTAATTTACGGCTGCAAACGCATGCAGAAAAGCTACGATATGCTAGACGCCATCATTGCTATAGGCAGCATAATTCAGGGAGAAACTAAACATTTTGATTTTGTTTGTGCGGGAGTAACCCAAGGCATTAAAGCTCTAAACCTACAAGGAGAAATACCTGTCATTTTTTGTGTACTTACCGATGAAACCATGCAACAAGCCATTGACCGAAGTGGAGGAAAACATGGCAACAAAGGCACAGAAGCTGCTGTGGCGGCCATAAAAATGGCACAACTTAAAAAAGAGTCTAAGTTTTAAGAAGTTAGAAGTTAGAAGTTGGAAAATAAGTATTAAGTATTGAGTACAAAGTATTAAGATGTCGATTATGACTTACAATATTCTTTGCGGCTTTGCGTGAAATACACACTTGGGTTAGGAAAGAGATGTTAGAAGTTAGACACTAGCTGAAGTAAACATAAAGAAACCTCTTTTTTATAACCTGCCATTTACGCATTACTCTAAAAAAAAGTTAACAATTTTTAGCGTAAGACTTTCTACATTCTTTTTGTTTTTAAGTATCTTTGAAAATCGATGTTATGGGAATATTTAAGACAAAAAAAAATAAGAAATTTGGTTATGAACCTCGTTATTACAAAAGCGATAAAGAAGGTTCTCCTTTTCATATAGAAGGTAAATTTGATAAATTCAGAAAAAGTACCGGCGAAACCACCGGTTTAAAAGGAAAATTGGTTAATGCTTGGGATGATTTTAAAAATAATTCTGACAAAAAGACAAACAAAGTTATCTTGTTTATTGTTTTATTTTTTATACTCCTTTTTTTATTCATCATCGATTTTGATCTTACAATATTTACTCAAGCCCTTTTTTAGATGGCAGATATTATTCAGCTTTTACCGGACCATGTTGCCAATCAGATAGCTGCCGGAGAGGTAGTGCAACGACCTGCTTCAGTGGTAAAAGAGTTGTTAGAAAACGCCATTGATGCTGGGGCAACACTTATTAAATTGATTATAAAAGACGCCGGTAAAACTCTTGTACAAGTAATTGATGATGGTGCCGGAATGAGCGTTACAGATGCCCGGCTCTGTTTTGAAAGGCATGCCACTTCTAAAATTAAAACTGCCGAAGATTTGTTTCAATTGCATACCAAAGGGTTTCGTGGTGAAGCCCTAGCATCTATTGCGGCGATAGCTCATGTAGAATTACGAACCAAAACCGAGAATGCTGAAGTAGGTACTTCCATAAAAATAGAAGGTAGCCAAGTAATTTCACAAGAAGTAGTTGCAACACCAAAAGGGACTTCTATTTCTGTAAAAAATTTATTTTATAATATACCTGCACGTCGAAATTTCTTAAAATCTAATCCGGTAGAAACTCGTCATGTTATAGATGAGTTTCATCGTGTGGCATTAGCACATCCTTCGGTAAGTTTTGTAATGCTGAATAATGGTGCTGAAGTTTTTCATTTGCCTGTTAGTAACTTACGACAGCGTATTGTTCATGTGTTTGGGGGTAAAACCAATGAAAAGTTAGTGCCTGTTCAAGAAACTACAGAAATTTTATCGATTACTGGGTTTGTTTTAAAACCGGAATATTCAAAAAAGAGTAGAGGCGAACAGTATTTTTTTGTTAATGACCGGTTTATTAAAAGTGGTTATTTGCACCACGCGGTGCTTTCTGCTTTTGAAGGGCTTTTAAGAGAAGGTGCACAACCAGGATATTTTTTGTATTTAGAAGTAGATCCTAAAACGATAGATATTAATATACATCCCACCAAAACCGAAGTAAAGTTTGAAGATGAGCATGCTCTGTATGCCATGTTGCGTTCTACCGTAAAGCATAGTTTAGGGCAATTTAGTGTTGGTCCTGTTTTAGATTTTGAAAGAGATAAAAATTTGGATACGCCGTATGATTATCAAAAAAGAACACCCAATATGCCACAAATAGAGGTCGATAGAAATTTTAATCCCTTTGAAGCGGATGTGCCAAAACAAAAAAACATCACTTTTCCTTTTGAACGAGAAAAAACTGCTTCTTGGGAAAGTTTATATTCCGGACTAGAAAAGGAACATAAAATCATATTTTCAGATAGTGAAACCCACCTTGATACCGTAGAGTTTGAAAGCGAACCACTCACCGGATTTCTTTTTCAAGCTGAAGAGACAAAATCTATTACTTTTCAATTACATAACAAATATCTTCTTACCCCGATAAAAAATGCGTTTTTAGTCATTCATCAGCAATTGGCACACGAGCGTATTTTGTATGAAGAATTATTACGTACTATTACCGTTAAAGAAGCTATAAGCCAGCAGTTACTATTTCCCATAACGCTTCATTTTTCCATAAAGGAAGTGATTTTGTTAAAAGAATATAGAGAACAACTGGAAGATACAGGTTTTGTTTTTGAAAGTTTTAAAAAGGAAATAATTTCTATTTCCGCAATTCCGGTGAATGTTAAGGATAGTCAGATAAAAATAATATTAGAGCAACTCATTTCTGATTTACAAAATGAATTGCCCGATGCAGGATATAGTCAAATGGATGTTATGGTAAAATCTTTGGCGAAGAGTTTGGCAATTAAAACAGGAGTTTCTCTGTCTAAAGAACAACAAGAACATTTGATTAACAGCCTTTTTGCTTGTAAGGAACCCTCAGTATCACCAACAAATAAGCCTACATTTGTTACGATTCCTTTAAGCGATTTGGATAAGAAATTTTAAAAAAAAATAAGAATTAAGAATTAAGATTTGTGCTTATAGTTTTCTTTGCGACTTTGCGTGAAATTAGAGAATAGAGAATAGAGAATAGAGAGTAGAGAGTAGAGAATT
>MNYN01000045.1 GCA_001873105.1 Flavobacteriaceae bacterium CG2_30_34_30 | reverse complement strand
CTGAATCATCACTTGGGTTTCTGTTTTATAATCGGATGGGAATAATGGGCGCAATACACGGTCCACAATACGCATGGTTAAAACTTCGCCATCACTTGGTCTTGCTTCTCTTTTAAAGAAACCGCCGGGATAACGACCTGCCGCAGCAAATTTTTCTCTGTAGTCCACAGTTAATGGAAAGAAATCCATGGTGCTTTCTTTGTAAGAGGATACTACGGTACAAAGCAACATCGCTTTTCCCATTTGTACCACAACGGATCCGTGGGCTTGTTTTGCTAATTTTCCGGTTTCAATAGAAATGGTTCTACCGTCTCCTAGGTCAATGACCTCTCTAAAAACTTTTGGAATCATATTTTTTAATTCTTAAACACGCTTTATTACGTGCTTGGTTAAACAATGGTCGTTGTGTTGTAGTAGTAGTGGTGGACCAATGAAAAACTAAAGTTGTAGCTTTTTCTCTATAAAAATGGCTTCTGAAAATTTCAGAAGGATAAAAAAAGGGGCGGTTAAGCCCCTTAAAAATTTATTTTCTTAATTCTAATTCTTTAATGATAGCACGGTATCTCAAGATATCTTTTTTCATTAAATAATCTAATAAAGCTCTTCTTTTTCCTACGAGCATTACCAAAGATCTCTCTGTGTTATAATCGTGACGGTTGTTTTTTAAGTGAGCGGATAAATGTTCAATACGTGCAGTAAAAAGTGCAATTTGTCCTTCTGCAGAGCCTGTATTTGTTTTTGATTTTCCGTGTTTTTCAAAGAGTTTCTCTTTGTCTTCTTTTGTTGGGTACATGCCAATATTATTTAAATGATTTTTATGTATAAATTACCTCTTTGGTAATTAGGCGGCAAAGATATAAATTTATAATCAAAATCTATCTTTTGAAACTTTATTTCTTCACACAATTGATTTTAAGCTGGTTGTCGTAAAGGTTTATTTAAAATAAGGTCTATATATAAATTAATAGTCATTTTTAAATCTTTTCTTTTAGAAATAAAATCTAAAAAGCCGTGTTCTAATAAAAATTCGGAGGTTTGAAATCCTTCTGGAAGTTCTTTTCCTGTCGTATCTCTTACTACACGTGGCCCTGCAAAGGCTATTAAGGCACCCGGTTCAGCAATATTTATGTCACCAAGCATGGCAAATGAGGCGGTTGTTCCTCCTGTTGTAGGGTCTGTACATAGGGAGATATACGGTATTTTGGCATCTGCTAATTGTGCTAATTTTGCTGAGGTTTTTGCTAATTGCATTAACGAATAAGATGCTTCCTGCATACGTGCTCCACCACTTTTTGAAATAATGAGAAATGGAATTTTCTTTTTCAGGGCATATTCTCCGGCTCTGGTTATTTTTTCGCCAACAACTGCTCCCATCGAACCACCAATAAAGGCGAAGTCCATGCAGGCAATTACTACATCTTTACCCATGGATTTTCCAACGGCGGTTCGTACGGCATCGGTTAGGTTTGTTTTTGCCGCTGCATCTTTAAGTCGGTCTGTATATTTTTTTGTGTCCACAAATTTTAGTGGATCTTTAGAAGTTAGATTTTTGTCAAGTTCTTTAAATTTGTTATCGTCAAATAAAATTTCAAAATATTCTTTACTGCCAATTCTAACATGATACCCGTCTTCAGGACTTACATAAAAGTTTTTAGTGAGTTCCTCAGCATCGACTATTTTTCCGGTAGGCGATTTATACCATAAACCTTTTGGAACATCTTTTTTATCTTCTGTTGGGGTTTGAATTCCTTTTTGTTTTCTTTTAAACCAAGCCATGGGATTAACGATTTTTGATTAACGATTTTTGATTTGTAGATTAATTATAATGTATGGATATTGTTCAGGTCTTTAAACGCTTGTTCTAGTCGTTTTTTGAAAGTGAATTCGCCTTCTCGAAGCCATTTTCTTGGGTCGTAATATTTTTTATTGGGTGCATCGGTGCCTTCCGGATTTCCTATTTGTGTTTTTAAATAATCGATATTTGTTGTCATATAGTCACGAATTCCTTCGGTAAATGCAAATTGCATATCGGTATCGATGTTCATTTTTATTACGCCATAACTTATCGCTTCTTTTATTTCTGCTGCTGTGGAGCCACTTCCGCCATGAAAAACAAAATCGATTGGGTTTGGACCCGTGTTAAATTTTTTCTGAACATACTCTTGTGAGTTTTTAAGGATAACAGGGGTTAATCTTACGTTTCCGGGTTTGTAAACGCCGTGCACATTACCAAATGCTGCTGCAATGGTAAATTGGTCGCTTACTTTCTTTAGTTCTTCATAAGCATAAGCTACTTCTTCCGGTTGGGTGTATAGTTTGGAAGAATCTACGCCTGAATTATCTACACCATCTTCTTCGCCGCCGGTGATCCCTAGTTCAATTTCCAGAGTCATGCCCATTTTACTCATACGATCCAGATATCGTTTTGAAATTTCTATATTTTCTTTTATGGGTTCTTCAGAAAGATCTAGCATATGCGAGCTGTATAAAGGTTTGCCAAATTGTTTGAAATGTTTTTCTCCGGCATCTAATAATCCATCCACCCATGGAAGTAAGGTTTTTGCACAATGATCGGTGTGTAAAATAACGACTGCACCATAGGCTTGGGCTAGTTCGTGGATATGTTTTGCACCGGCAATACCGCCTGCGATAGCTCCTTTTTGATTTTCGTTTGAAAGTCCTTTTCCGGCATTAAAATGTGCGCCTCCATTTGAAAACTGAATGATAACAGGTGCATGTAATGCTGTTGCGGTTTCTAATACGGTATTTATGGTGTTAGAGCCGGTTACATTTACTGCAGGTAATGCAAAATTTTTAGCTTTTGCTAATTGGTGAATTTCTTGGACGGTTTTTCCGGTTGCTACTCCGGGTTGTATGTGGTGAATCATCTTGGATGTTTTTTATGAATATTTAATATACAAAAATAACAAAATTTAATGGCTTAAAACGGATAGTTAATACCTATGTTATAAACAGCGTTGCTAAAATTATAATCTTTAAACCATCTTTCGCCTTCAATTCTCGCCGGGTCGTAGGTTTTAAATCCGGTGTCTAATCGTATAACAAAGAATCCAAAATCATAGCGAAGTCCAAAACCGGAGCCTACAGCAATATTTTTTAAATCTCCTAGTTCATCAAATATAGAGGCATCATCGGTTACATTATCAAAGGCATTCCAGATATTTCCCGCATCTACAAAAAATGCTCCTTTAATGGCACCTAAAATACCAAATCGGTATTCGCCATTAACGGCTAATTTCATATTTGCTTCATTAAATTCATCGCCTCGGTCGCTGCTTCCGGGACCTAGTTTGAAGGGTTGCCATCCTCGATTATCGTTTGGGCCTCCGGCAAAATAACTTCGGGTAAATGGAATGCTGCTTGAATTGCCATAAGGTATTGCAATACCTCCAAAAAGGCGCATGGCAAATACAGAATTTTTATCCAATTCCCAATATCTTATGTATTCCGATTCTACTTTTGCATATTGGGAAAAGGTTACACCTAATGCTTCAAAATTTCCATTTTCATTTTTTGTAACCCCTGCTAAAGAAGAAAAAGCGGATAACACATTTCCCGCAAGTTCTAATTTTAATCTGGTGCGTGTAAATTGGTTGTCAAATACGGTTCTTCTGGAGTCTCTTACCCAAGAAATATTAGAGGCAAAAATTAAGTTGTTTTCGGTTAAACGGGTTTTTTGTTGGTTGATGTTTCTTAAAATTTGTTTTTGTTCTTCGGTAAGACTTCCTAATAGATTTGAATTAAAATCATTTAAAAAATTATCTGCCCCTTCAGGGATAATTAATTTTATAGGATTGTTGTTTTCATCTACATTAAAATAAGAAATATCCGGATTCAAATTGTCTGAGAGTGCTACTTCATTCAATCGGTTAAAGGAGTTATTATACACATTAAAATAATTGTTTGTATTCAAATTTCTTACATATTGAATATTCATCAAATCTAAACGATAGGTGTGAATTCTGGAAGGATTCCATTTGTAATTAAAAATGGCACTGATGTTTTGTTTGTCAAGGCCTATGTTTTGCTGGCTACTTGCACCTATACTTAAGTTGGTGTAAGGAGACATGTATTTAGGTATAATTTTTTCGATATTCCATAGAAATAAAATTCTTGGAATGGCAAGTTTTACATCGCCCCCAATTTCTGAAATATTAAAAAAGTTACTATTACCATCTGCTGCATCTTTTGAGGAGCCAATACTTCCTCTGGCAGAAACCTCTAATGTTTCCGCTCCTTTAAACACATTTCTGGTTAAAAAGGAAGTGCTAAAACCAATACCAAATTCTTGTATGTTTGAGGTAGATACATCTAAGTCGACACTGGCGGCATATTTTTTTCTAGGGGAAAGTTGTATCGTGGCAATCAAGTCGGTTTTGGTGCTGTCAGCCGGGTCTAAAGTGTAATTTATATTGGGATATCTAAAAACCCTAAGGTCACTTAAATGATTATACGTTAGGGTTTTGTCTGTATCTTTAAATATACTTCCTGGTGCAATAAAAACGGCGTCTGTTATCGCTTTTGGGCGGTATTTAATTTTATCATAGCCGTATAAATGAAATCCTAGATAGATAGTGGAGTCCTGAAACTGCTTCTCTCTATTGTCAAAAGTATAATCGGTAATGATATTAACGCGACTAATTTTATGTATTTTAAAAGGTTCTTTATAAACGGAATCACCAACCTGTATGTTTCTGTCTGCCACCAAGTATTCAATATATGCTTTATGTTCTGTATCAACAGTATCTGCTATAAAGGAGATATATTCTTGATTGAAATAATACAATCCGGAGTTTCTAAGTTGAATGGTTAATCGATCGCGTTCATTAGCAAAATCATTTCGCGAATATTGTTGTCCTTTTTTAATTAAACTTTTGTTTTCCGTTGTTTTATATAAGGAGTCTACAACGGGAGAGTCCATTTGATAGGCAATAGTATCTAATATATAGGGCTTTTCTCTTTTAACGGAATAAGTAATAGCAGCTCTTTTATTTTTTGTGCTGTCTTTTTCTATAGTAAAAGTTGCATCGGCATTCAACCAGCCAAAACTTTTGTAGTATTCTTCAATGCGTTTTCTGGATCTTTCTGCTCGGTCTTTACTAATAACAACAGGAGCTTCTCCCATGTTTTTTAACCAATTACTTTGACCCACGCGATAGTTTAATATCTCATCTACTTGTTTTTTTGAAAGTAATTTAATGAGTCGTGCTTCTCTTTTTGGGTTTTTGTTTAACCATGCTTGGTGGGTAGAGTCTGGATGCTCATTGGCTAAATTGTAAATTTGTAATGCTAAAGGAAATCCTAAAATTTTGGAGTTAGGTATTTGTAAAAGCTGGCTATACACTGCGGCATCTTTTATTTCCTCATCATCTACAAGGATGGTGTTTTTTGTGAGTAAAGAATCTCCTTCTTTTACTTTTTTTACAGCATCGCATGACAGAATACTCACACAAATTAATATAAATAGTGGTATTTTTGTAAATAGCTTTTTCAAAAGGCGAAATTAAAATTGTTCAAAAATACATTATTTGCATGGTAAGCAAAAATCAAATAAAATTTATTAGCTCTTTACGTCAAAAAAAATATAGAGAAAAGCATCATTTATTTGTTGCCGAAGGTACAAAAGTCATCGATGAATTGTATCGAGCCGGATTAAAGTTTTATGAAATATTTTCTGTAGAAAAATTATCTGGAATTCCGGAGGGTATGGTCACGTATATTTCAGAAGCGGAATTGAAGAAAATAAGTGGTTTAAAAACTCCTAATAATGCTTTGGCCATTGTTCACATTATGGTAGTAAAAGATTTTAAAAGCAAAGGAATAACTCTTGTTTTAGACGATGTTAGAGATCCCGGAAATTTAGGCACTATCATTCGTCTTTGTGACTGGTTTGGAGTTATCAATTTAGTATGCTCACCCAAAACAGTAGATTGTTATAATGCCAAAGTAATACAATCTACAATGGGGTCTATCGCAAGAGTTAATGTGTATTATAAAGAAATAGCAAAGTTTCTGGATGAAAATAAAAATACGCCTGTTTTTGGGGCTTTTATGAACGGAAAAAACGTCTATACAACGCAGCTTCCTAAAGAAGCAATTCTTATAATGGGTAACGAAGCTAATGGTATCTCAGAAATGCTTGAAAAAATGATTTCTAACAGAATAACCATTCCGCAATTCGGGAATCTTCAAGAAACAGAAAGTTTGAATGTGGCAACAGCTACGGCAATACTGTTGAGTGAATTTCATCGCACTATTGAAAAGTAAAGTTGATGTAGAATCCTCTTGTGGACATTTTATCAATATTGCCGGTATAAGCACTATTTGGGTCGGCATCTCTTACTAATTCATCGTTTAAGGCAAAAACCCCACGAATGGAAGGTGTAAATTTGAAATAAAATAAGTAAAAGTCAATACCAAAACCAAGTTCGTAATAGTAAGATTTACTAGTCATTCTAAAGGTGCCTACCCGATTGTCTTCAGGACTTTTTTCATTGCTGGAAAGGTTAATGGAAGTCGCAACACCACCCACAATAAAGGGTTTGAAATTATTATGTCGTTTGGTAGATACTTTAAGGACCAAAGGCACATGGATATATGTAGATTTTACTTCTCTTAAAAAGTCTTTTTCTTGTTCAAAATTTGGAAAAATTAAATTTCTTTCCGTAAAAAATAAACCTGGTTCCAAACGTAAATTAAAGTAATCGTTTAAACGTAAATCACCTACCAAACCTACATTAAAACCTCCACCTACATCTACTAAAATATCGGTATTTTCTGTTTGGTTTTTGTAATCAAACTTAAAATCATAAGAGTTGAAACCAATAAAATAACCCCAGGTCCATCTTTGTTTATCAAAATTTTCAATATTGGCTAGTCGTTCCTTTGAAAACCATTGTGCTTGAGCAGATTGTAACAAAAACAAGAATGCTAAAAGGATAAAAAAGTTTCTCATAGTATTATTTTGAAGCAGTATAAATGCTTGCCACACCAAAGGTTTGCGGTTGGTTTTTCACTTCTTTAAACCCAATTTTCCTCAAAATATTGTTGAAGGTTTCGCCGTATGGAAAAACAGACGCACTTTCGCTTAAATAGTTGTATGCAACTTTGTCTTTAGAGAATAGTTTACCAATAAGTGGCATCATTTTTTTTGTATAAAAACGATAACCTTGTTTGAAGGGCGTTTTAGTAGGTACGGAGGTTTCTAAAACTACAAATATTCCTGAGGGTCGTAAAACGCGATAAATTTCGGCAAGTCCTTTATCAAGGGTTTCAAAATTTCTGACGCCAAAAGCTACGGTTATAGCATCAAAACTATTGTCATCAAAAGGTAGATTTTCAGAATCGGCCTGTATAAATTCTATTTTATTTTCAAAATCTTTATTTAATACTTTTTTGCGAGCCACAGAGAGCATTCCTTCTGAAATATCTAGACCTACAATTAGAGGAATATCATACTTTGAAAAACTAATGGCCAAATCGCCTGTACCCGTGGCTATATCCAAAACACTTTTTGCTTTTGTATCTGTCACCGCTTTTACCACTTTTTTTCGCCATCTTACATCCAAACCAAAAGATATCACCCTATTCAACCCATCATAATTTCCCGAAATTGTGTCAAACATGTGTTCTACCTGCTCCTTTTTCTTTAAGGTAGATTCCTTATAGGGAGTAACATTCTTACTCATCGCAATTTTTTTACAAATATAGTATTTTTGCAATGGATTTTTTTAAAGAGATATTTTAATATTTATCGAGTTACTCTTTTCTTATTATGTAATTTTGTAGACTATTTTGTAAAAATATTATGAAACGCTTATGATTAATTTTTATTCAAACTCCAATATGTTTATCAATGCGTTCCATTGTGCCGATAAAAAAGAATATTTAAACAGATGAAAATAATTATAGCGGGAGCCGGTGAAGTTGGGTTTCATTTGGCTAAACTACTTTCTTACGAGTCTCAAGACATTACCCTAATTGACTCTGTTAGAGAAAGCCTAAATTATGCAGATACTCATTTAGACATTCGAGTATTAAAAGGAGATTGTACCTCAATTGCGGTTTTAAAAGAAGCTAAAGTTGCCAATGCTGATTTAGTTATTGGTGTAACTTCTAGTGAAACTACAAATATTACCGCTTGTTTTATTGCCAAACAATTAGGTGCAAAAAAAACCATTGCGAGGATTTCTAATACAGAATTTATAAAAAACAAAGAAGAAATTGGATTTGCTAAATTTGGCATAGACGAATTAATCTCACCAGAATCTTTGGCGTCTAGCGAGATAATTCTTTTGCTTAACCAGAGTGCTTTTAGCGATACCTATGAGTTTGAAAATGGAGCCTTAACGATGATTGGATTGACATTGCCAAGAACAGCATCTTTTGTTGGGAAAACCGTAAAAGAGGCTGCAAGTGTTTATCCCGGAATTGAATTTACTCCTATAGCCATTCAACGTTTTGGAACCCAATATACTTTAATACCAAGAAAAGATACAATTTTTAAAGAAGGAGATCAAGTGTATTTTGTAACCACCAAAGCAGGGGTGGAAGAAGTATATAAACTTACCGGAAAAATTAGACAAGACATAAAAAATGTCATGATCCTTGGTGGAAGTAAAATAGGGTATAAAACAGCCAGAGAATTAAGTGATGCAGGTTTCAATGTAAAACTTATTGAAAGCAATAAGGACAAGGCATTTGAAATTGCCGATACACTGCCAAAAGTATTAGTTATTAATGGCGATGGGAGAAACGTTGAAATACTAGAAGAAGAGTCCATACAAGATATGGATGCTTTTATTGCTGTCACAGGAAATTCAGAAACCAACATCATGTCTTGTTTAGTTGCAAAGTCGAAGGGAGTAAAAAAAACCATTGCTCTTGTAGAAAACATGGATTACTTTCAATTATCTCATTCTATTGGGATGGATACTTTAATTAACAAAAAACTTTTAGCAGCTGACAACATATTTACTTACATTCGTAAAGGAAAGGTTATAGCAATGACCAAACTAAACAATATGAATGCCGAACTCTTAGAGTTTGTTGTTTCCAAAGATTCCTTAGTAAGTAAAAAACCAATACGGGAATTAGACTTTCCAAGAGCTGCAATTATTGGTGGTGTAGTTAGAAATGGAAGAGGATTAATTGGTACGCCAAATTTTAAAGTGGAAATAGGTGATAGAGTAGTAGTTTGTTGTTTACCTCATTCGATTGATAAAGTAGAAAAATTCTTTAAATAATACATGTCCTCCTTCACTAATTTAAATTTTAAAATTATCTCCCATTTAATGGGATTACTTTTACTATTCAATGGACTTTTCATGATACTTTCTTCTTTGGTCAGCTGGTATTATGATGATGGAGCAATTAAAGGAATACTTATTGCAGCTTTAGTTACTCTTTTTATTGGCATTTTATTAATGTATTTCACAAAGGATCATAAAAAAGAAATAAAAAAGCGCGAAGGGTATATCGTAGTTACTTTTGGATGGCTTTTTATGGCATTAAGTGGAAGTTTGCCTTACCTTTTTTCTGGGGCCATACCTTCATTTACGAATGCCTTTTTTGAAACCATGAGTGGTTATACCACTACAGGTGCAACTATATTAAAAGATATTGAATCTATACCAAATGGTATTCTCTTTTGGCGAAGCATAACCCATTGGATTGGTGGGATGGGAATTATCGTTTTGGCAATAGCCATTTTACCTCTTTTAGGAATTGGGGGTATGCAGCTTTTTGCAGCAGAAGCGCCAGGACCAAGTAATGATAAATTACACCCTAGGATTACAGATACAGCCAAGAGATTATGGTTAATTTATTTTTCTTATACTTTGGCTGAAATTATTCTTTTAAAAATTGCAGGCATGGGTTTGTTTGATGCAGTAAACCACTCATTAAGTACTTTAAGTACCGGAGGGTTTTCTACTAAAAACGCCAGTATGGCTTACTGGAATGACCAACCCATAATTCAATATATCGTAATTTTATTTATGTTTTTAGCGGGCACGAATTTCGTGTTGAGTTATTTTGCATTTAAAGGAAAGTTTAGCAAAATTTTAAAAGATGAGGAGTTTAGACTCTACATAACTTTCATCGTATTATTTACTATCGTTGTTGGGTTTGTAGTTTATTACCAGTCAGATCCTGCACTATCCTCTATCACCTATCCTATGGTTTGGGGAGAGGCAGAAAGTGCATTTAGGCATGGTTTATTTCAAGTCTTATCTATTGTTACAACGACTGGTTTTGTAACCGCAGATTATACCCTTTGGCCACCTTTTTTAATGATGTTATTTTTTGGTTTAATGTTCCTTGGTGGATCTTCAGGATCAACTGCCGGTGGCATGAAAATTGTTAGGCATTTAATTACAATAAGAAATGGTGTTTTGGAGTTTAGAAGAACCTTTCATATTAATGCTATTTTACCTGTGAGGTATAATGAAAAAGCTATTCCCCAATCAATTGTATTTAATATTCTGGCTTTCTTTATTCTCTATATTCTTTCTTTTATTGTAGGGGTTACTGTTTTTGCCATTTTAGGGTTAGATTTTCAAACTTCATTGGGGGGCGCCGCATCTACTTTAGGAAATGTTGGGCCTGCTCTTGGGTCTTTGGGTCCGGTAAACAACTACGATGTTTTGCCGATAGCAGCAAAATGGTGGGCCGCTTTCTTAATGCTTATAGGTAGATTAGAGCTATTTACTGTTCTTATCTTATTGACTCCATTTTTCTGGAGAAACCGATAATAGGGTTTCATGTTTTAAGTTTCAGTTTCTAGGTTTAATGCCCAGCATTCCGCACTAAAGATTATTTATTAATTCACTTTTACCAATCTGGCCAAGTCTTTTGCTCTTTGTGTAATTTTATGAACGTCTGACCCCACTTTGTCATACGTTAGAACCACGCCCATTCTTCGGTAAGGTCTAGAGGTTGGTTTTCCAAATATTCTAAAATCAGATTTTGGTTGAGACGATAATTCAATTAGTCCTTGATATGACGGATTAATGTTGTGCTTTTCAGCAAGGATTACAGCACTGGCTCCAAAGCGTTCTAGGGTAATTTTTGGTATGGGAAGCCCTAAAACCGCGCGTAAATGTAATTCAAATTCATTAAAATTTTGTGTGCCCGCTAGAGTTACCATTCCTGTGTCATGGGGCCGTGGAGAAAGTTCAGAAAAGTAAACACCATCGTTGGCTATAAAAAATTCAACACCCCAAATACCAGCTCCTCCTAGAGCCTCAGTTACATCTTTTGCTATTTTTTTTGCTGTTTCTAAGGATGTATTTTCCATAATTGCCGGCTGCCAGCTTTCTTGATAATCACCCCGTTCTTGCCTGTGCCCAATGGGTGGACAGAAAAGTGTTTCTCCATTTCTTTGCGTAACAGTGAGTAGGGTAATTTCGTAATCAAAATGTACAAAAGCCTCCACTATTACTTCAACCACATCTCCTCGTGAGCCTTCAACAGCATAGTTCCATGCCTTTTCTATATCACTTTCTGTTTTAATGATGCTTTGTCCTTTACCGCTGGAAGACATTAATGGTTTTACGACACAAGGCATTCCAACTTTTTTCACCTCTTTACGTAGGCTTTCTGCAGAAATTGCATAACTGTAATTTGCTGTTTTGATGCCTAATTCTTTGGCAGCCAAATCGCGTATTGCTTTTCGGTTCATGGTAAAGTTTGCCGCTTTTGCAGAAGGAATTACGGTATATCCCTGTTTTTCATAGTCATAAAAACGCTCGGTGCGTATGGCTTCAATTTCAGGAACGATAAAATCGGGTTTGTGTTTTGCCACGATTGCATCTAGAGCATCTCCATCTAACATGTTGATTACTTCATAATCATCAGCTACTTGCATAGCAGGGGCATTTTCATAACTATCTACAGCAATGATGGTTTGGCCTAAACGTTGTGCTGCAATTACAAATTCTTTGCCTAATTCGCCGGAACCTAACAGAAGAATTTTCGCCATAGTTTTGCCTTTTTAAGAGAGAATATCTTTAATTCGCTTTAGTGCTTCTCTAATTTCTTTTTCAGAAGCAGCATAAGAAATCCTAATGCAGTTTGAATCGCCAAAGGATTCGCCGGAAACTGTTGCTACCAGTGCTTCTTCAAGTAGTAATAACGAAAATTCTTCGGCAGTATCTATTTTTTTGCCACGAATGGTTTTTCCGAAGAAATAAGATACATCTGGGAAAACATAAAACGCTCCCTCAGGGCTGTTTGTCTTCATTCCAGGAATTTCAGATAAAAGCGTAAGAATAATTTCTCTTCGTTTTTTAAATTCATCTACCATGTATTGAATTTTACTTACAGGAGCTTCTAAAGCGGTTATAGTAGCACGTTGTGCAATGGCATTTGCGCCACTTGTAATTTGACCTTGCATCTTGTTGCAGGCTCTTGCTATCCAACTTGGAGCACCAAGATATCCTATACGCCAACCGGTCATTGAAAATGCTTTTGACACCCCATTTACTACAATTGTACGGTCATACATGTCTGGAAATTCAGCTATGGAAGTGTGGCCATCACTAAAGTTGATGTGTTCATATATTTCATCAGAAACCACATAAATATTTGGATGGTTTTTTAAAATATCAGCCAATGCACGAAGCTCACTTTTACTATATACAGAACCACTTGGATTGCATGGTGAACTGTACATGATTAATTTAGTTTTTGGTGTAATAGCTGCTTCTAATTGTTGTGGGCTTATTTTAAAATTGGTTGCAATTGTGGTTGCAATTTCTACAGGAACGCCATCAGCTAGTTTTACCAAATCGCTATAGCTAACCCAATATGGTGCCGGTAAAATTACTTCATCTCCGGGGTTTAGCATTACCATAACAATGTTTGCCAATGATTGTTTTGCTCCGGTTGAAACTACAATTTGCGATGGTTCGTAACTGAGGTTGTTATCTCTTTTAAATTTATTGATTATGGCGTTTTTTAATTCGGCATACCCATCAACAGGAGTGTAGGAGTGGTAGTTGTCTTTTATAGCTTGGATAGCAGATTCTTTTATGAATTCAGGGATTGTAAAATCTGGCTCTCCAAGGCTAAGTCCAATTATATCTTTGCCCTGTGTTTTTAATTCTCTTGCTTTTGCAGCCATAGCTAAAGTGGCTGAGGTCGCCATATTGTTGACTCTGTCAGATAACTGTTCCTTCATAAAGTGTAATTCTTGTGTGTAATTTACCCTATTAAAGCAGGTTTTACTCCCATTTCTTTCAAATGTTTAAAGTGAGAAAGCACGGCCTTACGGGTGGTTTTAAATTCGTGATAAGGTAAATTAAACTCTTTAGCTGTATCTTTTACTATTTTTGAAATTTTAGTATAGTGAATGTGGCTAATGTTTGGAAAAATATGATGCTCAACTTGGTGGTTTAAACCCCCGGTGTACCAATTGACGATTTTGTTTTTAGTAGCAAAATTTACGGTGGTATATAATTGGTGTATCGCCCAGGTATTTTTCATTGTACCTGTTTCATCAGGCAATGGCATTTGAGCTTCTTTTACCATATGTGCCAATTGAAAGACAATACTTAATATTACTCCTGCTACGTAGTGCATAATAAAAAATCCTAAAAGGACTTTCCACCAAGCAATAGATAATATAAGCATAGGAATAACAATCCAAATAGAGAGGTAGATAATTTTAGAAATTACAACGATACTCCATTGTTTTGTTGGGTTTGGAAATTTACCATAAGAGAGTTTTCTTTTTAAGTAATTCCCGGTTTGTTTAAAATCTGTTGTTAATGCCCAATTAAAGGTTAATAAGCCATAAAGAAAAACAGAGTATAAGTGTTGGTATTTATGAAAACGTTTCCATTCGGCATGTTTGCTAAATCGCATTATTCTGCCGGCTTCCATATCTTCATCGTGACCGTGGATATTGGTATAGGTATGGTGTAAAACGTTGTGTTGTACTTGCCAGTTATATACATTTCCGGCAAGAATGTATATGGTGCTTCCCATAAATTTGTTTACCCATTTTTTTGAAGAATAGGAGCCGTGATTTCCATCGTGCATTACATTCATTCCAACTCCTGCCATGCCGATTCCCATAACTATAGTGAGTAGTAATTGCACCCAACCCGGAATATTTAATGTTAACAAGATAAAGTAAGGTGTTAGGAAAATAGCAAACATAGCAAGGGTCTTTAAATGAAGTTTCCAATCGCCTGTTTTTTTAAGGTTTCTTTCTTTGAAATAGTCATTTACTCTGGCGTTTAAGGTTTTGAAAAAATTTGCAGGATCTTTTCTGGAAAATCGAATTGAGGATGTTTTCATTTTTGAGATTTAGCTAATAACGTGTTACACGAAATTTAAATACCGACAAATATAATTAATATTCGTTCCTATCCTTTAGTGTTTAGCAAAAATTTACAAGTAAAAAGATTAATTTTGCTCACTTAAACAATCTTATGAATCTAATTACAACTTATTTTCCTGATTTATCCGCAAAGCAAAAAAAACAGTTTGCACTTCTTGAAACCTTGTATCAAGACTGGAATTTAAAAATTAACGTGGTTTCTAGAAAGGATATTGACGAATTATATTTGCGGCATGTGCTTCATTCTCTTGCGATTGCAAAAGTGCAAAAATTCATTCCTGGTGCTTGGGTATTAGATGTTGGTACAGGAGGTGGTTTTCCGGGAATTCCTTTGGCAATTCTATTTCCGGAAACAAAATTCCATTTGGTGGATTCTATCGGAAAAAAAATTATGGTGGTGGAAGAAGTTGTTGCTGGACTACAATTACAAAATGTAAAAATTACAAACGACCGAGTAGAAAATATTAGCGGCAAATATGATTTTATTATTAGTAGAGCCGTTGCTGCAATGCCAACTTTTGTGTATTGGGTGCAAGGAAAAATAGCAAAAAAAAGCCGTCATGAATTAAAAAATGGTATTCTCTATTTAAAAGGGGGAGACCTTTCAGAAGAGTTACAGGACTATCCCCTAGCTACAATTTATCTGTTGACCGATTATTTTAAAGAAGATTTTTTTGAGACAAAGAAGTTAGTGCATTTGCCGATGTAATAAGATCTCTGGGTTTTACGATATTTTTACTTTTCTCTTACAATAAATTTAGTTTTAAAATTAGTTGTTTCTCCTTGTATGGACAATAAATAAAGTCCTGTGGACAGATGAATGGGTAAGGACGTGCTGCTTTGTAAGTTTATGATTTGTTTTGAAACTATTTTACCGCTAAGATCGGATATTATAATTTCGGCATTGCTTAAATTTCCCAAAATAATTAGTTCATTATTGATAGGGTTTTTGCCTAATTGTAATTTAGAATCAAGGTTTTCTGATACGGTCAAAGGGTCTAAAAATATTTCTTGTCTTGCAAATTCCACATTTCCGGGAGTTAGGGTAATGTGTGGTTCGTTATTTTGTGGGATATAAAATGCATCAAAAACATCGATGTCATTTTCAATTACTGGTGCATATAAATTATTTGTTGCGGTTATTGCTAAGGAACTTAACGTTGGTACAAAGTCGAAAAAATCAATATTCAAATTGTTTAAAAATTCAATAAGAATAGGGTTGTCACCGGCACCTGCGGCTAATGCTGCAATGTCAAATTGGCCACCCGGAGCACTATCTAATCCACTAGTAAATGCTGGCGCCATACTAAAAGCCTCACTCTCATCAACAGTAATCCAAAAGACAATAAAAATTTGGCTACGTATTCTGCTTACTCTTTGTGTTTGTGATGCGGCAGGAGTAAAATTTACTTCAATAAGGGCTCTGGTTAAACCATCTGGTCCATCTGGATAAAAGATGTAATCTATGACGTTCATGCCAGGAGTTCCTGTTGTTTCGCCAAATCCGCTTCCGTTGGAAATAGATATATTTCTTGTGTTTTGTGGGTAACCCAAAGCGTTTAATTCTGTTTGGAATGCATCCCTAAAATTTGGTGATCCTGCTGGTAATACAATTGTAGGGTCAAACTCGACAGGATCACCGGGAAGTAAATGACCTTCAAAATGGTCAACAAGCATTTGACGAGCAGCAGGATTGCGCAACAGACCATTTATTAGTTCTTGAAAGCCAACATCACCAAAAGGTCCAAAAGCAACATAATTAAATAAATGTTGAAAGCCTATAGGAATGTTTGCACCCAAATGAGGCGCATCAAAAGACAACCATAATCTGGTTTCATGGTTAAAACCATTTTGTTCCATATAGCGTAAAGCATATCTGGAAATAAGTCCGCCCATACTTGGTCCAATGATTACTAATTCTTCTTCTCCAACTTTTTGAGCGTTTATTTCATCAATTAATGCGGTAAGGACAAAGGCGTTACGCTGAATATAATCGGAGCCACCATCAATAATATCCGTACCATTTCTTACATATACCGGAAAATTCAGTACGATAACATCGTATCCCAAATCTCTAGCTTCATCTGCTAAATTTTCAGTGCCGTTATTAAAATTTAATAATTGATATAAAGCAGGAATATCTCTTGTGTCTCCAGGGTCAAAACCATCTATTAAAATAATGGGTTTGTCAAGGATTCCGTCTTGGTTATCTAAAAAGATTTCATATTCCCCAATGCCTGTAAATGCTTGTGATTCCCCAATACCCTGATAAGGAATTGTAGATTCTATAGTGATAATTTGCGCTGCATTTTTTTTATTATTGGATGTGTTCAAATCAGCTGTACTTGGATTTATTTTAATAAAGGATTCTAGAAGAAGAGTTTCGCCGCTGTTTAAAAGTAAACGTATTTCTATCCTTTTTTTGCCAGGAGAGGTATAGGAAATCGATTTTTTTTCATTGATAACGAAAGGAACAAAGACGCCATCACTAAAATTGATTTCTATTTTTTTAATTTCTTTGGAAGTCGTATTTATCACAAGTGATTCCGGTAGGAAAAAATTTACAGTTAATCCTTTATGTATTTCAACTATTGGGGCGGCTAAGGCAACGGTATAGTTGTCAAATAAATCACCTTCAAAGTCACGAGTTTGGTTAAGGTTTCCTTGCGCATTTTTTTGGATAAATCCATCAACAAATGCTTTGGGTTTTATTTTTTGAAATTCAGAAATTACAATAGCCATAGGTACTTTGCCTTCAATAAAAGATTCTTTTTTTAAGGTTTGCACCTTTTTTATATCAGGAAAACGATTTCGATAATCAGCTCTTGATAATTCAGAAATAGCTTGTAAGATTCTATTTCCTGTTGCCAAGGTTCTTTCAGAAGTTAAATCAGCAATAGGGAAAACCCGGTCATAGAGAATTCCTGTGGTAAGTTGTGTTTTGTTGATATCTTTAAAGGGATCAATTTCTAAAGTTTGTGAGAAAATGGAAAAAGATAAAAAACAAAGCAGTAGGGCGAAGGTATTTTTCATAGCAATAAGTGTTTGTTCTTCAAATGTAATAAATTTATTAAAAAAAAAACTCACTAAGAATAGTGAGTTTTTGAAATTAAAAATAATTATTCTCCTAAAAAAGGATATCTATAATCCGTTGGCGGTATAAAAGTTTCTTTTATCATTCTAGGGGATACCCAGCGTAGTAAGTTCAATTTTGAACCTGCCTTATCATTTGTGCCGGATGCTCTTGCACCACCAAAAGGTTGTTGTCCAACAACTGCTCCTGTGGGTTTATCATTGATGTAGAAATTACCAGCAGCATTTTGTAAGATATCCACGGCGGTTTCTAATGCATACCTATTTTCACTGAATACAGCTCCAGTAAGCGCATATCCGGAAGTTGCATCCACTAAGTGCAATGTTTCTTCCCATTTGGCATCTTCATAAACATAAATAGTCATAATAGGACCAAATAATTCGGTACACATAGTGGTGTATTTTGGGTCAGCGGTTAAAATAACCGTTGGTTCTATAAAATATCCTTTGGATTTATCGTAACCACCACCCACAACAATTTCGGCATTTTTATCTTTTTTAACTTGGTCAATATAACTTGCCAATTTATCAAATGAGCCTTCGTGAATTACTGCAGTTATAAAATTACTCATATCTTCTGGAGAACCCATTTTAAAAGATTTGACATCTTTTACTAGTTGTTTTTTAACTTCCGGCCATAAACTTTTCGGAATATATGAGCGTGAAGCAGCAGAGCATTTTTGCCCTTGATATTCAAAAGCGCCTCTGGATATAGCTGTAGCAATTTGTATTGGGTTAGAGGATTTGTGTGCAATGATAAAATCTTTGCCTCCTGTTTCCCCTACAATTCTTGGGTACGTTTTATAAGTAGTTATGTTTTGTCCTATTTGTTTCCATAAATGTTTAAAAACATCAGTAGATCCTGTAAAATGGATTCCGGCAAAATCAGGACTATTCAAGATAGTATCTGAAATCATAACAGGATCACCAAAAACAATATTAATAACACCGTCTGGAACGCCTGCTTCTTTAAAAATATCCATAAGTACTTTAGCTGAAAATACTTGACTGTCACTAGGTTTCCAAACAACTACATTCCCCATTAAAGCAGCACTGGCAGGAAGATTTCCAGCAATAGCGGTAAAATTAAAAGGTGTTATAGCATAAATAAAACCTTCTAATGGTCGGTATTCTATTCTATTCCATGCGCCACTAGTTGATTGCGGTTGCTCTGCATAGATTTCCGTCATAAACTGCACATTAAATCGCAAAAAGTCAATCAACTCGCAAGAGGCATCAATTTCGGCTTGATAAATATTTTTAGACTGCCCAAGCATGGTTGCAGCATTTATTTTTGCGCGATAGGGTCCTGCAATTAATTCAGCTGCTCTTAAAAATATTCCGGCTCTTTGCTCCCAAGGGGTTTTTGACCAGGATTTTCTTGCTTCCAGCGCAGTGTCAATAGCTTGTTGAATGTGTTTTTTTTCTGCTTTATGGTAGGATCCAAGACTATGTTTGTGGTCGTGAGGTGGTGCAATGTTTCCGGTATTACCAGTACGAATTTCTTTCCCATTTATGTATAGTGGAACATCTACTGTGCTGTTGTACATTTCTTTATACGTTTTTAAAACGCTTTCTCTTTCCGGAGATCCCGGCGCGTAATTTTTAACAGGTTCGTTTACTGCAATTGGCACTTTAAAAAATCCTTTTCCCATGATATATGTTTGTATTTTCAATAAAATTATCTTTTGCAAAGGTACGATTTTCTTTAGATTTCTAGTGCAAGACCCTTTTTAAAGATAGTGTTTGAAGTTTCTTATTTTAGGAATTCAAAGGAATTGTATTTCGTATTTTTTTTGTAAGTTGTGCTTTCATTTTCGTACAAATAGCACATGTGTACAGTAACTTTTATTCCTAAAGGGGAATCTGATTTTATTTTAACGTCTAACCGGGATGAGGCAATAGGTAGAAAGACTTTGCCTCCAGAGGAATATGATTTTGAAGGCGAAAAACTACTTTTTCCAAAAGACGAATTAGCAGGAGGCACCTGGATTGGGCTGAGTTCAAAAAACAGATTGTTATGTCTATTAAATGGTGCTTTTGAAGGGCATATAAAAAGGGATAACTACAAAATGAGTCGTGGAAACCTAGTGAAACTGTTACTGGTTTCAAAAAATGTAGTTCAGGATATTTCATTATTTAATTTATTGGGCATTGAACCTTTTACACTTCTCCTTATAGAGTGGACTCCGCAATTGTCTGTTTATGAATTAGTTTGGGATGGAAAAGAAAAATATTTTACTCCATTACCTCTAGAGCCAAAAATTTGGAGCTCTTCAACGCTTTATTCGGCTACGATGAAAAAAGAACGTGAAAAGTGGTTTTCTGCATTTTTAGAAGATAAACCTATTGATGCTGATACACTTCTTGATTTTCATAA
>MNYN01000054.1 GCA_001873105.1 Flavobacteriaceae bacterium CG2_30_34_30 | reverse complement strand
TTTAGTGCAACCTTCTTCAGACCAAGAGGACTCGATAATTCCAGCGGAAAAGTACTCATCAATGGTCTTGAAATGAACAAACAATTTGACGGCAGACCGCAATGGTCTGATTGGGGCGGTTTAAACGATGCTCAAAGAAATAGAGATTTTTCTATGGGTTTAACTCCTAATGATTACGCTTTTGGTGATATTGCAGGCACGACAAACATCATTATGCGAGCTTCCCAGTACCGTTCAGGCGGTCAGGTTTCTTATGCCGCTTCTGACAGAACTTATGAAGGTCGTGTTATGGTTTCTTATAACTCCGGTGTCGATGCAAATGGTTGGGCCTATTCGGTTTTAGCTTCTAGAAGATATGGAAATGGTGGTTTTATTGAGGGTACCCTTTATGATGCAAATTCCTTTTTTGCTTCTGTTGAAAAAATAATTAACCCTAACCATAGTTTAAACTTTACTGCCTTTTACACCCCTAACAGAAGAGGTCGTTCTACTGCTCTAACACAAGAAGTTTTAGATTTAAAAGGAAACGATTATAATCCTTATTGGGGAAGACAAGATGGTGATATTAGAAATTCCCGAATTAGGAAAATAGAAGAGCCGGTTTTTATGTTGAACCACAACTGGACAATTTCCGACAAAACCAGATTGAATACTAATGTAGGATATCAACTCGGAAAAATTGGAAACACCCGCATTGACAATAACGGAACCACTTTATACACATTAAATGGTCAAGAAACCTTTGTGGGAGGTGCAAGAAACGCAGATCCAAACTATTACCAAAGATTGCCAAGTTATTTTTTAAGAGATCCAAATCCAACTGCATTTGACTTCCAAAATGCTTTTCTGGCACAAGAAGAATTTTTAAATAATGGTCAATATGACTGGGAAGCACTTTATAGAGCAAATCAAATTGCTGCCGGTGAAGGCAAAAATGCTGTTTATGCTATTCAAGAAGACCGTATAGACGATAAACAAATAAGTGCAAACTCTATTTTAAGCTCTCAAATTACAGATAATATTGTGCTAAATGCCGGTTTAAATTACAGAGGATTAAAAAGTGAAAACTTTGCTAACCTAAAAGATCTTTTAGGCGGAACAGGATATTTAGACATCGATTCCTTTGCTGAAGATGGCCCGGATGTTTTTGCTGAGGATTTAGCGCAAAGCGATTTAAGAAACAGAAACAGAATTGTAGGCGAAGGTGATCGTTACAAATACAATTATGAAATAGAAGCAACCGTTTACGGTGGTTTTGCTCAAGCACAATTTAAGTATAGCAAAATAGATTTTTACGTTGCTGCTGAAGCATCACAAACCAAGTATCAAAGAGACGGTTTATATGAAAACGGAAACTATCCGGGGAATCGCTCTTTTGGGAAAAGTGAAGAATTGAGTTTTACAGATTATGGTGTTAAAGGAGGTTTTACCTATAAACTTACCGGACGTCATCTTTTCGATTTAAATGCCGGTTACATCACGAAAGCACCCGGAATCAGAAATTCCTTTTCTAATGCACGACAAAATAATGATGTGGTTATTGGATTAGATAGCGAAAAATACCAATCGTTAGACGCAAGTTATATTTTTCGTTCTCCAATTATAAAAGCAAGATTAACCGGTTTTTATGTGAATGCACAAGACGCAACTGAAATTGGTTTTTTCTTTACACAATCCTTACAAGGTCAAGGTGCTGATAACAACAATGCTTTTGTACAAGAAATAACTACCGGAATTGAAAAATTACATTTTGGTGGTGAACTTGGCATAGAAGCCCAAGTTACCCCAACCATCAAATTAAAAGCCGCTGCATCTGTAGGTCAATATACCTACAATAACAATCCGAATGTATATTACACCAGTGATGCTTTTGACGGACAAGTAACTTATGGTGATGGAACCGCTAAATTAAAAGATTTTCATCTTTCCGGAGGGCCTGAACGAGCCTATCAATTTGGGTTTGAATACCGCGACCCAGATTTTTGGTGGGTAGGGGCAACGGCAAACTATTTTTCAGATGCCTACATAAATATCAGTAAATTAAGAAGAACCGATGCATTTACAACCGATACCGATGGACTTCCATTTAATGATTATGATGAAAATGTTGCCAGACAATTATTACAACAAGAAGATTTTGGCGATTATTATATATTCAATTTGGTAGGAGGAAAATCTTGGAAAATAGACAATTATTTTGTAGGTTTTTTTGCCACTGTAAATAATGTATTTAACCAAGAATTCAAAACCGGCGGTTTTGAAGATTCTAGAAATGCAGATTTTAGAAAAGTATCTGAAGATGCCGCTAGAGATACACCTGTTTTCGGCTCGAGATATTTCTCCGGGTTTGGAAGAACCTATTATGTAAATGCCTATTTTAGATTTTAATAAAAAACACTATAAATAAATAACCATGAAAACATTTCAATTAAATAAAATATTCACACTACTTATAGCTTTTGTAGTGTTGACCTCTTGTGTAAAAGACGACGATTTTGACACACCAAACCTTAATTTTGACGAGCCAGACATCAGTGCTAGCGATATCATAGAAATATCTGCCGTAGCAGGTATTTTAGCACAATCTTCTGAGCCTGTAGTTACTTTTAGCGAAACCGGAAAATATATACAAGGATATGTTGTTTCAAGCGATGAAGGTGGCAACTTTTTTAAACAAATAATTGTTCAAGACTTGCCGGAAAATCCAACTAGAGGCATAAAAGTTCTTGTAGATGTAAGTCCTTTATTTGTTTCTTATGAAGTGGGTAGAAAAGTATTTATCCAACTAGACGGACTAACTGTAGGAACTTCTAACGGAGTCCTTGCTCTAGGCGTAAGAGATGGAAACAGTGTAGCACGAATTCCCTTTCCGGAACGTGAAAAATTTATTCTTCGTTCAAATACTGTAGCTGAAATTGTTCCCCTTCCCCTAGCAATTGAAAATTTTACTTTGGATAAAACCAACTTATTTATTCGTTTAACCGATGTACAATTTAACCGCAATGACGTTTTAATAGACACTCCAAAAACTTTCGCTGCAGAACCATTAGATCAATTTGATGGTGAGCGTATTGTAGAAAGTTGTGCATCAGGATCTTCTTCTATTTTAAGTACCAGCACTTTTGCTAGCTTTAAAGGACTTCGATTGCCAAAAGAAAGAGGCTCATTAGATGTTATTTTAACAAGAGATTTCTTTGATGATTTTTTTACCTTTTATTTGAATTCTCCTGCCGGAATTAATTTTGACAACACAGAACGTTGCGATCCTACCGAAGTAAATTGTGGATTGGCAACCACTGCAGGTGCGCAAGTGTTATTTTCTGATAACTTCGAAACACAAAGTGTAAATTCACCTATTTCAGGAAATGGATGGACAAACTTTATTCAAGCAGGCACTAAACCTTGGGAAGCTTATGTAGATACTGGTTCTAACGCATCTTTAGGTATTTCTGCTAGATGTGGTTCTTTTAACTCTGGAGATGCATCTACCATTTCGTGGTTGGTTACTCCACAAATTCCTTTAAGCACTGCTACAGCAGCTACTATACAGTTTAAAACTTCTAATAGTTTTTCCGATGGTAGTGAAATGGAAGTTTTATTCTCAAGCGATTGGGACGGAGTTCCTGCAAACATCACTAGTGCTACTTGGGATCAATTAAGCGATGCAACTCTTGTGCAAGACAGTACTCCTTTTCCTGACTGGATTTTCTCGGGCATTGTAGATTTATCTTGCATACAAGCAAACGGCTACTTTGCCTTCAAATACACCGGTAGTGGACAAGCTGCTTTTGATGGCACTTATGAATTAGACGAAATTGTTATTAATGCACAATAATTAATCCTCTTAAACTTAGATGATTTTTAATAAGCCTTCAAGGAATATCTTGAAGGCTTTTTTATTCTTGGTGTTAATTTCTTTTGTATCTTTTTAATGAAATTTTTCAATCGTCTTATGAAAGCACCGCTTCTTTATACAAAGGCATCCTCCAAGGAGGATTTGCTAGGAATACTAGAACTCCAACAAAAATATTTGCTTTCAAATCTTGATGTTACAACCATTTCAAGTCAAGGTTTTCTTACAGTAAAACATAGTTTAAAAGACCTAACAAAATTGAATGCCATTGAACAACACATCATTTGTACAAATGAAAACAAAGTCATTGCCTATATTTTAGCCATGACTTCCTTCTCTAAAAGTAGCATTCCAATATTGCGGCCAATGTTTGCTGTTTTTAACAAAATTATATACCGCAACAAACCTATTTCAGCTTATACCTATCTGGTAGTAGGTCAAGTATGCGTTGCAGAGTCATACCGAGGGAAAGGTGTCTTTGAAAGTTGTTATGCCTTTTATAAAAGTAGTTATAAAGATTCGTATGATTTTGCAATAACGGAAATAGCAACTAATAATTTTAGATCTATTCAGGCGCATAAAAAGATTGGTTTTAAAGAGGTTTTTACCTATAAATCGCCTGACTTACTAGAATGGAGTGTGGTTATATGGCAATGGTGAAAAATATTCTTATTATTAATACTGTCTTATTTCTATCCATTTGAAAAACCAATTTTATTCTAAAAAAAAGCCCCTGTCTTAAAAAGACAAGGACTTTCATTCAGGTTGGTTAAAAAAATTTTTATAGCTATTATCTATTTACGATAATAAACTCAGACCTTCTATTTTGTTGGTGTTGAGTTTCAGTACAGTTATCACCACAATTTACGGCAGGTTTACTTTCGCCAAAACCTTCACCACTAATTCTGCTGCCGTCAATTCCTTTTGAAATTACATATTGGACGGTAGCTTGTGCTCTTCTGTTTGAAAGTTGTTTGTTGTATTCATCCGTACCTTGTGTATCGGTATGACTTTGAACTTTAATAACCATAGTAGCACTTTTTTTCATCAATTGTACTAATTTATCTAATTCTAATGCTGCCATTGGTTTGATATTATGTTTGTCATAATCAAACAATATAGGATTTAAAACTACTTTATCTTCCACAATAAGTTCTTCAATAGGACGAAGCATTAGTTGCGCCGTAACATTTTTGTCGGCAGTAGAAACTTTCGTAGCATTAGATTCATAGCCATCAATTGCTGCTTGAACGGTAATATTATTGTTGCATTCTACTTCAAAGGCTGTTTTTCCGTCAGCACCTGTTGTTTTAGAGGTTAGCCTGTTTTGATTTGCATCATATAAGGTTACTGTAGCACCGCCTAAAGGCCTGTTGTCATTTGCATCCATTACGATACTATGAATGGTAGATACACATAACTCTTTAACGTGATACACATTGTCTGTTGCTGCTTCTTTTCCACCTCCTCTATTTGATGAAACAAAACCTTCTTGGCTGGCATCATCCATACTAAAAGAAAAATCATCAGAGGAACTATTAATAGGCAATCCTAAATTTTTAACTTCTCCAAAACCATCTCCTGATTTTGTGGCATAAAATACATCTAATCCCCCAAGACCTAAATGGCCATTACTTGAAAAATATAGCGTACCATTATCTCCTAGAAATGGAAAAGCCTCTTTGCCTTCGGTATTGATACCTTTTCCTAAATTCACGGGAGTACCAAATGCCCCGGTTGGGCTTATACTTACTTTATAAATATCAGAATCCCCAATACCTCCGGGCATGTCAGAAACAAAATAAAGAGTATTTCCATTAGGGCTTAAAGCAGGGTGCCCAACGGAATATTCGGTATTATTAAAGGGAACCGGTTTTATATCTTTCCATTGTCCATCTACCAATTCGGCATAATAGATATTAAGTTGGTTAACGCCGTCTTCATCTTTTTTATATTTCCCATTGTAAAAGTCGTTTCTATCAAAATATAATCTTTTACCATCGGGTGAAATTGTTACGATACCTTCGTGGTATTTAGTGTTTACCTCACCTTTAATGGTTTGTATGTTTGTTACTTTTCCGTTAGTATAGGTTGCCTCATAGATATCTAAATATGGCTCTTGGTTTCTGCCATAATTTTTTCTGGTGGTATTGCGTGCCGAAGAAAAATAGATCTTGTTTCCAGCTTTTCGTACCCCAAAATCAGAAAATTTACTATTTAAATCACTCATTAATGTTGCAGTAAACTTCGGTTTTCCTTCTAGGATTTGAGGAATGTAGCTTGGATTGTTTTTAAAATCTATAGCCCTGGAATCTTTTGGACTCATTTGTGCAAATTTTTGCATCATGGCGTTTGACTCATCAAACTTTCCATTTGCTTTAAGTGTTTGTGCGTAATTGTATATAGTTTCAGAGGCTACTTTAGGTCGTGTAGAAACCCGTTTATAAAAAGTTTCAGCCTTTTTTGTTTCATTAATTAAATAATAAGAATCGGCTAGACGGGTATAAACATATTCGTCAGCTTTTCCTCTTTTTATTACATTTTGATAGGCTTCTGCAGCTTTTACATACTCAAAGCGATCAAAATGGGTGTCTGCTGTTTTTGTGTTTTTATTCTGAGCAAACGTTAAAGAAGTGCTTGCTACTAAAAGAAATACTATTGTGTATAAATTTTTCATGTCGTTTTACTTAGTTGGATTAAAAATATCTTGGTGAACGTAACACTCGTTTTTTAAAGAACAAGTCAAAAGTAAGAATCACTTCGTGCGAGGCATCTGCTACAACATCAAGGTCAGATATGATATAGTCATAGGCATATCCTATACGTACATTATCATTAATTTGAAATCCGATCAAGCCACTAAAAGAATCATCTAGTCTGTATGAGGCTCCTATTTCAAATTTATCATAGAAAAGTGCATTTAAATTTCCATCGAAAGAAACGGGAGCTTCAAATGCCGATTTCACCATTACAGAAGGTTTTAACTTAAAATTTTCATTCACTTGAAAAACATATCCTGCAGTGGCAAAATAATGATTGACTTCGGAACCAAATTTTAATCCATTTTCATCAAGATGAACAGATGTAAGAAAATTTGGTACGGATAAACCAACATAAAAATTATCGGTGTAGAAAAATGCTCCTGCCCCCACAGTTGGATAGGTATTATTAATATCTTGTGAAAAGAATGGATCATTAGGATCTTGCAAGTCTAAGCTTGTTAAGCCCACATCGTGAAAAGATGCTCCCGCTTTTATTCCTAATGCAAGTTTTGCGTTTTCACCAACCTGTAAGGTATAAGAAAAATCTACATTTACATTTGTTTCTTTAATAGGACCTAATTCATCTTTTATGGCAGATAACCCTAATCCTACTTTTTCACCTATTGGTGAATGCGCAGAAAACGTATAAGTTTCAGGTGCTCCATCTAGGCCTGACCATTGTTTTCTATATAATGCAGTTAGAGACAGACTTTCTTTAGACCCTGCATAAGCGGGATTCACCACATTCATATTGTACATATATTGGGTGTACTGCGGATCTTGTTGTGCACTCATATCCTGAAAGCCTAGGACTAGAATAAAAATGAGTAAAAGAGAGAGTTTTTTCATTATTTATAATTTGATTGTTATGTTATTGATTATTTATTTAAATATATATATCCTGTTTTTGGTGTTTCTTCTTGAAATGTGATTACATAATAATAGTTGCCTATTGGCAACAAGTCGCCATTATCATTTTGTCCACACCATTGATTAACATAGCTGGCTTGCTCATAGACAATTCTTCCGTAGCGATTAAATATGGAAAGTTTTGTAATGTTTGATTGATCTGTTAAAAATTGAAGATCGAAACAATCGTTAAAGCCATCGCCATTGGGTGAAATTCCTTGTGAAATTATGCAATTCGCATTCGCATAAAAACTGACGATTACATCGTCTAAGGTAACACACCCATTATCATTTACCTCTACAGCATAGATGCCGGCATCAGTAACCTCGAGAGTGCTTGCGTTTTCATTAAGGATAACCCCTCCATTAAAAAACCAAGTAAAAGTTAATTGACTAGAGGATTCATTTTGTGGTTGTGCATTCAAAATTAAAATGTCTTGTGCACATTTTAATAGACTCGTGCCAAGGTTTACTAATGGAAGCTCTCTAAAGTTTACCTCTATTGTATCGCTTTGTGTGCAACCTGCGTAAGAAACATCAACACTATAATTGCCAGAGGTAGTAACAGTAATACTGAATGAAGTTTGCCCTGTATTCCATAAATAGGTTGCTTCTGAAGGATTAATGCCTTCTATCATAGGAATTATTTCGAAAGAAGTTTCATCACAAGGGAAAACATCTTCTCCTAAATCTACTGAGAAATTTACAAAGGATACTGAAACTGTTTCGGTAATAGTACATCCCAAATCTGTGGTTACATCGACAGAATATACGCCATTTTCTGTAACTTCAAGAGTGGCTTGGGTAGCTCCTGTTATGATGACACCATTATAATACCATTGGTAAAATAATTCATTAAAAACACTACTGTTTTCGGGAGTAGCATCTAAAAGATAAATTAATGCATCACATACTAAAAGTTCTCCGCCCAAATCTAAAATAGGTGCAGGAATAAAAGTAACGTTGATATCATCAGTTTTAGTGCATTCTACATAAGAAACCTCAACACTATAATTTCCAGAAGTAGTTACAAAAATGCTAGGTGTTGTTTCTCCGGTACTCCATAAATACGTAACTTCTGAGGGGTCAATTCCTTCAATAAGAGGTGCTATTTCATAAGGAGTAGAATCGCAAGGGGTTACGTCTTCACCTAAATTTACTGAAAACTCAGGAATAACAACTGAAATATTATCGGTCACCATACATCCTAAATCGGAAGTAACTTCAACGGAATATACCCCTATTTCCGTTACAACTAAAGTAGCCTCTGTGGCACCAACAAGTATTTCTCCATCCTTAAACCATTGGTAAAATATAGAATCAAATTCATTACTGTTTAAAGGTGTAGCATCTAATACTACCGACACTTCGTTGCATACTAAAACATCCCCACCAAGTTCAACAATCGGTGAAGTTTTAAACTCAACGATAATTTCATCGGTAATTGTGCAATCAGGAGCATCTGGATTAACGATTTCTACACCATAAGTACCGGCTGTAGTAACCACTAAGGTACTTCCTATTTCTCCTTCAATCACTTCACCATTAAAATACCAAGTAATAATAGAGTTCTCATTGGTTTCAACGGTCAATAAAATTTCATCTCCATCACAAGGTGCATTTCCATTTTGAATGGTAAGGTCTTCCCCTAAATCAGCATTACCAATAAAAAAACTTCCACCTTCTAAAAAAACAGCGGAGTTAAAAGCCGTATCATTTCTATCGGCAATTACCAATTTCATTCGGTATTGTGTGTTTGGTGTTACATAGGACCAAGCTTGCATCAAAACAGTATGCCCATTAAAGTTGATTGGTGATTGCGCATTAGGCAATCCATTAGGTGATCCGTAATACACATCAAAAAACTCTGGATTTACAGAGCTACAGCTACTATTATACAATTGATCACGAATAGTAATCACTGAAATTGGATCATTAGTATCAGGCACAATGGCAAGGTTTGTTACGTCTCCAGTGCCAACATCTGTCAAAAAAAATGCAAATGCATCGGAATAGTCACATTGAAATATACCATATTCATTGGAGGCAAATACAAAATTAAAACTGATGGAATCTGTTAAAGGTCTAAAATCAAACTCTAGGATGGAAGCATCGTTATAGGAGGTTAATCCCGGATCGATTCCCAAGCCTTGTATATAATTAAACAACTGTGGGTCACCAGGCCATCCTCCTCCGGCTTGCGCACCGCCATTAGGTCCTGGAGCCTCATTTACAGCACCGGTCATTAAAATAACACCGTTATCTATTGGAAAGTTTGTGTTTGTATTTTCAAAATAGCCTATGCCATTTAGGTTACCAAAATTAGTGCCTGTAGTCCCTACAATATTCTCAACAATAGCACAAGGAGAATTGATTAACACTTGTGTTACTAACTCCTCATGAGTAAACTGAGTTGTTGATGTTGTAATGTAGGGTTGTGCATTTCCAAATAGGAAAATAAAAAAAGCGCAACACAGTACATATAAATTTTTCATTTGTTGTGAGGTTACTTTTTTTTGTTAATTAGCATCTCTATTTATATATATCCAACCAGTTTTTTGTTTTCCATAAACAGAATCATTTCCTGAAAAATTAATCACATAAAAATAGGTTCCGGTTGGTAGTTTATCTCCATTATCACTTTGTCCTACCCATTGGTTTGTATAATTGTTTGATTCATAAACAATCGCTCCCAATCGATTAAAAATTTGTAATTTATCTATTCCGGTTCGGTTTGCAAGAAAAGTTAAATCTAGATTATCATTAAATCCTGGAGATCCATCCGGAGAAAGTCCTTCTGAAATCACACAATTAAGCGTAAGTGCTTCTACTTCATCAAAGCCACTACACTCCCCTTTGGTAATCTCAACACGGTAGACATCGGATAGATTTGAAGCAACATCAGCAAGTGAAATAGTTATTGTATTGGTATTTTCGCCTGCTATAAGGTTTCCATTTTTAAACCAAACATACGTTACCCCATCTTCAAAAGTAACGGCTGAAAGAGTTCTTGTTTCTGCGGTACAACCGCTGATGTTTTCTCCTAAAGTAACTACTAAATCTGCGCTTGGCGAAATAACAATACTGTCGGTTGCAGAGCATTGCCCTATGGTTACTATAACACTGTAGGTGCCATTTACTGTTACTTCTAAAGTTGCTTGCGTATTTGCTAATACAACTCCGTCTAAAAACCATTCAAAAGTTGCTAGTTGAGGATTGTAATTTGTTGGAGTTGCATCCAGAATAACTTGATTTTCAAAGCAAGTTACAAAGTCATCTCCTAAATTAATTTCAATTGCTGCTCCTGGAGTAATATTAATATCCTGTTGTGCAGAACAAAGTCCTACAGTAACTATTGCTGTATAAGTTCCATAGGCAGTAACATTAAATGTTGCCTCTGTAATTCCTGTATCTACCCCATTAAACAACCATTGGTAGGTAGCATCGGCAGGATTATAATTTGAAGGTGATGCATCAAGTGTAACGGGAGCTTCAAAGCAAGTTGCAAGATCTTGTCCCAAATCAAAAATTGGATTTTCATTTAATTCAATAAAAACAGCGTCGGATACGGTACATCCTTCAAAGGTAACCTCAACAGAGTAGATTCCTGTTTGAGTAATGGTAATTGTAGGTGTAGTTTCACCGGTACTCCATAAATAAGTAACCGCTCCCGGGTCTGCTCCAGTTATTGTAGGAACTATTTCATAGGAAGCTACATCACAAAAAGATTGATCTGCTCCTAATTCAACACTAACCGTACTTTGCACAAAAACTGTTACGGAGTCTTCTAAAACTACAACTTGACCATTACATCCATTGGTATACGTTACTCTTGCTGTAAACGTTTCAGACACAGTAGGAGAAACCGTTATAGTAGGGTTGTTTGAAATTACATTTCCTCCTTCATCTACCCATTCAAAAACATAGGTGGGTAAGCCTTGTGGCGCAAATTGCCATGCTTCATTGGTAGCAGTCCAAGGGGAATCTGATGTATTTCTTCCCGGAGGAACGTAAGCAATTGTACCTGCATTGTTTTGAATACCAAGCGCGGCGTTACCACTATTCCAACTTGGGCAAACAGGTTTGTCCTGCATATAAATTTCAATAACATTTGAAAATTCATAGAAAACAGCCATGTGAGTCGCTAATAAACTATTACAAGTTCCTGAGAACATAGGCACTTGGTAGTATGAAACCACTAAAACCCGGTTAGGAAAAGTACCCAATACTTCATAGCCTATTTCTTCGGTTGTGGAAACAGAAGGATCTATATCATGTACCGGAGTAAAAATATTTGCTTCGCCTAAAGTGGGATTGGAGTTATTTGGTAAGTTTTCTGTAAAACTCCATCCATTTGTAGTATCACTAGGATCCACATCAAAACGTAACACCCCATTAGAACCTACTTGAAATTGTTGTTCTAGGTTTCCAAAAAAACAAAAATCAAAAGGAAGATTATCCACAGGAGACCATGCATCATCAATATTTGGGTTTAAAGGATTTGCCAATCCATTAAAAGCAAAAGGAGGATTGTATGGTATAGAGGTAACTGTATATTGTTCGCTCACCGTTTCAAATATTTCTAAAAAATTAGCCGTTATATCTGCTGAATCTCCTGTAGCACAACCAATGGTTTGATCTGGTCCGGCATCTACAAATAAACTTCCAGGGCCTTGAGCATTAACAAACGTCAGGTTAGCTAAAAAAAGAATAGAAAAAAGGGTTTTTAAAACAATTGGAAGTGGTTTTGTGTCGGTTTTTGATTGAAAGAATTCAGCAAACCTAAAGAGGTTGCGTAGTTGTTTTTTCATAATATTACATAGTTTAAATAACGAGTTGCCAAAGTAATAAAAAAAAACAGATTAACAAATAGTTAACAATTTAAAAAGTAAAAGAATGTACCTATTTTCAAAAGATAAGGGTAAAACATTGTTTATGTTTTATATATAAATTAACAGATTAAACACAATACAACTATTTCCACATCATTGCAATTGACTAACTTTGCATTTCAAAACATTTTATGATAGAAAAACTGGAAATAGAATATGAAAGAGCTATTCTCATCGGCTTAGTTACACAAAATCAAAACGAAGAAAAAGCTAGAGATTACCTGGACGAGTTGGAATTTTTAACCTATACAGCGGGTGGCGAAGTAATAAAACGCTTTATCCAAAAAATGCAAAAACCCAACCCGAAAACTTTTATAGGCACCGGTAAACTGGAGGAGGTGCGGGCTTATGTGGAAGCAAACGATATTGGCACGGTGATTTTTGATGATGAGCTCTCCCCTGGTCAACAAAAAAATATTGAAAAAATACTGAATACCAAAATTATTGACAGAACCAATTTAATTCTAGATATTTTTGCTCAACGCGCACAAACCAGTTATGCAAGCACCCAAGTAGAGCTAGCACAATATGAATACTTATTGCCCCGACTTGCCGGAATGTGGACTCACTTAGAACGTCAACGTGGTGGTATAGGGATGCGAGGCCCCGGGGAAACAGAAATCGAAACAGATAGACGTATCGTTCGCGATCGAATTGCATTATTAAAGGAAAAACTAAAAACCATTGACAAACAAATGTCGGTGCAACGCGGTAATCGTGGGGCATTGGTGCGTGTAGCTTTAGTAGGTTATACAAACGTTGGAAAATCTACCTTAATGAATGTAATAAGTAAATCGGAAGTATTTGCCGAAAATAAACTTTTTGCTACTTTAGACACGACTGTAAGAAAAGTGGTTATAGGCAACCTTCCTTTTCTTTTGACAGATACGGTAGGCTTCATTAGAAAGTTGCCCACCCAATTGGTTGAATCCTTTAAAAGCACACTCGACGAAGTGCGTGAAGCAGACCTTCTTTTGCATGTGGTAGATATTTCGCATCCCAATTTTGAAGACCACATTGCCTCTGTGCATCAAACTTTAGTCGAAATTGGTGGTAAAGATAAACCAATGCTTATGGTATTTAATAAAATAGACACATATAAAGCCGAAAAATTAGAGGAAGACGATTTAATTACTGAAAAAACCAACGCACACAATACCTTAGAAGACTGGAAAAATACATGGATGAGCAAAGTAAATGGCGATGCCGTTTTTATTTCTGCCACCGAAAAAGAAAACCTCACCGAACTCCGAGAAAAAGTATATGAATGGGTAAGAAGGATTCATGTAAAGCGTTTTCCATACAATAGCTTTTTGTATCCCGATTTTTCAGAGGAGATGTAGGTTTCCTTTCTATTAATATTTTTTTTAGGGCGTTTCCGCAAAAAGACGGGCGGGCTTTTCGTTACAATCTTCCCCCCCCCAAGCTCGCATGGTGGAAAGGATTTTTTCTACCAATATTTCGCCCCTATCTGGACTAATGTTAAAATGTTCAATACCTCTACCAAAGACTTCTATCGGTAGAAAAAAACATGGAACATAAAAATTATGAAAACCCCGTAGGGGTGAAATATTGGTAGAAACCAAATAATACAAAAAAATTAAAAACCCGACAGGGGTGACATATTATTGTGGTTCACCAATTTTAATGAAAATAGATTTACAACAAAAATCTAATTTTTAAAAGCCAAAGATGTTTTCCATTCGCCAACTTCTAGCACCACTTCCCTTCCCAAAATAATCGCTTGATTATCCTCCATGTGCCCCGCAGGAAAACCAAAACAAACCGGGAAGTTATACCCCGAAACTGTTTCTGCAATAATTTCTTCCGCAGTTTTTCCAAAAGGAATGGTGTTGTCATTCATTTTTGCCATACCACCCACAATGAACCCGGCAAGATTTTCAAAATAACCATTGCGCTTTAAATTTTGAAGCATCCTGTCTATATGATACAAATATTCATCTAAGTCTTCTATAAATAAAATTTTTCCTTTGGTGTCAATTGCTGAAGGACTTCCACAAAGAGAATATAAAATAGACAGATTACCCCCAACTAATTGTCCTCTCGCTATTCCCACTTTTGTTTGGGCATCTTTTGCAACACACCCAATAACATATTCCTCTCCAAAAAGCGCCTGCCTAAGAGTTTCTATTGTCGCTTCAGATTTATTGTTTATATCTACAGGCATCTGCGCATGAAGGCTTTCAAAACCTAAGACATGCAAGTGGCTATGTAAAACGGTTACATCGCTATACCCAATAATCCATTTGGGATGTTTTTTAAATTCGTTGAAATCTAATAAATCAATAATCCGAACCGTGCCATAACCTCCACGAGCACACCAAATTGCCTTGATTTCCGGATTATTCAACATACATTGAAAATCTTCTGCTCTTAGAAAGTCATTTCCTGAAAACTGATGTTCTTCTGCACCTATCGTTTTCCCGATAATCGCTTCTAATTGCCAACTTTTCAATAGCTGTAATGCCGGTTGTAATTCCTCTAAAGAAACTTTTCGCGCTGTTGAAACAATGGCAACTTTATCGCCTTTTTTAAGAAAAGAAGGTCTAATCATTGCCTAAATGATATATAATTTTACCAACGGTTAAATTTAATTTTTTTAATTCTTCCGGGTTTGGAATAATAATCCCATCGCCATAAAATTTAGGATTTGGTTCTCCTGCAGGTTGTAGAAAAACACGCAACTTACTATTTTCTAATGCCCCACCATTCCAGTCCACCGCACCACTGTAATCCCAACCAAAACCATAGATATTAATTCCCTTCCCGTTTCTTTGTACTACATCCTCATAGGTAGTTCCAATTTTTATTCCGGAGGCAGTTTCCCAATCACCATTTTTTGAAAGAACCAACTGATACACCTTTTTTCGTTCCAACGTCTCCCAAATAAAATGGATTTCATTTTTTGACCCCGGATACATAATAGTATAGGCTCGTTGTACAGAACCTTCCTCAAAATGACCAATCTCTTCTTTTTTAGCTGCATCGGGATACATTCTTTCTAAATCTTCTGCGGTAGTGTTTCGTGCTATTTTTTCCACAGTAAAATTTTTAAGAGATGCGCTAGCGACAATATTGGTAGCCGGTTCAGAAGCCGAAGTTGTACTTTTAGTTCCCTTACAAGAAAAAAATAAGCAAATTATTCCTAATACAATACATTTTTTCATTGGGTGGTTATTTGCTATAAAATTAGAAATAAATACGGCACTTGACTTCCCTTTTGCAAGAAATTAACGTGAAATACGGTTGTGTTGTTTACATTTGTACTTTTAAATTTTAGCTTTTATTTTATGACCACACCAAAACGATATACCATTACAGCCGCGCTGCCATACACTAACGGTCCTATTCATATTGGCCATTTAGCAGGGGTTTATGTTCCTTCTGATATTTATGCGCGTTACCTCCGCTTACAGGGCAAAGATGTTGCTTTTATCTGCGGAAGCGATGAGCACGGCGTTGCCATACCGATGAAAGCAAAAAAAGAAGGCGTTACCCCACAGGAAATCATTGATAAATACCACGGTATTATCAAAAAATCCTTTTTGGACTTCGGAATTACCTTTGATAATTACTCTCGCACTTCAGCAAAAATTCACCATGAGACCGCATCCGAGTTTTTTAAAAAACTTTATGAAGACGGAAAATTTATTGAAGAAACTACCGAACAACTTTATGATGCCGAAGCAGATCAATTTTTAGCCGATCGTTTTGTTACAGGCACTTGTCCAAAATGTGGCCACGAAGAAGCCTACGGCGATCAATGTGAAAAATGCGGCACATCCCTAAACGCAACAGACCTAATCGACCCAAAATCAACTATTACCGGCAGTATTCCTATTTATAAAGCAACCAAACACTGGTTTTTACCCCTTCAAGATTACGAGGCATTTTTAAAAGAATGGATACTAGTAGGGCATAAAAAAGATTGGAAACCCAATGTATATGGACAGGTAAAATCTTGGATTGACGATGGATTACGACCTCGTGCCGTGACTCGCGATTTGGATTGGGGAATCCCTGTTCCTGTAAAGGGCGCTGAAGGAAAAGTATTGTATGTTTGGTTTGATGCCCCTATTGGTTATATTTCTTCCACTAAAGAATGGGCGACTCGTGAAGGTAAAGACTGGGAACCCTACTGGAAAAGTAATGACACCAAACTCGTGCACTTTATAGGAAAAGACAACATTGTTTTTCATTGCATCATTTTTCCGGCAATGCTTAAAGCAGAAGGAAGTTATATATTACCGGACAATGTTCCTGCCAACGAATTTTTAAACCTTGAAGGCAACAAACTCTCCACCTCCAAAAATTGGGCAGTATGGTTACACGAATATTTGGTGGATTTTCCAGGTCAGCAGGATGTTTTGCGATACACTTTAACCGCCACTGCTCCTGAAACGAAAGACAACGATTTTACCTGGAAAGATTTTCAAGCAAGAAATAATAATGAACTGGTTGCCATCTTCGGAAATTTCATTAACCGCGTGGTGGTTCTTACTTATAAATATTATGCCGGTCATGTGCCGCAACCTTCTGAATTTAAAGAAATAGACACACAAACTTTAAACGAGCTTCGCGCCTATCCTGATGTCATTGGCAGTTCTATTGAACGTTACCGTTTCCGTGAAGCACAAGGAGAATTAATGAATTTAGCCCGTTTAGGAAATAAATATCTAGCCGAAGAAGAGCCTTGGAAAACCATAAAAACCGATGAAATACGCACCAAAACCGTTATGTATGTGGCACTACAAATAGCTACTACACTCGCTGTTTTAAGCGAACCTTTTATTCCATTTACTTCTGAAAAATTGAAAAAAATTCTGAATATTAGTTCGAGTGATTCACCAATTGGATGGAATGATATTTCTACTATTGTTAACACTTCTCCCCTATCGGAGGAGAGGCCGATAGGCAGAGAAGGACTTCTTCCGATTAATCATAAAATTAATGTAGCCGAATTGCTTTTTTCCAAAATCGAAGACGAACAAATACAACAACAAATAGACAAATTAGAAGCCACAAAAGCTACTAATAAAATAGAAAAAATCTCTTTTGAAAAACCAAAACTCATGCCACAAAAAGACATCATTACTTTTGATGATTTTACGAAATTGGATATGCGAGTAGGCACCATCATAGAAGCTGAAAAAATGCCGAAAGCGGACAAGTTACTTGTCCTAAAAGTAGATACCGGCATCGATGTAAGAACTGTAGTATCAGGCATTGCCGAAAGTTTTACTCCTAAAGAAGTCATTGGAAAACAAGTTACTATTTTAATCAATCTTGCCCCCAGAGTTTTACGTGGTGTGGAAAGTCAAGGTATGATTTTAATGACTGAAAATGCTGAAGGTAAATTGGTGTTCCTTAACCCGGATAACGAAGGTGTTGAAAATGGGATGATTATTAATTAAGTATTGCATATTGCCGGCTTCCTATTCCCTGTTGCCAGTTCCCAGCTCGGTGTTATTAAGCTTCCTTTATTCTCTCGCAGAAAGCGCAGAAAAACTAATTACTTTGAGCCATAGTGCCATTTAGTTTCAAAATAAATCTCTAAATTAAAACCATGGAGCAACTCCTCCTCTTTATTACCCAAAGCACCCAACTGCCGGCAATCAGCGTTAAAAACACCGTTCAGTTATTAAATGAGGACTGCACTATCCCATTTATAGCTCGCTACCGCAAAGAACGCACCGGTAATCTGGATGAAGTGCAGATTAGTGATATTGTTACTTTTAAAGAACAATTTGAAATTCTAGAAAAAAGAAAGAAATCCATTTTAAAAGTACTGAAAGAACAAAAAGTTTTAACACCTAAGTTGCAAGTAAGTATTGAAAATGCCCCTGACCTTACCTCCCTTGAAGACCTCTACTTACCCTTCAAAAAAAGCCGAAAGACCAAAGCCGAAACCGCGCGAAAAAATGGTTTGGAACCCCTTGCTAATATAATCATTGGACAATCCCAAAGTATTGGAAGAAGAGATATGAATGTACTTTTACAAAAATATGTACAAGGTGAAATAACTTCTACAGACCAAGCCTTGGAAGGCGCAAGACATATCATCGCCGAATGGATAAATGAACGCACAGATATAAGAAACGCATTGCGAAATCAACTGCAAAAAGAAGCCATAATCACCACAAAAGTGATCAAGGATAAAGCGGGAAAAGAAAAAGCCCAAAAATATCGTGATTATTTTAAATGGGAAGAAGCCTTGAAAAATTGCCCATCCCACCGTTTACTTGCCATTTTAAGAGCAGAAACCGAAGGATTTATCAAAGTAAAAATAGAAATTGACGAGGAGAAATCACTTTCTGCCATGGAAAGAAGAATCATCAAATCTAACAATGTTTTTATAGAACAGATGGAACTTGCCGCCAAAGATGCATACAAACGTTTGCTTCTTCCGGCATTGGCAAATGAACGATTACAAGCTGCCAAAAAAGCTGCAGACGAAACCGCCATAACTGTTTTTGCTAAAAACCTCCAACAGTTATTATTAGGTGCGCCATTAGGAGAAAAGCGCATTATGGCCATCGATCCCGGTTTTAGAACAGGATGTAAATTGGTCTGTCTAGACGCACAAGGCAACTTAAAACACAACGAAACCATTTATCCGCACACACCGCAAAACGATGAAAAAGGGGCGATGAAGAAAATAAGTTCGCTGGTAGATGCCCATAAAATAGAAGCTATAGCTATCGGTAATGGTACCGCATCTCGCGAAACAGAACGCCTTGTTAAAAAAATCCATTTTAAAAACAACTTGCAAGTGTTTGTCGTGAGCGAAGCCGGAGCTTCCATATACTCTGCCTCTAAAATTGCTCGTGAAGAATTTCCAAACTATGATATTACAGTTAGAGGTGCTGTTTCCATAGGTAGGCGCCTAGCAGATCCACTTGCCGAATTAGTAAAAATTGAACCAAAATCGATAGGAGTAGGTCAATACCAATACGATGTAGATCAAACAAAATTACAAACTTCGCTAGATCGTGTAGTGGAAAGTTGTGTGAATGCCGTGGGTGTTAATATCAACACGGCCAGTACTTCTTTGCTTGCGTATGTTTCCGGAATAGGACACAAACTGGCGGAAAACATCATTGCATTTCGTGAAGAAAACGGAGCATTCTCTTCTCGAGAAAATATCAAAAAAGTGCCTCGACTAGGAGGAAAAGCCTTTGAACAAAGCGCCGGTTTTTTACGAATCAAAAATGGTAAGAACCCACTTGATAATTCAGCGGTGCATCCGGAAAGTTACGCATTAGTAAAACAAATGGCTAAAGAATTGAAAAAGGAGGTTTCTGAATTAATAGGAAATACCGAAGTTTTAAAAAGCATTCCGAAGGAAAACTACATCACCGATACTGTAGGTCTTCCAACATTAATAGATATTCTAACCGAACTCGAAAAACCCAGTCTCGACACGCGAGAAGTTGCCAAGGTATTTTCTTTTAACCAAAACATAAAAACCATCAACGACTTACAAGCAGGTCAACTCCTTCCCGGAATTGTGAATAACATTACCAATTTTGGCTGTTTTGTGGATATAGGTATCAAGGAAAACGGATTGATACATGTGTCCAATTTATCGGATAGTTTTGTGTGTGACGTAAATAGTATTGTAACTTTACATCAACAAATTCTTGTGAAAGTGCTGGATATTGATTTGGATCGTAAGCGGATACAATTAAAATTACATACGTTTTAGGTACATGCAAAAAGCATATAAAATTTACTAACTATTTTTACTCTACATCATATAAAACCTATAAACATAGCAAATAATAAGTCAATTATGAGGAAAAATACTTATATGAAATCGGGTATTAAAGTATAGTATTTTATTAAATCATTAAAAACTTGTATTTTAAATATGTTAGTAATTGTTTCCTCTTACTACTAAGGGGAGGAAAGTAATTTTAAAAATTTTCAATTTTTTAAAAAACATATATTTTACTTTCTGTTAAACAACCTATTTCTTTCTGTAAAGTAAAAAATGCCTTATAAAATATGCCTCATTAATACATAGTACAATGAAAATAAATACAATTAGACCCATTAAAAGAGCAAAAGGTCTTCAAATTGGTGAATATGTTAAAGATTTTAATGCAAAAGACCTTTATGATCAAAATTATAATTTAAGTAATGCTTTAAAAAATGGCCCTATAGTAGTAATTTTTATCAGAGGGCAGTGGTGTCCATTTTGCAACAAACATTTAAAGCAACTTCAAGAAAGCTTGCCTTTAATTTATGCTTATGGTGCAAATGTGGTAATAGTTTCTCCCGAAAAATCAGAGTTTATTAAAAAAACTATTCAAAAGACAGGAGCAGAATTTACTATTCTTTATGACGAGGATTATAAAATAGCCGACACTTTTGATGTTACTTTTAAGCCAGATAAATTTGAATTATTTATGTATAATAAAATTTTAGGAGCTAAATTAAAAGAATCACATTCTGACGAGAGCGAGAGGCTGCCAATTCCTGCAACATTTATTTTGGATGTACAAGGAAAAATAGTATGGAGGCACTTTGACTCCAATCACAAAAAACGTTCAAAAATTAATGATATTTTAAATAATATTCCTAAACCTCTTAATTTTCCATTACACATTATTTCATAACTAATGAATCATATAAGAGACTTGTCAAAAAACACTAAGACTTTTTATATTCCAATACTTATAATGAAATTTAATAGCATGAAAACGTTTTTTATAAAAGCATACAACAAAATAGTTGCTGTTTTTAAACAAGGACTAGAACCAATTCAAGTATTTAAAAGTATTTTAGTAGCCCTATTATTTACTATAATTCCCTTACCCGGAACAACTACTATCCTTTTAACAACAATTGCTTTAAAGGCTAAGTTGAATTTACCTATAATGATAACTTTTAGTTATTTAATTACCCCTTTACAATATGTACTATTAATGCCATTTATAAAAGTGGGTGAAACAATATTTTCAACCCATCACACGCTGTATTCTGTTCAAGCCATTATGTCTTCTTTTGAAAACGGATTTTTTAACACCCTTCAAAAATTAACTTTTGAAATAATTTGTGGTATAGCGGGATGGGTGGTTATTGCAATCCCCGTTGCTTTTTTACTTTACTATATCGGCTATTTTCTTTTCTTTAAAAAACACCTTTCTAACCCAGTTAAATGAAATCAAATACAATAAAAACACTTGGACTATTAGGGCTTTTAGCCTCAATTATTGTAGGTGTCGGTGAATATTTTTTACACTATTCACCACAAATATTAGAACACAGTGAGCACTATGCCTTTTTTGATTTTGTGTCGATAGAACACCTTCAAATTGGGCATTTTTTGTCTGTAATTGGACTTCCTTTCTATTTTGCGGGGTATCTTCATATTTACAAAATGTTACAATCCGGTAATGAAAATTTAGCAAGAATTACTTTAGCAATTGGCTTTATTGCTTTTGCTGTTGGAGGCATTTGGATTGGCTCCAGAGCTTTTATTGGCACTATCGTTCAGCTGCAAAAGGACATACCACCAGATACCTACCAACAGATTCTAAACAATTATACAGAATTATTAGAAATTTTAGTCAAAGCATTACGAGTTATAATCGCTCTATTGTCTATAACCTTTGTTACTACAATCCTAAAAGGAGGAACAAACTATAAAAAATGGATGGCTTTTTTCAACCCTATCACCATTCTAATTGTTTGGGTAATTCTTGGTAGACTGCTTCCTTTTTTTGGCAAACATACATTACCTATACTAATGAATGTTACCCATTTTATTTTGTTTAGCCTATCCCTATATCAATACCAAATTTTTCAAAAAACAAATACAAAATAGGAAAAGATAAATACAACAAACAAAACCTCTTTTCTTTTAATAAGAAAGTAAAAAAGCATATAAAATCAACCTAAATCCTATTGAATATTATGAAAGCTAGAAAGCTATTTATTATCATTTCAGCAGTAATTACTACAAGCATTCTTGGAATATCTTTTTTTTGGAAACCCATACTTTGGAGTTTCCTTATATTTTTACCGATAATTTTAGTGGGTATTTCAGATATTTTACAGAAAAAACATACCATACAAAGAAATTTTCCGGTTATAGGTCATTTTAGATATTGGTTAGAAAACTTTCGCCCAGAAATTCAACAATATTTTGTAGAGACAGATATAGAAGGCACTCCTATAAACAGGATCTTTCGTTCCCTAATATATTCAAGAGCAAAAAACCAGAACGACACGACTCCTTTTGGTACTAAATCAGATGTATATCGTGTAGGTTATGAGTGCATGACACACTCCATGTACCCAAAACACCATGACGAGGTAGAGCAACACCCAAGGGTTTTGTTTGCCGGAAAAGAGTGTAAACAACCTTATAATGCAAGTATTTTAAATATTTCTGCTATGAGTTTTGGAGCATTGAGCAAAAATGCTATTATCGCATTAAGTAAAGGAGCTAAATTAGGTGGTTTTGCACACAATACAGGTGAAGGTGGATTAAGCCCATATCATCTTGAAGGTGGCGGCGATTTAATATGGCAAGTAGGAACCGGATATTTTGGATGCAGAACAGTGGATGGAAATTTTTGCCCGGATACTTTTCAAAAAAACGCATCGCATGAAAATGTAAAAATGATTGAAATTAAACTTTCGCAAGGTGCTAAACCTGGACACGGAGGTATTCTGCCAGCTGCTAAAAATACCGAGGAAATTGCAAGAATAAGAGGCGTAAAACCATTTACTGATGTTCTTTCACCGCCCTACCACACCACTTTTAACAATGCCGAAGGTTTAATGCATTTTGTAAAACAACTGCGTGATCTTTCCGGAGGAAAACCTGTGGGTTTTAAACTGTGTGTAGGAAGCAAAGAGGAATTTACTGAAGTATGTGAGGCCATGAAAAAAACACAAATATTACCAGATTTTATAACCGTTGACGGTGGCGAAGGTGGCACGGGAGCAGCCCCGGTTGAGTTTTCTAACTCCATGGGTTTACCACTTCGCGAAGGATTAGCCTTTGTTGTGGATAGCCTAAAAAAATATCATTTTAAAGACGACATAAAAGTAATTGCCTCCGGTAAAGTTTTTACCGCCTTTCACATCCTCCGATTAATGGCATTAGGAGCTGATACTGTTAATAGTGCTCGTGCTATGATGATGGCTATTGGATGCATCCAAGCACTACAATGTAACACAAATACCTGTCCTGTGGGTGTGGCTACCCAAGACAAAAACCTAATGAAAGGGTTAGATATAAATGACAAATATGTACGCGTAGCAAATTTTCATAAAAAAACAATTGAAAGTTTAACCGAAATGCTTGCCGCCGCTGGACTTAATGATGCCTCCCAAATACAACGTAAACATATCATACATCGACTTGGTCCTAATAATCTAGTAACCTATCAAGAACTTTATTCAAACTCTAGAAATTAAGAAAATCAACTTATTCTTGCATTTAACCCAAACACCCTATCAAACCATCTATTTTATCGAGCAGAGTATAGAAATCTTAAATAAAAGCTCTAAATTTATAATTATTTAACACCTAAACCAATTAATTAAAACAAAATGGCTAAAAAAATATTTAAAATAATAGGTATTATTATCCTTCTTCTCCTCATAGGGATTCTATACTTTTTTTGGAGTGATGCCAACCTCAAAAAATATGATGTTTCTATCGAAAAAGATAAAATTCCCGTTTTTTCACAAGTTGAATTCCCATTTACACATATATATGACTCAAAAAAATCCTTGCCTATTGCGCCTTCTGCCGTTATAGATATAAATAATGACGGTATTGAAGAAGTTTTTATGGGCGGTGGTCTAAGCCAAGACGATGAAATTTTTGCTTTTCGAGATGGCAAATTTGTACCTATTACTTCGGAAACAAATTTTCCTTCTAAAGGAAATTATACATCCTCGGGGGTTGCAGTTGCCGATTTTGACGACAACGGATTTTTAGACTTAATAATTGGTCGTGAAGACGGTTTACATATATATTATAACAACAACGCAACCTTTACACACAAGGCTATAGAAACACCAATAAACGAAAAATCCTCCCCTGCAGGCATAACCGTTGGTGATATTAATAAAGATGGTCATTTAGATATCTTCCTTTCCACCTACATCAAAAAAGAATTGATGACAGGACAGACAAAATTTGAAGATAATTCTTATGGCTCCACTAGTGCATTACTTATAAATGATGGAAATAATAATTTTTCAAACCAAACCGTTTCAGCTGGTTTAGATTATATCCACAATACTTTTATGGCTATTTTGGTTGACATAGATAAGGATAGCCATTTGGATCTTGTTGTAGCACACGATACCGGCGAAGTTAGAACCTATAAAAACAATGGAAACGAAACTTTTAAACGTATAGAAAATCCACTTACCAATAAATTTGCCTACCCTATGGGAATTGCCGCAGGCGACTATAACAATGACGGTTTGATAGACTTTATGTTTTCAAATACCGGAAGTACCTTGCCGCGTATTTTAGCAAAGGGAGACATAAAAGATGCAACAAAGTTCAATGAAAAATGGATTTTATTCAGAAACGATGGCGATTTCAAGTTTACAGATGTAGCCGAAGAAGCCAAGATTGCAAATTATGAATTTTCTTGGGGGGCCGTTTTTGCAGATATGAATAACGATGGCCTACAAGACCTATTAGTCGCCGAAAATTATGTTGATCTCGCTCCAAACAAACTTTTTAGATTACCAAGCAGAATGTTGATTCAAAAAGAGGACCATACTTTTGTGCCCACCGAAAAGAAAAGTGGTGTAGTAAATCCTAATTTTGGCATTACCCCTTTAGTGAGTGATTTTAATAACGACGGTTATTTAGATTTTATTTGGACAAATATTAATAGCCCTTCGTTAGCTTTTATTAACCAAGGAGGTACTAATAATTTTATAAAAATAGTACTTCCTAAAAACGCTAAAACCATAGGAGCAAAAATTGAAATAGCTACCCCAAACAAAAAACTTTTTGAATGGCTTATTTCTGGAGAAGGTCTTGCAAGTGATCAAACGAATAGTATTCATTTTGGCTTAGGCACCGAAAAAGAAGTAAAAACCATAACCATTACTTTAATCGATGGCAGTAAAATTTTTGTTGAAAACCCGGAAATAAATACGCAAATAAAAATAAATGTAACAGAGGATATTTCTAAGAATTTTTCCGAAGAAATCGATTAATTACTTTCAAAAATTAAAAGATACAAGTATCATCTATCCACCAAATATAACCCCATTCTTATTTTCCAATAAGGGAGTTGTTCTTCAAAATACTCAAAATAAGGGCGTAAACTTTTTTCCTCAAGGTTTAGATCTAATTTTGCTTTTTGAACTTTTCTTATTTCCTCTTCTGAAATATATGTATGTAAATCTATAGGCTTTCCCTCTTGATGCAAAGATACTAAATGCCCATAAATAGTGTCTTCTTTTAAATTTCGGTGGGAAGCAATTTCAGAAATTGACATTCCTTTTTCAAACAATTGATAGCTTTGTAATTGTGTGGATATTTTTGGTTTTTCTTTTTCTAAGTGCTCTTGAATTACTTCTAAAAATCGTTGCCCATATTTTTCATTTTTTGCTTGCCCTACCCCGCTTACTTGCAAAAATTCAAATTCATTTTTCGGTAGGATTGCTTCCATATCTTTCAGTGAAGCATCACTGAACACAATATATGCTGCCACATTTTCTTCCACGGCGATTTTGCGTCTTAATTGTCGCAGTTTTTCAAACAACCCTATTGTTTCTGCTTTAGTAACTGTTTCATTTTTATTGATTTTTTCCTTCGGTTGTAAGGATGCTAGTTGCACCTGCTTATTCTCAAAAAGAATTTTATTTGCCAAGGGGGTTAAAAGCAAACGCCCATTTTCATGAAACCGAATTTCTAAAATTCCTTGGTTAATCATTTGGATAATATATTGTTGCAGGTCTAACCACGAAACATTATTAGCAACACCATAGGTTTTTAAATATTGGTATCCTTTATCCAAAACATTGGCATTTTTTGCTCCGCGTAGAACATCCACTAACATTCCTAAAGCCTCTTTTTCTTCTAAGCGATAAACTGCTGAGCATACTTTTTGTGCTAAAATCGTTCCGTCAAAGAATTTTGGTGGTGTTTTACAGTTATCACAATTGCCACAGTTTTCAAAAATATGCTCCCCAAAATAGTTCATTAATGCAATTCTACGGCAGCTTAATGCTTCAGCAAATTGCTGCATACGCTCTAGTTTTGCCAGTTGAAATTCCTTTGTAGTAGATTCTTCAATAAACTGCCTAAGTTGCAAAACATCTGCAAAACTATAAAATAACAACGTATGCGCAGGAAGCCCATCGCGCCCACTACGCCCAATTTCCTGATAATAACCCTCAATATTTTTAGGCATATTGTAGTGTATTACCCAGCGAACATTGCTTTTGTCTATGCCCATCCCAAAGGCAATGGTGGCAACAATTATAGGCGTTCTATCATTTACAAAATCCTCTTGAATGCGAGTTCTTTCTTGGGCTTCTAATCCGGCGTGATATGCTTGTGCTTCATAGCCTTTTGCCTTTAGTTTTTCCGCAAGCATTTCTGTGTTCTTTCTGCTTAAACAGTAAATAATTCCACTTTCTTCCGGACGTGACTTCAAAAACCGTAAAATTTGATTTAGTCGATCTGTACCTGGTCTTACTTCTAAAAAGAGATTTTTTCGGTCAAAAGAAGCCAAGTGTTTTTTTGCTTTAGGAATGTGCAATTGTTTTACAATATCCACTTGTGTGGCCACATCGGCAGTTGCGGTAAAAGCCACCACAGGAATTTGTGCGTAACTATCTTTAAGTTGCCCAAGTTGGGTATATGCTGGACGAAAATCATGCCCCCAAGCAGAAATACAATGGGCTTCATCTATGGCGAATAAACTTACTTTGGAATGGTTGAGATGCGGCAATAAGAAAGGCAAACTTTCAGGGGCTACATAGAGTAGTTTTATTTTTTCGTTGTGAAGGTCTTCAAGTACTTTATTTTGATTTGCACTGCTTTGGCTGCTATTATAAAAAGCAGCAGAAATACCATTTGCATGTAAGGCATCCACCTGATCTTTCATCAAAGCAATTAAAGGGGAAATTACAATTGCTGTTCCAGGAAGCAAAAGTGCCGGCAACTGAAAGCAAAGTGATTTTCCGCCACCTGTGGGCATAATGGCTAAAATATCATTGCCTGAAAATATATCGTTTATAATCGCCTCCTGATTAGGGCGAAAATTGTCAAAACCAAAATGGGTTTTTAAAAGTAAATGGATATTTTGTGTTACAATCATAAAGCGAAAATAAGGTATTAATAAATGGAAAATTTCAAGCACCAAATTCCAAACTAAGATACTATAATTTGGAATTTGGATTTTGGCTTGAAAATTTTCTAGATAAAATTTAAACTATTTACCTAAAAGTAACAATTCATTACACAACACTTCAGTAATGTAGCGTTTGTTACCTTCTTTGTCTTCCCAAGAGCGGGTGGTAAGTTTTCCGTCAATGGCAACTTCTTTGCCTTTGGTTACATAGTCTTCCACTATTTTTACCAAACCACCTTTTACAACAACGTTGTGCCAGTCAGTGCGTTCTACTTTTTTGCCGTCTTTGTCTTTGTAGCTGTCATCTGTAGCTAAAGAAAATTTAGCCATTTTGTTGCCATCGGCGAAGTTAATAATTTCAGGCTCTTGACCTAATCTTCCAATCAACTGTACTTTGTTTCTAATTGCGTTCATAATAATAAATTTTAATGGTTAAACAGTTAATACATTTTTGCTGATTCACCCAATTGCTTATGGTTTTAGATTTTTAAAAAGCGGTTGGTTTCATTCAACGGTACAAACATAAAACGGCATCCAACATTTATTCGAATTTTACACATTTACTGTCGTTTACTTTCGTTTTTAAACGGTTGTAGTCGTTTGTAAATGTTTTTATAATTGATTTTCAGTTGTTTATAATAATTATTATTACGCAAAAAAATTTATGTAAATTTTCATTTTAAACTATTTATTTTTATTATGTCTAAAAAACAGTATTTTCATTTTGAAATAATTGAATTGTTTTTCTATCTTTCGCTAGAATAAAACCGCATTTTATCCCCATAAAAACCCAAACTAAAAATATCATGGAAAAATTTTGTATAGAATGTGGTGAAAAATTATTAGGCAGAGCCGATAAAAAATTCTGTGGTGATTATTGCAGAAACAGCTACAATAATAAATTTAAGAAAGACAGTAAGAAATTAGTTCGCAACATCAATAATGCGTTGCGCAAAAACTATCATATCCTAGAATCTCTAAATCCGGAAGAAAAATCGAAGACCACTAGAAGTAAACTTCTCGCCAAAGGTTTTGACTTTACTCTTTTTACAAGTATTTACACCACAAAAATAGGAACCATATATTATTTTGTGTATGACCAAGGCTATTTACCTTTAGAAGATGACTTTTTTGCATTGGTAAAAAGACAATAGAAATTGAAGAAAAGAACTTAAGCAGTAACCGTTTAAAATTGGGCTTCAGCAAATGAAAAAAGAAGAATTAGAAACTTTTAGTACCGAAGTATTAAAAAAAAGGCTAAAGGCAGCAAACTCTGTACTGCTAGTTTCTTATGTGCTTGCAGCATTATATGTTATCTATCTTCTCTATACTATAATTAAAGGTACTTGGGAGCCACAAGCCCCTCAAATAATTATTCCGGTTTTATTTTTGGCGGTGCTGCTTCCTACTATTTCTATGAGAAAAAAAATAAAAGAAGAGCTAAAAAGACGAGGTCAAAATCAAATATAAAATACGGATTACTGCATCTAAAAAGATTACTTATTTCTATCCCAAGTTTGTGCATTTATTTTAAGCGAAGCTTTTAAAATGTCTTTTTGGCTAATCATGCCTACTAACTTTTTGTTTTCTACTATAGGAAAACGTCTTCTTTTGGCGTCTAAAAAAAGTTTAGCGGCATCAAAAATAGAGGTGTTTCCATCAATGGTTTCTACATCTTTTATCATACAATCACCCACTTTTATATTTTCAATAGGCATGTTATAATACTGGCTATCTGAAAGTTGCTTGATGCAATCTCCTTCAGAAATAATTCCCACTAATTCGTGTTTTTCATTTACTACAGGCCCACCCGAAATTCTATTGTTAATTAATATCTCAATCACTTCCGGAATGGTTTGTTCCGGACGAAAAGAAGTTAAACCAATAGACATAAAATCGCGCACTTTTATGTTTTCAAAAGGGGGTTTATCTTGCCCGACAAACTTCCCCTGGAAACTTTTAATACCCATAACGTCATACTTTTAAAGTGTTAATCAGAAAGATACGTAATTTTTTTGTTTTATTTCATAAATTTTGTTATAATATTCGTATTTCAAAATTTACTATATTGCATATTAAAACTGTCAGTATGCCTATATATATGGATCGCCACGATGTATCTGAAAACGTTACTGCAGAAAACGTAGCGCAATTGCATCAAGCAGATATAAAAATACAAGATAAATTTAATTGCAGGGGACTTACGTATTGGTTTGATGAAAACAGAAAAACGGCGTTTTGTTTAATTGAAGCTCCCAATAAAGAAGCCATAAAAGAAATGCATAACCATGCTCACGGTGAAGTCCCCAACAGAATAATTGAAGTTGACAGTAATATAGTGGAATCTTTTTTAGGTAGAATTGAAGATCCTGTGAATGCCCAAAACACTAAATTAAACATCATAAACGATCCGGCTTTCAGGGTTATTATGGTTCTAAAAACCAGCAGTTATTTAAATAGATTAGAAGCAAACCAGTTTAATTTATTTGCGCAAAAATTTCATAATAGCGTTATAAAATCTTTAAAATATTTTAAGGGAAGTATTGTTAAAAGGGATAATAATCATTATTTGGCTTCTTTTAAATCAGTAAGCAATGCCGTTTCTTGTATCCTTAAAATACAATCCAATTTTAAATATGTCACTCCAAAATTCGATTTGAAAAATCGTAAAATTAAAATTGCATTAAGCGCCGGAGTTCCGGTGTCTGATGAAAAAAACCTTTTTGAAGAAGCCATAGTTTTGGCTGCAAGAATGTGTGATATTGTGAATGCTGAATTGGTTATTTCTTATGAGGTGAAGGTATTGTATGAAAGTGAAAACAGAAATTTAATTATTGATAACAAATTAATTAAAGCTTTAGATCCGTCCGAAGAAAAGTTTTTAATCAAATTGATGAATTATGTTGAACAAGTGTGGAACGCATCCAGTTTTAACGTCAATAATTTTAGCAAAGGTTTGGGATACAGTAAATCACAATTTTACAGAAAATTGTTAAAGCTAACAGGTTTGTCTCCCAATAATTTTATTAAAGAATATAGATTGCAAAAGGCTTTAGAATTACTTCATAAACAAAGCAGCAACATCTCAGAAATTGCTTATGAATCCGGTTTTAATAGCCCTGCATATTTTTCTAAATGTTTTATGGAAAAATACGGTATTTTACCTTCAAAATATATTCAACAACATAAAATTTAGTCCATCTTGTTTTATGGAATGACCCAAAATTGTACTTTTTTGAATTAAATGTAGCGGTATTTTCTTTTTGATATTGCTAAAATTGGTTGTTTAAAAGTTTCATTGAAAAGGTGCTAGTCTTTTTGGTTGAACTTATGGAATTTTTAATTACTAACCTAAATATCAAATATTATGACTAAAACACTTTATGAACGCTTAGGCGGCAGAGAGGGAATTTCACGGATTGTGGATGACACTGTGGAGGCACATATGAATAATCCTGCGATAAATGCCAGATTTTTACCTTACAAAGAGCAACCCGAAAAATTAGCCATCATCAAACAGCATACCATTGAATTTTTTAGTGCCGGAAGTGGCGGACCACCAATTTATAATGGAAAAGATATGGTAACAGCCCATAAAGGAATGAATATTAATCCGGCAGAATATATGCACACTATCGATGATATTTTTGCCGCTTTGGATAAAAATTCCATCAGTGAAGACACAAAAAAAGATGTGCTTTCAATTCTTTGGTCATTGAAGGGAATGATTGTTTCTCAATAATTTTTTTGTATAATTTAATAATAAAAACCATGAAAAATCCAGCAAAAAATATAGACACTTCCTTAATTGAAGAATTTTCAGCTAAAATTAGGGGAGAATTAATACTCCCGAAAGATTCAGAGTATAACAACGCACGTAAAGTGTACAATGCAATGATAAATAAGCATCCCGGTTTAATAGTGAAATGCGTTGATGTGGCTGATGTAATAAATTCAGTAAATTTTGGCAGAAAAAATAATTTATTGGTTGCCGTTAGAGGCGGCGGACACAATGGTGGCGGTTTAGGCATTTGTGACGACGGATTAGTCATTGATTTATCAGGAATCAAAAGTATTCGTGTAGATATTTCAAATAATACCGTGAGAGTTGGCGGGGGAAATGTTTGGGGCGAAGTTGACCATGCAACCCATCCTTTTGGATTGGCAGTTCCTGCTGGTATAATATCTACTACGGGTGTAGGTGGATTAACACTTGGTGGCGGTGTTGGGCATTTATCACGTAAATACGGATTGACTATAGACAATTTATTGGAAGCCGATATGGTTTTGGCTGATGGAAGTTTTGTGACTGTTAGCGCTAAACAAAATACCGATTTATTTTGGGCCATTCGTGGCGGCGGCGGAAATTTTGGTATAGTTACTTCATTTAAATTTCAAGCACATCCAGTAAAAACCGTTTTTGGAGGCCCAACTTTATGGCCTATCGAAAAAACCGAAGAAATAATGGCATGGTACCATAAATTTATCCACAATGCGCCCAATGAATTAAATGGTTTTATAGCAACTATGGTTATTCCGGGACCTCCGTTTCCGGAACATCTGCATAACAAACAATTCTGTGGAATTGTATGGTGTTACGTTGGAAATTTAGATAAAGCAGCTGAAAAGTTTAAACCGATAATGGCCATGAAGCCTTTATTTGAACATTTGGGCGAAATGCCATATCCGGCTATACAAACATTATTTGACGGCTTAATGCCTCCAGGGCTGCAATGGTATTGGAGGGCTGACTTTTTTAATGAATTGGGACCTGAGGTCAGGGCCCAACATTTGAAATTCGGATCAAAAATTCCCACACCGCTTTCTCAAATGCATTTATACCCAATAAGTGGCGCTGCCAGCAGCGTTGGCAAAGATGAAACGCCTTGGGCTTATCGCGACGCAAAATATGCAGGCGTAATTGTTGGCGTTTCTCCAAACCCTGAAGATTCAGATAAAATTACAAACTGGTGTAAAGATTATTGGGAAGCTTTGCATCCATATTCTTCTGGTGGTGCCTATTCAAATTTCATGATGGATGAAGGACAGGATCGAGTAAAGGCAAGTTATAAACACAATTTTGACCGCTTAACAAAAATTAAAATGAAATATGATCCCACTAATTTTTTTAGGGTGAATCAGAATATAAAACCGAATTAAAAATAATAAAAAATAGGAACTAATCAGTCTATATTTCAAACTCAAATTTTGCCACAATAACCATGGCTTGCAAGACATTTAAGCCGTTTTTTATTGTTGTGTCTATGGCGGAGCATATTTTTGCATAATTGAGTACAGCTTGCTCTACTTTGATCTAATCTGATATTATTTGCTTTACCTTCACATTCTTTTGTCAAAAGTGTATAGTTTTTTATGTTTTTGATCCGGGGGATTACCCAACAAATATTAAAGGCATTGCACAATAAAGGCTTTTTCTGTTTATTATTTATCCCCCCTCGACAGGCTCAAAGTATCAATTTTAAAATCCAATTTCTTTTAAGTATCATGAAGTAGTTTTATAAATTTGTTAGTCTAACTATTCTTTGGATACCGCTCATTAAGATGTTTTAAAGTGTGTTTCAAATGTGCTAAACTGCATTGATAATTTTGGAATAGAAAAACCATAACCATTGTGCATCCATAGCTGCATATTTTATTAATGATTTGATGTTCGGTTAGAATAGCTTTGATAGGTGGAATGTCTATTTTTTAACGAGATTGATCTTTAATAGATTTTTTATCTTGCAAAGACACATCACAACCGTTGCAATAGTCCGGCTGTAATTCTACTGTTTTCTCGGGAGTTCCGGTCATCATCAAGACCCCTGATATCTTTTGACCTCCTACACTTTTCCTTGAAGACTAGCGTAAACTTTAGATTTGTCTTGAGAAGATTTTCATCATTAGATGATGGCAAGAAATTATTTCGGTTATACTTGGAATTTTCATATTTAGCTAAGCGTTCCTTTAAAAAAGCATTCTCTTTTTTCAATGAGGCAACTTCTTTCTCCAAAGCTTTAATTCGTCTTATGGGTACTATTGTTTTCAAGCCATGAAAGTACAGAAGATGGTTTCCGCTAAATAAACCCTATGATTGTGTGGTCTGAATGCAAGTTTTTTCGATGTTTTAACTTGAAATAGAATGCCCCTATTTGATAATGATTAAATACAAATTCTCTTATCAAAGAAATTCTGTATCTTTATTCTTATTAAAACCCAATCAAAAAAACTATACAACTTAATCGTTTTTTAAGTATCTCTTTTCAATTATTGGTACTTTTGGTTTTTAATGTCATATTAAATATTCCAAATGCCTCACAACTAAAAAAATGAAACTAACCAATCTCTCCACCTTCCTCTCGCTTTTAGTACTCGTTGCTCTTGTATATTTTAGTTTTCATGTGCTCATCCCTACTAAGATATCCTCTTTAGATACCCCGGAAACAGAATTTTCTACCGCACGTGCTTTACTACATTTAGAAAAAATATCTGAAAAACCGCACTATATAGGCAGTGAAGCGCACAATGAAGTGCGCGAGTATCTCCTTACCCAATTGGAGCTTTTAGGGTTAGAGCCACAGGTGCAAGAAGGATTTACACTCAACAAAAAATGGAGCGTACTTTCAAAACCTAAAAATATCTTGGCACGAATTCCGGGTAAAGAACGAGGAAAAGCACTAATGTTATTGTCACATTACGACAGTGCTCCACATAGTTTTTCACATGGTGCTAGTGATGCAGGTTCGGGTATAGTTGCAATTTTAGAGGGAATAAGGGCATACCTTGCTTCCGGTGAAGTGCCAAAAAATGACATCATCATTCTTTTTAGCGATGCCGAAGAAATTGGCTTAATGGGTGCTAAACTTTTTGTGGAGGAACATCCTTGGGCGAAAGAGGTGGGCTTAGTAATCAACTTTGAAGCTCGTGGCAGTGGCGGACCCGCAACTATGATTTTAGAAACCAACGGCGGAAATGCTACGCTTGTAAAAGAATTTATTAAAGCAAATCCCTCCCATCCGGTAGCGAGTTCGTTAATGTATAGTGTATATAAGTTACTGCCTAACGACACCGATTCAACAGTTTTTAGAGAAGAAGGCGATATAGATTCTTTCTTTTTTGCTTTTATTGATGATTTTTATGATTACCATACGGCTAACGATAGGTTTGAAAATTTAGACCGAAATACATTAGAACACCAAGGCTCTTATGTGATGGCCATTTTAAACTATTTTACAAAAAGTGACCTCTCCCATCTGAAAGCAGAAGAGGATTTTATATATTTTAACTTCCCCTTTTTAAAAATGGTGAGCTATCCTTTTAGTTGGATTGTGCCTATGCTTATCCTTTCATGGTTTCTCTTTTTTGGTATTGTATTTTTTGGTATTGCAAAAGCTATTCTTTCAAAAAAAGCTATATTTAAAGGACTACTTCGCTTTGTGGGCGTACTTGTCTTGTGTGGGTTGCTTGCCTTTTTTGGATGGAAAGCAATTTTAAAAATATATCCAGGTTACGAGGAAATACTTCACGGATTTACGTATAATGGACACTTATACATAGCCGCATTTGTTTCACTTACACTTGCCATCTGTTTTTGGTTTTACCGAAATTACCACCACAAAGAAGACACTGCTAGTCTTGCTGTGGGATCATTATTTCTATGGATGCTCATAAATACAGCCCTTGCAATATATTTAAAAGGTGCTGCCTTTTTCATAATTCCTGTGTTTTTTGCCTTGCTAAGTTTATTCATTTGGATAGTACGAGAAAAAAATTCGCCTTTAGTTTTTATCCTTCTTGCTACACCGGCAGTGTTTGTTTTTTCACCATTAATACAGTTTTTTCCTGTTGGTTTGGGTTTAAAAATGCTCTTCGTTAGTGCTATTTTCACAGTGTTAGTATTTGGTTTATTAAGTTTACTCTTTATTTCTTTTCGAAATAAAAGAACCTTTGCGTTTGTGTTTTTATTGATTGCCATAGTATTTTTTATAGGCGCCCATTTTAAATCAGATTTTACGGAAAACCAACAGAAACCAAACAGCTTGGTGTATTTTTATGATGCCGATACCGATGAAAGTTTCTGGACAACCTATGACCACACCTTAGATGAATGGACCAAAAATTATTTAGACAAAAACGTTAATAAAGCTAGTGATGTCATTTCTAATGTTACAAGCAGTAAATATAGTACCAGTTATACTTTTGCTAAAAAAGCACCAAAACAAAAGGTGCCATTACCAGAAATATATATGCAAAAGGATACGGTTATAGGCTCTTACAGAGAAGTGCGTTTTACAATTCACCCACAACGTAAGGTTAACCGATTAACCCTTTTTGCCAATAAAGAAGTAGATTTTAAAGATTTTGAAGTCAACGGTTTGGCGATGCCAAAAAATAACGGTATTGGAAATGCTCTTGAAAAAAGAAATTCTACTAATTTATTGAGTTACTATGTTTCTGATAGTGACTCTTTAGAAGTGTTTTATCGGGTGCAAAAAAATGTGGATGCGTCCATTATTCTTCAAGAAATTTCTTTTGATTTATTAGAAAACGAACTGTTTACCATACCCAATCGAAATAAAAACCAAATGCCCAAACCTTTTATTACTACCGATGCCGTTATTGTTCAATTAAAAATAAGTCCTAAAAATAAGACCAATTAATTCTAATAAAAGCGATGGCTCAAAACGTTAGCATTTTAGGTTGTGGATGGTTAGGATTTCCATTAGCTATATCCTTAATTAAAAAAGGATATACAGTTAAAGGCACTACCACTTCTTCCGAAAAACTTTCCTCCCTTTCACAAGCCGGTATATTGCCCTTTTTAATTTCGATTTCTGAAGAAAAAGTTCAAGGAAATATGACCTTATTTTTACAAGATTCAAGCATTCTTATCATCAATATACCTCCAAAAATGCGGGGAAATGCAGCCGAAAAATTCAGTAAAAAAATCAGTTTGCTTATTCCTTATATAGAAAAATCAGGCGTTACAAAAGTTATTTTTGTCAGTTCCACTTCGGTTTATGGAAGTTCATTGGAAGTTATTACAGAAGATACCCCACCAAATCCGGAAACGGAAACGGGAAAAGAATTAGTGATTTCAGAAAACCTACTTCGTAACAACAGTACTTTTAAAACCACCATTATTCGTTTTGGAGGTTTAATAGGCGAAGACAGACATCCCATTACATATCTTGCCGGACGAACAAATTTAAAAGATGCGCAAGCACCGGTAAATCTAATTCAACAAGAAGATTGTATTTCTATTATAGTTGAAATTTTGAAACAGGATGCCTTCGGAACGATTTTCAATGCCGTAAACCCAAACCATCCTAAGAAATCAGACTATTACACACAAATGGCAAAAAAGATGGGTCTGCAACCACCCACATTTATGAAAGCCGATTCAAATGAAATTTTTAAACAAGTGGATTCGGAGAGTTTAAAATCTGTTTTAAATTACTCTTTTAAAACTACTATATAAATTAAAAATCCTGCCGTTTCAAGAAGAAATGGCAGGATTTTCTGTTTTAGTATTTTTTCTTTTTACCAGATTTTCACCCTATTTTCAGGAGCTAGATACATTGCATCGCCTTCTTTTGTGGCAAAAGCTTCATGAAAGGCATCCAGATTTCTAATAGGCACCCAAGCTCTGTAATTTCCGGGGGAGTGAGGTCCTAGTTTTAATTGGCGCATCATGGCTTCATCGCGATATTTTATTCTCCAAATGGTTGCCCAAGAAAGGAAAAAACGTTGTTCTTGTGTAAAACCATCAATGAGTCCCGGGTCGCCATTTTCAGCAAGGTACAAACGCAAACCATCTAATGCGGCATTCGTTCCGCCTAAATCGCCTATGTTTTCACCTAAGGATAATTTACCATTGATGTTTTGACCATCCATTACTTCAATAGCACTATATTGATCGGCAAATTTTTCACCAAGACTTTCAAAATCTTTTAGGTCTTCGTCTGTCCACCAATTATTTAGGTTGCCATCCGAGTCAAAACGTGATCCACTATCATCAAAACCATGAGAAATTTCGTGACCAATAACGGCACCTATTCCACCAAAGTTTACGGCAGCATCTGCTTTGTAATCGTAAAATGGTGGCTGAAGTATTGCCGCCGGGAATACTATTTCATTAAATGAAGGGCTGTAATAGGCATTAACCACCTGAGGAGCCATAAACCATTCATTTTTGTCCACCGGTTTTCCTAGTTTTTCAATATCTCTGTTAAAGTTCCAAGCTGAGGCTGCCATCAGATTGTTAAAATAAGAACCCCCTTTATCAACACTTTTTACTTCTAAATCGCCATAGTCTTTCCATTGGTTAGGATATCCTATTTTGATATTAATTTTGTGTAATTTTTCTAAGGCTTTTTCTTTCGTACTTTCGGTCATCCAAGGCAGGGCTTTTATACGGGTGTCGTACGCTTCAACCACTTTAGAAATCATTGCTTCGGCAGTTTTTTTAGCTTCCGGAGGAAATTTTTCATCTACATAAAGTTTGCCAAGTGCTTCGCCTAAAACGCCATTTACGGTGGAAAGTGCACGTTCATCAAGTGGACGTTGTTTTTCTGCTCCGCTCATCGTTTTAGAATAAAAATCCCAATCGGCTTTTTCAATTTCCATAGAAAGGGTTCCGGCGGCGCTGTTGAAAGCAGACCAGCGTAAAAACGTTTTCCAGTCGGACACTTTATTTTCGGCAAAAAGGTTTTTAAGGGATTCTGTATATTTTACTTCGCTTACAATAATAGTATCCAATTGTTTTGCGCCAATTTCATCTAAATATACATTCCAATTAATCTGCGGCACCATGGCTTGTAATTCTTTTATGGTACGTGGGTTGTATCGTTTTCTAGCATCTCTTCTGTCCACACGATCCATTCTAGGAGTAGCAAGTTTGGTTTCAAAAGCTAAAATAGTAGCGGCTTGGGCAGCAGCTTCTTGTTCCGTATCGCCTAAAAACTGCAGCATTCGGGTAATATGTGCTACGTATTTTTCGCGTTTTTCTTTCGAGTCATTATCTTCTTTTAAATAGTAATCTTTATCAGGAAGACCAAGTCTAGAAGCACCAAGATAAGCAACGTTTCGGTTACTGTCTTTAGGATCTGAACCTACTCCAAAACCAAAAAAGTCAGAGCTTCCTTGTATTTGCATTTCGGTTAAATACTTTTGCAAGTCTTCTATGTTATTAATGGCTTCTATTTTTTCAAAAACAGGAAGCACCGGATTTATGCCGGCTTCATTTCTCGCAACGGTATCCATAATGGATTGAAACATATAAACTGCCTTAGCCTGATCTGAATTTTTATCCAATTTAGGATCATCCATCGCTTTTTTTAATATGTTTAGTACATCGGCATCGGTTTGTTTTCGAAGTACAGCAAAACTACCCCAAGATGTTTGGTCTTCGGGAATTTCATTTTGGTCTAGCCACTTACCATTAACATATCTAAAAAAATCGTCTTGGGGGCTAACTGTGGTATCTAAATATGCAAGATTTAAGCCGTGAATTGTTTCATCAACCTGCTTTGGCTCTTTATCTGTTTTACAGGCTACAGAAATTGCAGCTATAAGAGTAACTGCAGCAATTTGTTTCAAAGGAATGCTTGTCATTAGTGTGTTATTTTTTAAGTATTTGAATAATGCAAGATATTACTATTGTTGCACTTAAATTGTTAAAATTACATTAAAAGGATTTGCTTTTTTATTTTTTTGAAAGCGGCGATTTAGTTAATGCTTGAATAAAAATACTATCCCACTCTTTTTTAAGTGAAATAACTTGGGTTGTTTTTTCATTAGGTATTGCAATGGAAAGTACATAATGTCTAATTTTCCATTGGTCGTCTTCCAGTTTCATAATGCCACTTCCACGACAAATTCCCATTTGTGTGTTTAGCAGTTCATCAAACCAGATAGTGTTTTGTTCCTTATCCACATAAATATTTCTTTCCATTGGGGTAAAATGCCATGCTTTGCCTGTATCAAAATAAGGTTTAGAAAAAGATTTAAATGCATCATTCTGCCAGTTTTCAGTAGCATCGGTACCAATAAAAACTCCATCGGAAGTCATTAAATCAAAATAGGCTTCAAAATCAGCTTTAGAAGCGGCAAGATGCCAAGCATTTATAGTTGTTTCTGCTTTGTCACTAAGAACTTTTTCGTTCACCAGCTCTTTTTGTAGTACCTTATTGGTTTGGTTACAACAAGAGAGAAAACTTAGTAACAGCATAAATCCAGCATAATTAGAGAGAGTCATTTTATCATTGTTTTTTTTTTGTTTCCAAATTTTCATCGGTCTTCGCCATAGCATCGATGCGCTGTTTTTCAAATTTTTCATTGATTTGATGAAGAAGGTTCGTGTAGGCCAAATTGGTCTCTATTAAATTGTTCCAAACCCTTAATGAGTCTGATCCTTTTTGATGCAATGCTTCGTTAAGTAATTTAACACGTGTATTTACAACGCGCATTCTTGAAGAGATAGCGTTGGAATTAAGTGTTTCTGGTATGGAAATTTGTAATGAATCTGCAACAGCTGCCATTCGCTCTGTTTCTCTACTAAATTGCCTTATTTCTCCTTGATTAATACGCTTAAGGTCATTTTCAAACTCCTGAAACCGCTGCCAATTTCCTATAGCATTTCTTGCTTCAGGACTTAAATCGGGTAATTGCAAAACAGTGTTTGGCACCTCCACAATTTCTTGAATACCTTCTACTACTTCTGCTTGTTCCTTGTTTTTACAACTGTAAAAAAAGAATAAAACGCATGTTAATATCACTAATTTTTGCATTTTTCTACACCATTAATTTCTACAAATATAGTGGTTCTATGTTATATTTTTCAAAAACATTTGGACACAACCTCAACCTATTTGCTATCTTTACAAACCTAAAATAATAAAATGAAATCTAGAATACTTATCCTTGGAGCTTGTGGCCAAATTGGCACCGAACTTACCGCTGCTTTACGTGAAAAATATGGAAAACACAAAGTAGTAGCAAGCGATATCAGAGAAGGAGATGCCGATATGATGGCATCTGGTCCTTTCGAAATAATAGATGCCACTAACTACGAAGCTGTTGAAAATATTGTAATTCATTATGAAATTAATGAAGTGTATTTAATGGCAGCCATGCTTTCCGCTACTGCCGAAAAATTTCCCGCCAAAGGCTGGCATTTAAACATGACCTCTTTGTTTAATGTGCTAAATCTAGCAAAGGACAAGAAAATTGAGAAAGTATTCTGGCCATCCAGCATTGCCGTATTTGGCCCCACAACTCCTCGTGTCAATACACCGCAACACACCATTATGGAACCTTCTACTGTTTATGGTATCAGCAAACAAACCGGAGAGCGTTGGTGTGAGTATTATTTTCATAAATATGGTGTTGATGTTAGAAGTATTCGCTATCCGGGAATCATCAGCTGGCAAACGTTGCCCGGAGGAGGCACTACTGACTATGCTATTGATATTTATCACAAAGCTTTAAAACACAACAAATACCTTTGTTTTTTAAATGCGGAATCCACACTTCCTATGATTTATATGGAAGATGCCATACGAGCCACTCTAGATATTATGGCTGCTCCTGCAGAAAAAATAAAAATTCGCTCTTCCTATAATTTAGCAGCTATCAGTTTTAATCCGGAAGAAATTGCCGCAAGTATCAAAAAGCAACGCCCTGAGTTTGCCATTGCTTATGAACCAGATTTTAGACAAGAAATTGCCGATTCTTGGCCACAAAGTATTTTAGATACTGAAGCTCAGGAAGATTGGGGGTGGAAACATCAGTTTGACCTAGATGCGATTACAGAGGAGATGTTAAAAAATTTAGAAAAAACATATAAAAAATAATTTCAATTTGAAAGGAAGCAACATAACCATTGCCGCACAAATATTAAGAGAAGCTGATAGTACAAAAATGGTCTGCAGTCCTATAAGAGAGTGGATTGGTGTAGATTCCATAGAAGATGCCTATGTTGTTCAATTTATCAATACAGATTTAAGATTAAAAAAAGGCGCTAAAATTATCGGCAAAAAAATAGGACTCACATCGTTAAAAGTACAACAACAACTTAGTGTTAATCAGCCTGATTTTGGGATACTATTTGACGATATGGAAATAAAAAATGAAGGAAGCATCTCCTTTTTAGAAACGATGCAGCCCAAAGTAGAAGCTGAAATTGCCTTTGTTCTTAAAAAAGATATACTATCATTAAACCCAAGCCTTTTTGAAATTGAAACTGCTATAGATTATGCAGTAGCTGCCATTGAAATTGTGGGCAGTCGCATTGCAAACTGGAATATCAAAATAACCGATACCATAGCCGATAATGCATCGGCGAGCCATTTTGTTTTAGGATCAGAAAGGAAAAAACTTTCGGAAATAGACGTTGTACATTGCAAAATGAAAATGGAGCTTAATAGCAAAGTAGTTTCAGAAGGATCAGGAGCAGATTGTTTAGGATCACCATTAATTGCAACACAATGGCTGGCAAAAAAAATGGCTGTATTGGGGTGTCCCTTAAAGGCTGGAGATATTATACTCTCTGGTGCCTTAGGCCCAATGGCTACCGTAATTTCAGGGGATAGAGTTTCTGCTAATATAGAGGGGTTAGGTGAAGTTGCTGTTCAATTTACCTCCTAGTTTCGGATAGCAATTCATGCTGCTTTTCTCTATTCCATTTTCTAAAATAAGTGTTCTAGATAACTTTATACTATTAAAAAAGAATATTGAACAACAAATATTGAACTTAGAACTCAATACTCAGAACTCTTTGTAGTCTCGACAGGAATCGAACCTGTATCTAAAGTTTAGGAAACTTCTATTCTATCCGTTGAACTACGAGACTAAAACAAAAAAGACCTGACTTAAATGTCAGGTCTTTTTATAGCTCCCCCTCAAAGACTCGAACTTTGGACCCTCTGATTAACAGTCAGATGCTCTAACCAACTGAGCTAAGGAGGAAGGTAGTGTTACCATTTAAGCTCGCTACACTTTCGCTAAGCGGATGCAAATATAATTTATTTTTTTTGGGATACAAATACAAACTTAAAAAAATCTATTTATTTCTTGTAAGTCTTGCTTTTCCGGGTTGACGCTATTATACTTGGCATTCGGGCATGAAACACCCATACTCTAAAAATATGATTTAAATCATATATAAACTTAAGCAAAAGTATCACCTTTAAAACTTTTAAACTATCCTTAGTATGACCTCTATTTCCCCACATCACTTTCATATTCCCGTAATGGGTATTGCTTTCACCATAGATTCTCCATTAAAAGTTGCTGCTTTTGGTATTTCCTCGGCACTTTCTATTATTGAAGATAATCTTATTGAAGCAATGCGAAAGTATTATTATCAGAACTTTGGCGAAACCTATATTCCTATCACCACCAAAGAAGAAAACTACCGTTCCAAACGCATTACCGATTATTTGAATTTGATACAGCGACATGTGCAAGAGCAAATTGAAAAAATAAAAAACGCTGCTTTTGAAACAGGTTCTGATGTGGTAAAATATTTTGAAATGCTCCCAGACGATAGCCTTTTAAAAGAAACCTACTTGCAATTTATGCAAACTACGGATCTTTCAAAAAAAACGACCTTAGAAAACCTGCTTCGCAAACAAGTAAAACCTGGAATTATTGAGGTGAATATCATGACGAAAGTGGACAAAAACAATGTCGATAAAAATGGCTATACTATTGAAAATGGCTCTGATGCTTTAGAAGCTTTAAAGGCGTATGCGGAAAGCAGTCTGAAAAATTCTGCCGTAATTTTTTCAGCAGGAATGAATCCGAGTTTGTATAATTATCTGGAAAACTTCGCTGAATTTGATGCCAAAGCTTGGGGAAATTTTGAAAAAAGAGTTGTCATAAAAGTAAGCGATTATCGCTCTGCTTTAATTCAAGGAAAATATCTAGCTAAAAAAGGCATTTGGGTAAGTGAATTTCGCATAGAATCCGGATTAAACTGTGGAGGTCACGCCTTCGCTACGCAAGGATTGCTTTTAGGACCTATTCTGCAGGAATTCAAAAATAGAAAAACAGAACTTGCTCAAGAACTTTTTGGTCTTTATAACCCCTACTTACTCGCAAAAGGAAAAGCCGGTTTTGAAAAACCACATCCCATAAAAATAACAGTTCAAGGCGGTATTGGCACTTTTGAGGAAGCGCAGTTCCTTCAATCGCATTACGGCATGGACAGCACCGGATGGGGAACTCCATTTTTGCTTTGCCCCGAAGCAACTACTGTAGATGAAGAAACCCTGCAATTACTGAGTAAAGCAAAAGAAAAGGATGTTTTTTTAAGCAATAACTCCCCGCTGGGAGTGCGATTTAACTATTTAAAAAATACAGGTGCCGACAAAGAAAAATTAGAACGCATACAAAAAGGTACTCCAGGCAGTCCTTGCACCGAAAAATATCTAGTATCGAATACTGAATTTACTAAAGAGCCTATTTGCACTGCTTCAAAAAAATATCAAAAATTAAAGCTAAAACAACTTGAAAATGCCGGTCTGCAAGACCAAGAATACAAAAAACAGGTTGAAGAAGTCATTTCCAAAGAATGTTTGTGTATTGGTCTTAGCAATGCTGCATCCGTAGCTTATAAAATTCCTTTTGTTAAAAAACTTACCGCAGTAAACATTTGCCCCGGACCCAATATTGCCAATTATTCCAAAATAGCCACCCTTCAGGAAATGACCGATCATATTTACGGCAGAGCAAACCTCGTTACAAATTCCAACCGTCCTCACATGTTTATTAAGGAATTGGAATTGTATATAGACTATTATCAAGAAATGCTGGATGCAATGCAAACACAAGATAAAAAGGGTGCACGAAATCTTAATGCTTTTGGAAAAAGCCTTTTAGAAGGAATTTCCTATTATGAAACCCTTCAAAAGACAAACTTGTTTCCTAGTCAGTTTATAAAAGGGCTTGTTATTGCAGAAAAAAAAGTGACCGAACTAATGCAACGTTTCCAGTTGTTAAATTAAGGTACTCTTCTTAAACAAAAAGCAGGAAACCAAAGTTTCCTGCTTTTTTTTTAAAGATGTTAAGAACACTTATAAACGTGTATGAAAATTTCTATTTCTTTCTTTAATCAAAATAAAAGCATCAAGTTTATATGTAGCTTTGACATCTTCTAATTTCGATTTTCTTTCCTCTCCATCGGGATCCAAAAATCTTATTTTTATTTCTACTTTCTTTTTTTAAGAAGCAAGTTCTTTTTCCTTCCTGTTGAAGTGGTTATTTTCTTTCCAGTTTGGATGCATCATTACAAAAGCCTTAATGGCATTATTAAATTCTTTCATCTCCTCAACAGTGATATTATTTTTACGTAATATCATTTTGTACCGTTCTTTAAAATTTATTGTTGTCATTGGTAAAAAGATTTTAAATTTTATTGCTAAAAATTCTATAATAACAAAAATTGCCATACCCATTTTTGTTATTTCAAAGATGCACCATTTAGGAGATAGCAAACAAGAGGGTTTTTCCTGAAATTTTGTAGGGGTTTTCATCTTTTTTTGAGTTTTCTGATAAAATCAACTTTATAAAAAGAAAAAATAAACCATAAATAAGTACCTTGGTCATTCAATAAAAAACCTGTCTCCATGGAAAAAACAGTTTCAGAAGCCATCGCCTACAGGCGCTCATGCCGTGTATATAAAAAGGAATCCATCGAGGTTGAAAAAGTAAAACAGTGTTTGCAAAACGCAACGCTTGCACCCACAAGCAGTAACCTGCAACTTTGGGAGTTTTACCACATTACCGATTCCGTTGTGTTAAAAAAAGTTTCTTTTGCCTGTTTTGACCAAAATGCTGCCAAAACCGCGCAACAGTTGGTTGTTATTGTAGTGCGAAAAGACCTATGGAGCAAACGCGCTAAAGCCAATTTACAATTTTTAGAAACTGCTTTTAACCAATCCCCACAGGATGAACACTTGCTAAAGCAAAAGAAAATGGCAACTACTTATTACAAAAAACTTATTCCATTTACTTACTTGGACTTTCTTGGCATCCTTGGTTTTTTAAAATATATACTATTTCAGGTTGTTGGTCTTTTTAGGCCTATTTACCGGCAAACGCGATTAAGTGATATGCGCATTGTGGCACACAAAAGCGCTGCTCTCGCAGCACAAAACTTTATGATTAGCATGGCGGCCATAGGCTATGATACCTGCCCGATGGAAGGAAGCGATACTTTAAAAATAAAGAAAATCCTTCATCTGCCTTCTTCGGCGGAAATAAATATGGTAATAGGTTGCGGCATTCGCGATGAAAAAGGCATTTATGGTTCCAGGTTTCGGGTACCATTTGAGGAAGTGTATCATAGAATTTAACTTTTCTTATTTTTCTGTAAATATCGGTTTCGGCTAAGAAATACAGGTCATTTCGGAGCTGTATACTTGTCCGATGAAACTAAGTTTGTTAAGAACCCCTATCTTGCTTATAGCACTATCCGCTCTATGTTTTTTAGCCATTATTGTCGTGCGTTTTTATTTCAAATTATCTGTTTTATTGTACTCATTGGAAGGAACATTTTTTCACTATCGGGTAGCTGTTCAAAACCATACTTTTCATAAAACTTCACTGCATATTCGTTGATTGGATTGACAACAACAGCCATAGCTCCAATACTTTCTTCCGATAAAGTAAAAGCTCTAAATAACGTATCTAAGAGAAGATGTTCTCCAAGACCTGTTCCTTTTTCTTTTATGTCTCTAGCTAATCGACCGAGCAGGATTACAGGAGCATTATAATTCTTGGGTACTTTTTTGATATACTTTTCAGGTATAAGTTCCCTTCCAAGACTTTCGCTTGTAAGCGTATAGTAGCCAATTACATTTTTGTCTTTGTCCGTTGCAACGAAACATATTGCAAGCTTTTTCTTTATGTCCTGACTAACCTGATTTTGAATATAATTGGTTAGTGGTTGTTCTTCGCATTCAAAACTCTTTCTATTGTAGGTTTTATCTAATATCGAAATATTCAAATTCAGGATTTTTTTGATTTGTATCTTTTAGCGGCTTCTACCAAATTTTGATTTGGTTTTGTATTACCAAATACGGCATCAAAAAAAACTTCACGGTCTTTCTCAGTAGCAATTATTCTATCGTTTTTAGCAACGATTTCTTCAGCTTGTTGTTTCACTATTCGAACAATAAAGCTACTAAATGACTTGTCTCCACTGAGCTTTTGAGCTCTTCTGAAAATTTTTTTGTCAGTAGAGGATACTCTTAACTCTATTCGTTCGTCTTTACTTAACTGTGCTTCCATAGCAAACTTATTCTAAGCAAATGTACGGCAATTTACCGTACAAAGCAGGTTTTTTTGATACCCCACAACTTTTCTATAAAGTAACTGCAAATTTTGCTTCCTAAGAGAAGACTATATATATAAAAAACAACACCCCAAAATTCTATATACTTGGGGAAAACATATATAAAACAAGGATTGTTGTTTAAATTTTCTATATTTCGGTTGGACACTGTTTAAATGCTAAACAGAAATACTATGTTTTGTTGTAAAAACTTAATTACAACAATTGCCGCCGGTATTTTTTATACCAAATTTCTTTAGGATATCTTCTAAAAGACACCATTTGGTTAAAGAAGATTGTAATAAGTTTACGCCTACAAAGGCTGTAAACCATAACCAATTTATGTTTACGTAGATAGCTAATAACAAACTGATTAGTATAAATGTTCCGGCAATGCCGCGTACAACTCTGTTTAACATATTTCTATTTTTTAATTAATAATTCATTAGTATGAAGTAGTTTTCTACTTTCATTTTTATGTTTGGTTCTAGTTTCTTGCCCTAACCTATCGCTTTTTCTATACTTAAAACGGCTACATGTATTTTAGAAGCAGTTTTTTGTTTGACATTAAACGCAGTAATAATAGCAAATAAAGGATTTACAAGATCTTTTTTTACAAATGCAAAGAACAATACCGACTCGGTTTCATTCATTTCACCGGCAAACCAATTGTCTTCTACAGAATGCTCCGTTAAGTCCTTATATCCTGTGACATTTCTGTAAGAAAAATTTTCAACATTAGCTTCTTTAAGCGTTTGTATTACTGTTTTTTTAAACTCTTTTATGGCGGTAATAACTAGTAGTTTCATAGAGGTTTTGTATCGCTATTTCTTTAAAAAAGAACCTTGCGAAATTATTGAGTTAGACATTATCGTTCGTTTCATTTTCTTTTTGGTTTTCTTCCATTGTAATTTCTGTGGTTTCCCATTTCTTTCTTTCTGTCATGTAATAGATAATAGGCACTACAGCCAAAGTAAGCAGGGTGGAAACGATTGCTCCAGCCACTAAGGAAATAGCCAAACCTTGAAATACTGGATCAAATAAGATAATAGAGGCTCCAATGACCACAGCACCCGTAGTTAATAATATGGGTGTGGTTCGCACTGCCCCAGCATCAATAATGGCTTGTTTTAAAGGAATGCCATCATTGAGTCGGATTTCAATAAAATCAATAAGCAAAACCGAATTTCTTACCATAACACCCGCCAAAGCAATCATACCAATAAAAGATGTTGCGGTAAAGAATGCTCCTAAAAGCCAGTGCCCAAGCACAACGCCTATTAAGGAAAGTGGTATCGCCACCATCATTACCATCGGGGTTTTAAAATTTTGAAACCATCCTACAATTAACATATAAATAATGATGATAACCACTAAAAAGGAGGTGCCCAAATCACGAAAAACCTCTAATGTTATTTGCCATTCGCCATCCCATTTCACTGTAAAATCTCGTTCGTCAGTAGGTTGTTGTGCATAGAGTTCATTTATGGTATATCCTTCAGGCAATTTAATTTCTTTCAGTTTTTCATTCATTCCTAAAATGGCATATACCGGACTTTCCAATTCTCCAGCCATATCAGCGGTTACATACACTACTTGTTTTTGGTCCTTGCGATAAATGGTTTTTTGTAAAGTGTCTTCTTTTATATTTACCAAATCGCTTACTGGCACTACATTGCCTTGACTTCCTTTAATTTTTAATTGCAGGATGTCTTGTAAACTCGTTTTATTGGTGTCGTCTAGTGATAAAACAATACCAATATTGTCATTTGAGGTTTCATCATACAAATTAGAAATTGGGTATTCTTGCAGTAAATAGGTCAAATTTCCAACTATTTGTTGCGGTGCAATGCCTTGAAGCATAGCTTTTTCTTTGTCAACTTCCAGTTTATATTCCAGTTGATGGTCTTCTACCATCCAATCGATGTCAACAATATCTACCGTATTATGAAGTATCCCTTTTACTTGACGGGCTACTTTTATTTGTTCTTTATAGTTGGGACCATAAATTTCAGCAACTAAGGTAGATAATACTGGAGGTCCCGGCGGCACTTCAATAATTTTTACATTGGCACCATATTTTTTGCCTATTTTTTGAATTTGAGGACGCACTTGTTTTGCGATGTCGTGGCTCTGTAGTGTTCTTTCTGATTTATGCAATAAATTCACTTGAATATCGGCCATATTACTCCCGCCGCGTAAATCGTAATGACGAACCAATCCATTGAAGGTAATCGGTGCTGAAGTGCCAACATAATTTTGATAATCTACTACTTCCGGAACCGTCGATACATACTGAGCAATTTCTTTAGTTACCGCTGATGTGCGCTCTAAAGTAGAACCCTCGGGCATATCAATAACTATTTGGAATTCATTTTTATTGTCAAATGGCAACATTTTTACCACAACCGAATTTGTAAAAAACAATAGTACGGAGCCAAAAAGCAATATCACGGTTATGCCCAACATAACAAAACGTTTTGTTTTGCTTTCTAAAAATGGCCGCTCTATTTTGTTGTATATTTTGTAAATTTTATTGGTGTGAAGTCCATCTTCCTCTTTGTCTTTTTGTTTGTCCTTTTCGCGCAATAAATGATAGCCTAAATATGGAGTGACCGTTAATGCAACAAACAAAGACAAAATCATAGCTATAGAAGCTCCAATTGGCATCGGACTCATATAAGGACCCATCATCCCTGACACGAATGCCATAGGAAGAATAGCGGCTATCACCGTAAAAGTGGCTAATATAGTTGGATTTCCCACTTCATTAATGGCATAAATGGCAGCTTGTTTAAAGGGCAATCGCTTCATTTTAAAGTGCCGGTGCATGTTTTCAGCTATGATGATACTGTCATCCACTACGATACCTACCACAAAAACCAATGCAAAAAGAGTGATACGATTTAGAGTATAATCTAGCATAAAATAACTAAATAAGGTAAGAGCGAAGGTTAAAGGCACAGAAAAAAACACGACTAAACCACCACGCCAGCCCATAGCAAGCATCACTAAAATCGTAACCGCAATAATGGCAACTCCTAAATGCAACAACAATTCGCCTACTTTGTCTGATGCTGTTTCCCCATAATTTCTGGTTACTTCTACATGAACATCTTTTGGAATTAAGTTTTGTTTTAGGACTTCTACTTTGGCTAAAATTTTATCTGAAATTTTCATCGCATCGGCACCTTTTACTTTTGCGATAGAGATGGTAACAGCGGGATATTCTGAGGGTGCGTTTTTATAATTTTCATTAGCTTTGCTATAGCCAAAGGATACATAACTTGCGGCTGTGGAAGGTCCGTCCTGTATGGTTGCCACTTGCCTTAAATATACCGGCATATTTTGATTTACCCCAATCACTAAATTTTCAACATCTTCGGCGGTTTTTAGAAACTGCCCCGTGGTAATCAAAAATTCTTGATCATTTTGAACAAAACTACCTGATTGTGAGCTGCTGTTATTGGCTTGTATCATTTGCATAATGCCCAATGCATCCACGCCATTTTCGGCCATTTTATCCAAATCTAAAATCACTTTCAGCTCCCGGTTTCTGCCTCCTATTTCTTTAGTAATGGCAACATCTTTTACCTTTTCTATTTCAGAAGTTACTTCTTCCGCAATCTGACGAATTTCAAAATCGTTGTAGTTTTCACTCCAAAGTGTCAAGCCAAGCATTGGAACATCGTCAATAGAACGGGTTTTAACAATAGGCGCATATACACCTTGTGGAAACATAGATTGGTGTTTCATCAACTCGTCATACAGCTTTACATAGGAACGCTCTACATCTTCACCCACATAAAACTGAACAATAAGCATTGCTTGACCGTTCATTGCCATACTGTGAATGTGCTCTACTCCTTTGATATTTGAAATGACTTTTTCTAATGGTTTTATCACGCGGCTTTCCACTTCTGTAGGACTTGCCCCCGGATATCCCACCATAATATCTGCCATAGGCACATTTATTTGTGGCTCTTCCTCTCTTGGTATAAGAAATGAACTATAAATGCCAATAGCCATCAATGCCACCATCAATAAAATGGTCAATTTGGAGTGGATGAAAAACCCGGCTATTTTACCTGAAATTCCTTCTTTCATAATTTTAATTTGAAATTGTTGTAGTCAAATTCACTTATAATTCAACTGTTTTATTATTTAATAGCCACTTTTGCGCCGTTAAATAATTTACCTTCCGCTGAAATGATATATTTTTCATCTGCTGTTAATCCGGAAAGTACTTCTACTTGATTTCCGTAGGTTTTTCCAGTGCGCAACCATCTTAAAATAGCAGTGTTTTCATTTCCTATGGTATAAATTCCTGTGAGTTGTCCGTAGGTTACTAATGCGCTTTCAGGTACTAAAAGCACCTCATTTTGATTAGCACTTGCTGCAACTTTTTCTACAGGAAATTGCACATTAACAAACATTCCCGATAAAATAGAGGCGTCATTTTCATCAAGATTTATTTTTACTACATATTGGCCACCAGTATTTTTGGCCGAAAGGCTTACTTCAGAAACTTTTCCATCTACTTCTTTGTTCATCGATTTTAGAAGTACTTTTACAGGCATTCCATTTTTAATAGCGGTAATGTTGCCTTCAGAAACCATTGCTTTTACTTGCAATTTTGAAATACCTTCTACACTTAACAAAGGCATTCCCGGATTTGCCATATCGCCTTCTTTTACAAAAGTATTGGTTACTATTCCTGAAAATGGCGCCGTAATGTTTGCATAAGAAAACTGTGCAAGGACTTCCTTTTTTACTTGTTTTGCACCTTCTAATCCTGCTTTTGCCATTTCAAAACGAGAAGTCATATCGTCCAACTCTTTTTGCGTGGCACTTTGCTGCTGAAATAAATTAACAAAACGGTCGTAATCTTTTTTAGCGTTGTTGAACCCTGCGGCAGCTTGTAAAACCCCTGCTTCTGCTTGGGCTTTTTTCGCTTGTAAATCGGTGTTGTTGATGCTCACTACTAGTTGGCCATCACGAACTTCCTGTCCGGTTTTTACGTGTACTTTGTTCACAAATCCCATCATTCGGGTGCTAAGTGTTGCGCTGTTTTCGGCCTCAACAGTCCCACTGGCGCTTATATACTGTGAAGTGGTGCTTTCGGAAACTTCGTTTACTTGCACCAATATAGCAGGCAATTGTGTTGCTTCATTTTTTTTGTCTCCGCCACAGGAAGTGATTATTACAGCAAATAGCAACATAAAAAGGAATTGTATTTTTTTCATCGTCTTATTTAGTTAAAAAGTGTACATAGGCATTGGCCACGTTATATTCATAAATGGTTTGATAGTATTCCAACTGTTTTTGGGCATATTGTGCTTCAGATGTTAGTAAATCACTAGTTTTTACTAAACCTTCTTCAAATCTGTTGGTGCGAATGCGAAAAGATTCCTCAGAAAGTTCAAGAGCTAATCCGGCTCTTTTTAGCTTGTTTTGCACATCGTCTAGGCTGCGTTTTGCCCTGTTGAGCTCTAATTGACTTTTAGCTACATATTGCTCATATTGCAGCATAGATTTGTCTAATTCTGCTTTACTTTTTTGCGATTTTCCAAAACGCTTGGTACCCTGTAAAATATCCCAATTTAATTTGGCTCCAATAAAATAACTGTTAGTGGCACCCTGAAATACCTGGTTGTCATAAAGTTCATAATTGCCAAAAGCGTTTAAGGTTGGCAAAAATGCCATCTTGTCGGATTGATTTTTCATTTTATACGCTTGCGTGCCTTTTTCTATTGCCAAAATATCTGCCCTTGAAGTGGAAATTTGATCCACTTTTGCAATCGCATTAGGCACAATACCTAAACTATCTGACGGAATGAATACCGAATCGGGTGTTTCATTTATCAAGAAATGCAAATAGTCGGATACATTTTTTACATTGCTTTTTGCATTTTCAAGTTGGTTTTCTACCTCATTTACACGCAGTTCCACATCTAAAACATCGGACTGAAGCAATAAACCTTGTTCAAAATATTTTCGGGTTACTTTCAGGTTTTCAAGAGCTGCTTTTTGTGCTTTTTCTAATACGGATACCGCCTTATAGGATAATTGCAACATCATATAGGTTTTTTCTCCTTCCAGTAAAAGTTCGTCTTTTTTAAATGCATTTTGATATTGTGTTGCCTCCATCACATATTTTGCGGCACTTCGTTGTTTCCAACCATCCACATTGATAAGCGGTTGTTCAAAGGAAATGCTTGTGGTAAAATTGTCTATTGCTTTAGGATTGTTGAGGTTATCAATGGCAAAATCGCTTTCAGAAAATACTCCTTGATTTAATTTTGCCATAAAAGCATACACAGGATTATTGGTAGAGGTACCCGTATGCGAAATGGAAATATTTGGAATGAATAAAGCATTTGTCTGTCTGAAATCTGAGCGTGCTTCCATAAATTCTTGCTGCGAAATTTTAATGCTTTGGTTGTTTTCAGAAAGCTTTGCAAGCATTTCTTCTTTTGAAAGTGTTTTTTGCTGTTGCGCATTCAAAAAACTTCCTGAAAGGAGCACAATAAATAGAAGGAGGTATGTTTTCATTATTATTTCCATTTTACTGGGCAAAAGTACGTCGCTAAACAAGAGGTGTCAGTAACCTTTGTTACTTAGTGTTATTTTATTAAACAGTTGCTACCTAGATAAAAAAATAAAGTGATTAGGATGTATAAGGAAAAGCTATCCATTGGTTTTCTTATAACTCCAAACCGCTAATACGTTCATAATAAACGCATAAAGCAATGTTTTAGAAAACTGGGGTAGCATATCGGTAAAAGTGGAGCCTTTAAGCATCACCATTCGCATTACTTCTACAAAATATTTTATGGGATTAAATTCTGTAACGATTTGTGCCCATTGTGGCATACTTTCAATTGGGGTGAACAAACCGCTCATCAAAATAAAAATGACCACAAAAAACCAGGCGATAAACATTGCCTGTTGCTGGGTATCTGTAAAATTGGAGATGAACAAACCCATACCCAAAATCACTAAAATATATACAGAAGTATAGGCGTACATCAACCCTAAACTTCCTAGAATTGGGACATTAAAAATAATTTTGGCTATGATTAAACCAATAGTGAGCAAGCTCAAACCAATGACCCAAAACGGAAATAATTTTCCAATGATAAACTGGTGTTTCTTTATGGGCGTAACGTTTATTTGTTCTAAAGTGCCTATTTCCTTTTCCCTAACAATGTTCATCCCAGCTAAAAAAAGCGTAATCATAGTAACCAACAAAACTAAAATTCCGGGCACCATAAAGGTTTTATAATTTAAGGTTTGGTTATACCAAAAAGAGGGAATTGTAGTGATGTTTATAAGTTGTGATTGTTTATCAGTAAGTTGCATCAAATCCGTTCGAATATCTTTATTAAACCTTTGCACAATCTGGTTGATATATACATTTTCTACACCGGCAGCGGCACCGTCTATGGCATTGATTGTTACACTAAGGTTTCCTGCTTTTTTCTTTTGTAAATCGCGCTCAAAATGGTTGGGAATTTCCAACACCACATCTACTTCGCCTTTCAGCATTGCCGCATCAGCTTGTTTTTGAGATGGGAATACCTTCAACACATCAAAATAAGCAGAAGCCTCAAACTTCTCTATCAATGCCCGAGAGGTGCTGCTGTGGTCGTTATCGATG